>ONCI01000096.1 GCA_900316255.1 uncultured Eubacteriales bacterium | reverse complement strand
GGTGCTGAAATCCCTGACCACACGCATGGCACGGCCTTTTCTGGGAGAAAACCCGCTTTGGCAGCGCTCCTATCACGAGCATGTGATCCGAAACGAAGAGGACTATCGCCAGGTTTGGGAATACATCGACACGAACCCCGCCAGATGGGCGGAAGACCGGTACGATCAAGGGAAAAGTGAACAGGGAAGAGTGAAAAGTTGCGGTGTCCGCTTCGCGGACAGATCGGAAGGATCTGTCTTTGAGGCGGACACCTCTTTTGCGCGCTTGCCATATGGGAAAAGAAAAAGGGATCGCCTGCGGTGATGCGTTGCCATCATTGCCGCAGACGATACCGTATCTTTTTGCTTTACGCTCTTTCCTCCAGCTGGCGCAGGAGGTAGGCCTTCACCTGTTCCAGCCTGCTTTCCCGCCAGGCGCCGGCCTCGGATCTGCGGGAGAGGGGCACGATCAGGGAGAAGTCCATGTGGGCGCCCTCAAAATAGCCGTCCGGCTCGGTGCTGAAGAAGTAATCCCGCCAGACCTCCGCCGGAGCCTCGGTGAAGCGCCCGGGCTCCAGGTAGATCATCTTGCGCATGTCCTCCTTCACGAAGGCCTGGGCTGCAAGCGGCGCCAGCAGCGCGTATTCCTCCGCCGGGACGTTGGTGAAGATCTCCGGCAGGGGGGCTGCCTCGATGCGCTCCTCACCCCGGATGATGCGGATGCCCTGAGCCTCGAAATCCAGCTTCTCCTCGGTGAATATCAGCTTCAGCAGCACGCCGATATCGGTGTAGAGGTGGGCCCGCTGATAGTCGGTATCGAAGATGAAATTGCCCAGGGAGTAGAAGATGGCCTTGCCGTCGGGGAAGAGCTCGTAGTTTTCCGGCACATGGGGATGGTGGGCCACCACCACGTCCGCGCCCAGCTCCAGATATTTCAGGTAGCGGTCCCGGGTGTAGGGGGAGGGCAGGCTGGTGAACTCCTCGCCGCCGTGGGAGACGATCACGCACCAGCGGGCCTTGGACTTCACCTCGGCGATGCGGCTTGCGATATAGGCCATGTCGTCCCAGCGGAAGATGCCGGGCTCGGTGGCGGTGGCGGGGATGCACTCGGCCATGTAGGCCACGCCGAACATGCCGATGCCCCCGGCCTCCTCCAGATAGATGGGCTCGGAGGCCTCCACCTCGTTGAGGCCCGCGCCGATGGTGCAGCAGCCCATCTGCGCCGCCAGGGCCCGGGTGCTGATGACGCCCTCCCGACCCGCGTCCATAGTGTGGTTGTTGCCGATACACCAGATGTCCGCGCCGATCTTCTCCAGCAGGCAGGCGGCCGCCGGGTCCATGCTGTGGAAGAACACGCCCCGGCTGCCGTCGTCCACGGCGTCGATGAGGGCGCCCTCCACATTGGCGGCCACGTGGTCCGCGCTGCGGAAAAAGGCCAGGGTTTTCTCGTCCAGCAGCTTTTCGTCCTCCCAGCGCCGGGCCATGTAGCGGTCAAAGCCGATGTCGCCGGTAAAAATGACGGAAGTTTTGTCCTTGCTCATGGGTCGTTCTCCTTTCGCGCCTCAGCGGAGACGGCGCAGGGTCTCCAGCAGCAGCGCCCAGGTCCGCTGGGTGGACGCGATGCGGAGCCGCTCCTCGGGGGTGTGGATCTTGATCAGGTCCGGGCCGAAGGAAATGCAGTCCAGCCAGGGCATCTTGCCGGAGAGCACGCCGCATTCCAGACCGGCGTGGAGGGCCTCGATCCGGGGATCTCTGCCGTAGAGGGCACGGAAGGCCTCCGCCGTCCGCTCCCGCACCGGGGAATCCGCCCGGTAGGCCCAGCCGGAATAGGAGGCGGGGATCTCCACGCTGCCGCCCAGGGCCTCGGTCAGGGCGATGACGCGCCGGGTGGTCTCCAGCTGCTGGGAATAGAGGCTGGAGCGGGCCATGAAGCGGGCCATGACCGCGTCCTCCGCCGTATAGACCTGGCCCAGGTTCAGGGAGGTCTGCACCAGACCGGGGACCTCCGGGCTCATGACCTGCACCCCGTTGGGGGCGCAGAACAGAAAGCTGCGGATCCGGCGGCTGCTCTCGGCGTCCATGGGAACTTCGTCACATTCCGCCGGGGCGAGGCTGAGGGAGATGTCCGGGTCCGTGACGCGGAATTCCTCCTGCAGCGCCGCGGCGAGCTCCGCGCAGGCGCTTTGGGCGGCGGCGGGGTCCGCCGCGCGGATGAGGGCCCTTGCCTCCCGGGGGATGGCGTTATCCTTGCTGCCGCCCTCCGCCCGGATGAGCCGCAGCTCTGTGCGCCTTGCCAGCGTGTCCAGCGCCCGGCCCAGCAGGATATCCGCGTTGGCCCGGCCCTTGTGGATCTCCTCCCCGGAGTGGCCGCCCAGCAGGCCGGTGACGGTCAGCAGCAGGGTCGAGCCCGGGAAGGGCTCCCGGGTCACAGGCAGGGTGCAGAGGGCCCGGGTGGAGCCGGCGCAGCTCACGGTGAGCACGCCCTCCGCCTCGGAGTCCAGATTCAGCATGCAGACGGCCCGCAGGTCGGAGGCGTCCAGAGCCCGGGCGCCCAGCAGACCCACCTCCTCATCCGTGGTGAAGAGGCACTCCAGGGGCCCGTGGGGGATGGCGTCGTCGTCCAGCACCGCGAGGGCCATGGCCACGGCGATGCCGTCGTCCCCGCCCAGGGTGGTGCCCCGGGCGCCGACCTCGTCTCCCTCCACGAAAAGGTCCAGTCCCTCCCGGTCCATGTCCTTTTTACAGCCGGGCGCCTTCTCGCAGACCATGTCCATATGGCCCTGGAGCATGACGCAGGGGGCCTCCTCGTAGCCGGGAGAGGCCGCCTTCCAGATGATCACGTTGTTGTTTTCATCCTGCCGGAAGCGCAGACCCCGCGCCCGGGCGAAATCCGCCAGATAGTCGCTGATGGCTTTGGTGTTGTGGGATCCGTGGGGGATGGCGCAGATCTGCTCGAAATATGAAAATACAGATTTGGGTTCCAGTCCGGAAAAGACGCTCATCCAGGCTCTCCTTTCCAAGCAATACGTTCGGATAAAACACTATGCAAGTGAAAATTCACTTGCATAGTGTCTTTTTTTCATGCGATTCTTCGCTCCGCTCAGAAGGACGGAGCATTTTGCGGCTGCCTCAGGCCAGGGCCGCCATCAGTCTGGCGCAGAGCACGGCCAGAGGCGTGCCCACCACATAGCCCATCAGAGCCATCAGGATGCCCACAGGCACCAGGGAGCCGGAGTAGGAGCCGGCCAGCACCGGCGCGGAGGCGGTGCCGCCGATATTGGCCAGGGAGGCAACGCCGGCGGTGAAGAGGTCCAGCTTCAGCAGCTTGCAGATGAGCAGCATCAGCACGGTGTGGATGGCCAGCACGATGAAGCCGGTGAGGATCCATGCCGGCGCGTCGCCCAGTTCCAGCAGGCTTGCGCGGGAGGCCAGCAGGCCGATGACCGCGTAGAGCAGCAGGTTGGAAACTTCCACGGAACCCGCGACCTTGCCCAGAGGCGTCACGGCGGCGATCAGCGCCACGGCGGTGACGAAGAGGACGGTCCAGGTGGCCTTGTCGGAGAAGTTGGTCCAGGCGTAGAGCTTGGCGCCCACACTGGTGGCAATGGCACTGACCAGGAAGGCGCAGCCGATGAGCAGCAGCAGGCTCTGGAAGGAGATGGGCTTGGTGTTCAGCTTGGCCTCCTCCTCCAGACGGACGGAGACCTCGTCCAGTTTGGTGGTGTCAGCCTTGGTCCACTTGTTGAAGGCGGGCGCCAGCTGGATGGCCCAGAGCAGGAACATGACCCACAGGGAGTAGTCGATGGAGTCGATGACCAGGGCATAGCCCATATCTGCCTCGCTGATGTCCAGAGCGGCCTGCACGGCCACCATGTTGCCGCTGCCGCCGATCCAGGAGCCGCAGAGGGCGCCCAGGCCCATCCAGG
This sequence comes from uncultured Eubacteriales bacterium, assembly GCA_900316255.1. GTDB lineage: Bacteria > Bacillota > Clostridia > Oscillospirales > Oscillospiraceae > Limivicinus. Next base: position 1,353 of record ONCI01000096.1, on the reverse strand, counting down.
CATCGCTGCCGATGACGCCCTTCATGAGCACGAAGGCCACCACGAAGCCGATGATGATGGTGAGCGTGGCGGAGAAGAAGCCGATCAGCATCCGGGGCCCGAGCCGCAGGACCTTGCGGATGTCGCAGCGCAGCAGCATGGCAAAGATCATGGCGTAGGTCAGGTTGTTTTTCAGCGCGGAGTAGGCGGGCTTGGTCTCGCCCAGATCCCAGACCTTCATGGTGCACAGGAGCATGGCGACCAGGTAGCAGAGCACCACAGCCGGGATGAACTTGAAGAATTTCTGCAGCCAGCCCTTGGCCGTCTTCTCCAGGGTGACCAGGACCGCTGCCATGAACAGCAGTACCGCCACATAAGTAAAGCCGTTGGTAATCATAAGATCCCTCTCTTTCTGATATGGTGTGGATGCGGTTTTGCGCGAAACGGTTCCGCCCCTGCGGAAAAAATGAACGAAATATGAACTTGTGTATTACTATAATTCCCTAATGTAATGATGTCAAGCCCGCCGGGAAAGATTTGTGGAAAGGGCGAAAAAAGCCGTGGAAAGGGAGAGATAATTTTGGAAAAAGTGAAGGGAAAAACGTGCATGGTGTGCCCGCTGTGAGGACGTATTTCCACCATCGCCGCAGGCGATACCGTACCGGTTCACGTATCACGCTTCACGTTTCCCTTGTTCACAGCAGCGCGATCAGGGCGTCCACGTCCTCCTCCCGGGTGGCCCAGCTGGTGACGAAGCGCACCGCGCTGCGCCCGTCGGGCAGGGGCTCCCAGGTCTCAAAGGCGGCGTACCGCCGCAGCTTCTCCTCCTGCTCCTTGGTCAGGATGGGGAACTGCTGGTTGGTGGGAGAGTCGGCAAAGAGGGGATAGCCCTTTTCCCGGAAGGCGGCCTTCAGCTTCATGGCCAGGCCGATGGCGTGGCGGCTGATCTCAAAATAGAGCCCGTCGGTGAAAAGCGTATCGAACTGGACCCCCAGGAGCCGCCCCTTGGCCAACATGGCGCCCTGTTGCTTGACCATGGTGGCAAAGTGCCGGGGCATGTCCCCCTTGGGGAAGACCAGGGCCTCGCCGCAGAGGGCGCCCACCTTGGTGCCGCCGATATAAAAGACGTCGCAGCGATCGCAGAGCTCCGGCAGGCTCATGTCGCATTCCGGGCTCATGAGCCCATAGCCCAGGCGGGCCCCGTCCACGAAGAGGCGCAGGCCGTAGTCCCCGCAGACCGCGTGGAGGGCCTCCAGCTCCGCTTTGCTGTACAAAGTGCCCAATTCCGTGGGCTGGGAGATGTACACCATGCCGGGGAAGGGCATGTGGTCGTGGGTCTCGTTGGCATAGAAGGCGGCGCAGTAGCCCCGCAGC
>ONCI01000094.1 GCA_900316255.1 uncultured Eubacteriales bacterium | reverse complement strand
GGGCTGATCTCCACCCAGGAGCCGGAGACGGTCAGCGCCGAGCCCGCGGAGCCCACAAGGCCGTAATCCCCCACATTCCGCACCAGCAGACGCACGCCCTGCAGCGTCAGGTCCGCGCCGTTCAGCATCTTGATGCCATCGGGGAGGCTGCCGATGCCGTCCAGCACCAGGCCGCCCGTGTCGCCGGGGGCGGTGATGGTGAGATCCTGGTCGCTCTCGATAAGGCCGTGGATATTTGCCGAGGATGTGGTGCCCAGCTCGATGCCGGAAGCCACCAGAATGGTCAGGCCCGGGATGTGATTTTCGATATAGGGCAGATTTGCGCTCTTGTAGGCAGGCTCTCCCAGACCGTCCAGGGTCAGGGTATTGGTCTCCGGGTCATAGACCGCCCTGCCTTCCAGCACGCTGGTGTTCCCGGCAGAGAGCCGGATGCCGTCCACATAGAGATCGAAGAGCGCATTGGAGATGCGCACCCTTCCGGCGATCCCGCCGTCAAAGATCGTGCCACCGGAGGCAACGCCTTCGATCAGGCCGCAGTGATCAAAGCTGATGCCGCCGGTGTAGCCGGTGACGGCGGCGGCGGTCCCATCCGCGTAGCCCCAGATATCCCCACAGCTGTTGATGAAGGTGAGCTCAGAGCCGTTCTCGCCCAGAAGGCCCTTCCGGGCTCCCTGTGCCACCCGGAGGTCGATTCCCCTGATGGTGAGGGATTTGGAGTGGATGCCGTCAAAGCTGATCTCCTCGCCGCTGCTCTTCAGGGTCAGGACAGGCATGGTCTCCGTGCCCTCCGCTGCCAGGAGGAAGAGCCGGGAACCGGTGCTGTTGATGATGGGGACATAATTGCCGTAATTCTCCAGGGCGGCGGTGAGGGTCACGTCGCCGCTCAGCTCGATGCGAAGTTCATTGAATTCGCAGTCGATCAAGGGGCGGATCTTATAGGTTTTGAGCAGCTCCGGCGTAGTGGTGGGCTGGGTGTAGTCGCCGGAGATCGAGAGGGTACGGGTTTCGGCGTCGTAGGCGAAGATCCCGTTGCCCAGGATATCCGCGCAGTTCCCGGCCCAGACCCGGGTCCCGTCCACCACCAGGCCAAAGACCTCAGGATCGACGATCACATCGGGCACCAGTTCCACCCCGTCCCAGCTTTCCAGATACACGCTGCCGCCGCTAAACGCGGGATAAGCGGGGTTGACAAAGCCGCAGTACATCAGCGTGATGCCGCCGGAGAAGCCGTAGATGCCGGCGGTTCCGATATCCTCGCAGCTAAGGCGGGCCTTGTTTAGCATCAAGGAGCCGCTGCCGTCCTCATCACCCCGAAGGCCGTAGCCCGTGTTGGTGATTTTGAGATCCACGTCCTGCAGCGTCAGGGCAGCGTCGCCGTAGAGATGGACGCCGGCGCGGTTGTAGACCCCGCTGCCGGTGAGGCTCAAGCTGTAACCCGAGTCCACCTCCAGAGGACGGATGGTCATATCGCCGTGGCTTTCGATCAGGCCCAGGATGCTCTGGGAATTGCTGGTGGATCTGAGCGCGCCGTACGGCGAGGCGACGACGACCGTCAGGCCGTCGATGTAGTTGTCGATCACCGGAGCTGCGGCCGTGCTCTCATAATTGCCGTTGATGTAGAGGGTCTTGGTGTCGGAGTTGAAGGAAAAGATCCCGTTGTCCAGAATATCCTCCTTGTTGCTCTCCGTCACCGTGACGCCCGCCACACTCAGGGCGAAGGGCCCACGCCCCAGGGTGACCTGGGCGGCCCAGGTGCTGCCGTCCGCCTCGCAGACGATGCCCTGGTCGTTCACCACGGCGGAGAAGGGACGGATGAAGCAGCAGTCGCTCAGGGTGACGCCCTGGGCAAAGCGGAAGATGGCCGCTTCGGTACTCAGGATATTGCCCACGGTCTTCACGAGCTCCAGGGCGCTGTCCCAGCCGTTGCCGCCGTCCAGACCGTATCGGATGTTGTTGTAGGCATAGAGCTCCAGATCCCGCAGGGTCAGGGTGGCGCCGCCCACATAGATGCCGGTGGAGACGGCGTCATCGGCGCCGACGAAGGTCAGCTGATTGTCCCCGCCGCCGGTGATGACGGTGTCCTGATTCAGGATCAGGAAGCGGAAGTTCTCCCTGCCCGCAGGAGCCTGCAGGCTCAGGTGGTAGTCCAGTTGGATGGTGAGCCCCGGGATGCTGTTCCAGATGACATAGTCCCGGCCGTAATCCGCGGGCACATTCCAGTAGCCCTGCAGATGCAGGGTGTTGGCGTCCGGGTCATAACGCCAGGCAAAAGTATTGTTGATCAGCCCGGAGAGATTGATCTCCGTGACCTGAGTTCCCGCAATTGTCAGGTCATAGCTTTGTATGACAGAGACCCATCTGATGTCAGCGGCGCCATACGGCTGCCGCACTTCCTCCGTCCAGGTGATGTCCGCACCGGGATAATAGGCGGTCAGGGAGCAGTTCAGAAAGACGTTTGTGCCGAAGGTCGGGGCAAAGCAGGTAAAGTGTACCTCCGTGAGCCCGGAATCGGCAAAGGCTTCTGTTCCGATGTTGGTCACTCTCTTTGGAATCGTGATGCTGGTCAGCGCCTTGGTATTCTTAAAGGCCTGCGCGTTGATGGTCTGCAGGCTTTGGGGCAGCGTCACACTGGTCAAGGAAGTGCAGTTGAAAAAGGCATAGGTGTTCAGAGCGGGCACACCCTCTTCGATGACAAGCGTTAACAAGCCGGAGCAGCTGTAAAACGCCGAACCGCCCATGCTCTGCACAGTGCCCGGGATGGCGACTGCCTTCAACGAGCTGCAGTAGGCGAAGGCAGACGCACCGATGGAAGTGATGCCCTGTGGCAAATTGATGCTTTCTATCTTCGAGCAACTGCGGAAGGCCTGATTGCCGATGGTCGTGATCCCTTCGGGCAGAACGACCTTAAGGATCTGGGCGCGGTATGGGTACCATGGCGCCGACGTGCCGGATGATTGGGAAAACGTAAAGTCTTTCATGGCGCCGTCGCCTGAGAGGGTGAGGACGCCGTCGTCTGTCAGGGTCCAGCCCAGCCGGTCGCCGCAGACGCCGAAATCAACGACCTCCGCCTCCATCTCCGCCGCCGGAGCGATGCTGCCGGAGGCGTCCGGGTCTTCGGACGGGACGTCGAGGACGCCGTCCCCTACAGGCTTATCGGGGTTCTCCGGCGCGGGGGCCGGGTCCTCCACGGGCGCAATGGTCCCCTCGTTCTCCTGATCCTCCGTGTAGGGAGCGGTGTCCTGATCGCTCCGCCCGTCCTCCGCATAGGCCAGGTCCAGGGGAAGCAGGCTCATCACCATGATCAAAGCCAGCAAAAAGCTGAATATCCGTTTGCGTGTACGCATTTCGGCTCCTCCTTTTCTGCATTTTCCAGGTTACTTGTTTATACGATTTCTATTTTATTGTAGCACAGGAGAAAATACAATGTCCAGAACAATCTTTCTCCGGACGAAAAAGAGCTGCTGACCATCCGTCAGCAGCTCAGACTGTGGACAAACCAATGTGGCACAGCATAGACACGCATGGGGGGATTGTGAAGGGGGGAGGGTATGCCCCCCTTCACGTCCAATCTACGCAAAAATGGGAACTATTTTGGAAGTTCCCATTTTTGCTTTCAAGCTGTCGACACTTTGTCGACAGCTTGAGCTGCTGACCATCCGTCAGCAGCTCATCTGTTATTCTTCGGCCTGCTTCCCGTTTCCGGTTTCTTCGGCCTTTTTTTCTTTTTCCAGCAGCTCCCTGCGCTTTCGCATCATGAAATCTGCCGTCCTGGCAGCCGCGTCCCCTCGCGGGGTCCAGCTCTGCTCTCTGGCAAGCTCCCTTCCCTCCCGGAAGCGCGGATCCTCCAGGCAGGCGCTTATGATCGCATCCAGCCGGTCCAGGCCCTCCTCCGTCAGCTGCATGCCCAGCTTCGGCAGGATCTCAAAGCTCCAGATCGGTTCATCCTTCAGCCAGCAGGCGTCATAGGGCGAAGGGTCAAAGGAGGTGTCGGCATAGAGGATGGGCTTGTCAAACACCAGCGCGAAGTCAAAAATCACGCCGGAAAAGTCCGAGATCAGGATATCCGAGCGGCGCAGCACCTCAAAGTTGTCCCGGTCCCGGTTCCACTCCAGCTTTTCGCTTTCGGGGTAGCGGGCCATCAGATCCTCGATCATTTCCTTCTCGGAGCTGAAGGACTGGGGATGGGGCCGCACGATGACATGGTAGCCGCAGTTCAGCAGCGCGTCCAGGATCCGCCCGCCGTACCGCTTCAGGATAGCGCTTTCGCCCCAGGACGGCGCGAGCAGCACCGTGGTCTCGTGCTCCGGCAGAGGCTCCGCCTGCTCCAGGCGCTTGCGCAGGGTATCCATATAGGTGACGCCCACCAGCTCCAGCTCCTTGGGCGGCAGTCCCCGCAGGGCCTCCAACTTCCTGGTCTCGCGGATCTGATGCTCGCCGCAAAGCAGCAGCGCGTCATAGTAATCCACGCCGAACATCCGGTAGAGCGTGACCTCGCTGCAGGCGTGCAGGATATGGATATAATACCCCACGCCTTTGGAGCGTTTCCACTGGTAGACCTCCAGGCCCGGCGTCGTGGAGAGCAGCACATCCGCCTTGAGCATATTCAGCACGGCAAAGGCCTTGTTCCCTTCCCCGATGAAGCGGCATTTCACATGCTGAAACTCCCGCTCCAGCGCCGGATCGTCGGGAGAGGCTGTGAGGTAATGCAGCTCCTCTCCCCTGGCCTCGAACTCCTCGCAGATCGGGCCAAACACATTCCAGTAGCGCTTGTTATCCGCAAAGATGGCATAGGGCATGCGCTCCTCTTCTTTCTGGACGGCGTGCCCGCCGCTGAAGAAAAAGCGCAGCTTTACCGCTGCCTCCCGGGCAGCATAAAGCCCGGCGCCAAGAACGCCCACCAGAATGGTGAACAGCATACTCCCGGTGCCGGGGTCAATATAGGAAACGAGAGAAGGATGGATCATAAGACTGTCTCCGGTTTTCTTGTCTTTGGCTTTATCCGTGCCATTATAATTCCCCCGCCATTCTTTGTCAACTCGGAGCGACCGATCGCTTTTCGCGCAAAAGGCAGCGGCAGAAAAGCTGCCGCTGCCCTCCCGGGGCTGCCCATGCCGAAGCCGCCGCTTCCCGCGGGACGCGCGAGTCCCCCGGCGGTCAGTGCTTTCGGTTCTGATAGTCCCGGTCCACTTCCTCGCTCCAGTCGGCGGAGAGGGGCTCGGCGCAGGCCCTGCGGGCGCTGACCGCGTCGGACACCGCCTTATAGGCCATGCGGACGCCCAGCTCGTCCGGGTGGTAATTCACCGCCCGGTCCCGCTGGATGCCGATGCGCTCCGCCGTCTCCACCGCGTCGATGTTGGCCGCGAGGAAGAGGAACTCCCAGCCGTATTTCTCCTTCTCGTGGCGG
>ONCI01000136.1 GCA_900316255.1 uncultured Eubacteriales bacterium | reverse complement strand
AAAAGACAGCGAATCAGGTGAGGAAGAATATCATCACTGCTGTTTATTACGCGAAAGCAGGGCATCCCGGCGGATCTCTCTCCGCGGCTGAGATCTTCACGTATCTCTATATGAAGGAGATGAATGTGGATCCCGCGAATCCGGATGATCCCGACAGGGACAGGTTTGTGCTGTCCAAGGGACACACTTGCCCCGGGCTTTACGGCGTAATGGCAGAGAAGGGATATTTTGACAGGGAAGAACTCAAGACTTTCCGTCACGTGGGCACGCGTCTGCAGGGACACCCCTCTATGCGCTTATTGCCCGGTATTGATATGAGCACCGGCTCCCTGGGACAGGGCATTTCCTGCGCGGTTGGAATGGCAGTCGCGGGAAAAGTCCAGAAAAGGGATTTCCGCGTTTACACACTGCTCGGAGACGGAGAGATTGAGGAAGGCCAGGTATGGGAAGCTTCCATGTTCGCGGGTGCCAAAAAATTGGATAACCTGTGTGTGATCGTCGACAACAACAATCTTCAGATCGACGGCACGCTGGAAGAAGTCAACAGCCCTTATCCAATCGATAAGAAGTTCGAAGCGTTTAATTTCCATGTGATCAATGTGGAAGACGGCCATGATTTTGAGCAGCTGGCGGCGGCATTCGCGGAAGCCAGGACGATCAAGGGAATGCCCACGGCGATCATCTGCAAGACCGTAAAAGGCAAGGATGTCTCGTTCATGGAGAACAACGCGGGCTGGCACGGAAAAGCGCCGAACGAAGAACAGTACAAGATCGCTATGGCAGATCTGGAAAGGATTGGTGAGGCGTTATGAGTGATGTAAAGAAGATCGCGACCCGTGAAAGTTATGGAAAAACGCTTGTGGAACTCGGCGCCAAGATGCCCAATCTGGTAGTTCTGGACGCGGACCTTGCCGGATCGACAAAGACCGGCGAGTTTCAGAAGGTTTATCCGGATCGATTTTTTGACTGCGGTATCGCGGAGGGCAATATGATGTCCATAGCGGCAGGCCTCGCGGCAGCTGGAATGGTACCTTTTGCCAGCAGTTTTGCTATGTTCGCGTCAGGCCGCGCTTACGAGCAGATCCGCAATTCCATCGGCTATCCGCGCCTGAACGTGAAGATCGGCGCATCCCACGCAGGTATCAGCGTAGGCGAGGACGGCGCTTCCCACCAGTGCTTGGAAGACCTGGCGCTTATGCGCATGATCCCCGGAATGGTCGTAATGTGCCCCGCGGATGACACAGAGGCCAGAAAGGCTGTCAAGGCAGCTGTGGAGCATGACGGACCGGTCTATATCCGCTTTGGCCGTTCTCCGGTGCCGGTGGTGTTCGACGAGGACTATGAGTTTAAGATCGGAAAAGGAAGCATCCTCCGCGAAGGCAAGGATGTGAGTATTGTCGCGAACGGACTCTGCGTGGCGTCAGCTCTTGAGGCAGCGGACATGCTGGCTAAGGATGGAATTGACGCAGAGGTTGTCAACATCTGCACCATCAAGCCTTTGGACGATGATCTGATCGTACAGACCGCCTCCAAGACCGGAAGGGTCGTGACAGTGGAAGAGCACAGCATCATAGGAGGCCTCGGGCGAGTCGGGTCCTGCGGGCGAGCTTCTCCACAGGTATATGCTCGACGGCGAAGGTGTATACGATCAAGTCAAAGCGTTTATAGAGGATTGATAATCAAGGACTACTATGAGTCAGGGGTCTCCCCTGACTCAGTTTTACGTAAAGGAAATTACCCGGGAATGAGAAACAACAAGAGGATGCTTGGAAATATGCTGCTGATGCTGACCGCAATGATCTGGGGAACGGCATTTGTATTCCAGCGCGTCGGAATGGAGGACATAGAGCCGATCACATTTAACGCGGCCAGAATGGCGCTCGCAGCTGTGGCCGTAGGGGCTGTGTCGCTGCTGCCCATGGCTTCGGAAAAGGAAAAGCTCGCCATAATGAGCCGGAAAGAGTGCGCGGCATATCGCAGGAACACGATCATCGGCGGTATATGCTGCGGAACATTTCTCTCAGCCGCAAGTATTTTTCAGCAGATGGGCATCGTGTACACGACTGCCGGCAAAGCGGGTTTTATCACCGCGATGTATATGCTGCTCGTACCGGTGATCGGCTTTTTGTTTCTCGGCAAGCGGAATTCATGGATCGTCTGGCTCGCAGTGCTGATGGGCGTTGTCGGGATGTACCTGCTGTGCATGACTGAGAGCCTGCACCTCGGCCGGGGAGATACGCTGGTCTGCATCTGCGCTGTTTTGTTCAGCGGCCACATCCTGTGCTGCGATCACTTCGCCGTATTGGGCAATCCGATCCGGATCTCCGCGATCCAGTTTGCGTCCTGCACGGTGATCTCTTCTATAGCGGCCCTGATCCTGGAGCAGCCAAGCTGGGCCAAAATAGTGTCGGCCGCCATTCCGATCCTTTACTGCGGTCTCATCTCGGGAGGACTGGGCTATACGCTGCAGATCATCGCGCAGAAGTACACAGATCCTGCTGTCGCGTCACTTCTCATGAGTTTGGAATCGGTGTTTGCGGTTATTGCGGGTGCTCTGCTCCTGGGAGAGAGGATGACCGGCAGAGAACTTCTGGGCTGTGTG
>ONCI01000092.1 GCA_900316255.1 uncultured Eubacteriales bacterium | reverse complement strand
AAGGAGATTTTAATATGCTGGAATTTGAAGAATACAAGGGCAAGCTCAACGCGGCCAAGCCCTCTCTGGAGCTGCTGGAGGGCGCGCTGAAGCTGGACGCCGCCCGCAAGGAGATCGAGGAGCTGGAGGCCGCCAGCGAGCGGGACGGCTTCTGGAACGACGTGCAGAAGTCCCAGCAGGTGCAAAAGCGCCTGAAGACTCTGAAGAGCAAGTGCGAGAACTACGAGAAGCTCTGCGCCGCCTGGGACGACATGATGACCCTCTGCGAGATGGCTCTGGAGGAGAATGACGACTCCATGCTGGAGGAACTGAAGCAGGAGTACGAGAGCTTTGCCGAGAAGGTGGAATCCACCCGCCTCTCCACCCTGCTCACCGGCGAGTATGACGCCAACAACGCCATCCTCACCTTCCACGCCGGCGCCGGCGGCACCGAGGCCCAGGACTGGGCTTCCATGCTCTACCGCATGTATAACATGTGGGCCGACCGCCACGACTACAAGGTGAAGGTCATGGACTATCTGGACGGGGACGAGGCCGGCCTCAAGAGCGCCACCATCATGATCGAGGGTGAGAACGCCTATGGCTTCCTGCGCAGCGAGCACGGCGTCCACCGCCTGGTGCGGGTGAGCCCCTTTGACGCCGCCGGCCGCCGGCATACCTCCTTCGCCGCGGTGGAGGTCATGCCCGAGATCGCCGCCGACGACAACGAGATCGAGCTGCGGGAAGAGGACATCGAAATGCAGGTCTACCGCTCCTCCGGCGCAGGCGGCCAGAAGGTCAACAAGACCTCCTCCGCCGTGCGTCTCATTCACAAGCCCACGGGCATCGTGGTGTCCTCCCAGGTGGAGCGCAGTCACTTCCAGAACCTGGAAAACTGCAAAAATATGCTGCGGGCCCGCCTGGCCGAGATCAAGGAGCGGGAGCACCTGGAAAAGATCAGCGACATCAAGGGCGTGCAGATGAAGATCGAGTGGGGCAGCCAGATCCGCTCCTACGTGTTCATGCCCTATCAGCTGGTGAAGGATCTGCGCACCGAGTATGAGACCGGCAACATCCAGAACGTGATGGACGGCGACCTGGACGGCTTCATCAACGCCTATCTCTCCATGCGCGCCGCCAATTGAGTTTCTAGTTTCTAGTTTCTAGTTTTTAGTTTTAGTTTTAGTTTTAGTTTCCAGGGTGTGTGGACACAGCACAGCAACGCTTCGTTTTCCTCTCCTAGAAACTAGATACTAAAAACTATCGCTGGCTGGGACCGGCGTCCTCTCCGCCGAAGATCCAGTCGTCAAGGTCGGTTTCCATCGAATCGCCTCCCCCGTTTTCAGAATGACCCTTCATTCTATGTGAAAAGCCGGCAGTTGATGCCGGTTTTTCATATATCGGGGCTTGAAACGGGGAACGCTTTGCGTTATAATGCTCTGGATTTCATTTTAAGCAAAAAAGGAAGAGATCAACTATGAGTGCTTCTACCGAAAGAAAGAACCGGGCCGCGGCCATCGCCGCCGGCACGGACAAAAAGACCCTGGCCGCGAAGGAGGCCGAGGAGAAGGCCCGCAAGAGCAAGCGGAAATGGATCATCGGCTCCATCGCCGTGATCCTCTGCATCGCGCTGGTGCTGTTCCTCAGCTCCCCCATCATGTACCGCATCACCACCGCCGAGACCGTGGGCGGCCAGAACTACTCCCCCGCCGAGATCAACTACTTCCGCGCCACCTCCAAGTCCTCCCTGGGCGGCTACGGCTATGACACCATGGCCAACTACTTCGGGCAGGAGACCGCCGACCAGCTGCTGGAGAACGACGTGAACAGCAAGCTGATCCGCAACACCGCCCTCATGAACTACGCCAAAGAGCAGGGCATCAGCCTGAGCGCGGCGGAGAAGAAGGCTGCAGCCGAGGCAACCAAGACCCAGATGCAGTATCTGCGGGATGGCGCCAAGACCAACGGCGTGAGCCTCTCCACCTATATGAGCTACATCTTCGGCGCCGGCGTCAACGAGAACGTGATCCGCGGCATCATGGAGGAGAACAGCCTGACCAGCAAGGCCATGTTCAGCAAGTTCCTGGAGATGAGCTACAGCCCCGAGGAGCTGACCGCCTTCTATGAAGATCCCGTCGACGGCGATCTGTTCAGCTACGCCACCTACCTGGTGACTGCCGAGGAGGGCGCCGACCCCGCCGAGGCCAAGACCGCGGCCGAGGCCCTGGTCGCCGGCTTCCAGGACGGCTATGACGGCGAGACCGATCTGATCACCGCCTTCAACGATCTGTTGGCCGAGGACTTCCCCGAAGCCAGCGCCACCGAACGCACCAACATCCTGGGCTCCGATCTGGAGGCCGATCTGCGTGACTGGCTGGTTGCCGGGGAGCGCCAGCCCGGCGACGTCACCGCCGTCGAGGCCGAGAACGGCTGGACCGTGGTCCTGTTCCGGGAGCACAGCGACAACAGCCAGGATACCGTGTCCGTCCGCCACATCCTGATCATGGCCGAGGCTGACGAGAACGGTGTCTACACCGACGAGGCCAAGGCCGCTGCCAAGGCCAAGGCCGAGGAGATCCTGGCCGCCTTCCAGGCCGGGGAGCAGAGCGAGGCAGAGTTCGCCGTGCTGGCCAGCCTCTATTCCGAGGACAGCGGCTCCAGCGGCGCCGGCGGCCTTTACACCGGCATCGAGCCGGGCCAGATGGTGCCGGAGTTCGACGAGTTCTGCTTTGCCGATCACAACTACGGTGACACCGGCATCGTCTACGGCGACAACGGCGGCTATGCCGGCTACCACATCATGTTCTACGTGGGCAGGATGAGCGCCCGGGACGCCAACGCCCTGGACAATCTCCGCGGCGACGCCATGAACGACTGGCTCACCGAGCTCACCGCGGGTATGGAGCGCAGCACCCGCTGGGCCTACAAGTTTGTGGGATAAAATGATTTGAAAACGCCGGGGCATTGCCCCGGCGTTTTTCGGAGGGTTTTCAAATGGACGAACGTTTTCTGCGCGCCCGGATGCTGCTGGGCGAGGCCGCCATGGAAAAGCTGCGGCAGAGCCATGTGGCGGTGTTCGGTCTGGGCGGCGTGGGCTCCTGGTGCGCCGAGGCGCTTTGCCGGGCCGGGATCGGGGAGCTGACCCTCATCGACCGGGACCGGGTGAGCGAATCCAATCGGAACCGGCAGCTCTGCGCCCTGGGCTCCACGGTGGGGCTTCCCAAGGCGGAGGTCATGGCCGCGCGGCTCCGGGACATCAACCCCGACTGCCTGCTCCACCCCGTTTTGGGTCACTATGAGGCGGCGGAGCGGGAGCGCTTTTTTGCCGATTACGACTATGTGGTGGACTGCATCGACCTGGTGAGCTGCAAGCTGGACCTGATCCTGAGCTGCAGGGAACGGGGCATCCCCATCGTGTCCGCCCTGGGCACCGGGAATAAGAGGGACGCCTCTCTCCTGCGCCTGGACGATATCGCGAACACCTATGGCTGCGCTCTGGCACGGGTCATGCGCAGGGAGCTGCGCGCCCGGGGTGTGGAACACCACCCGGTGGTCTTCTCCCCGGAGGAGCCCATGAAGCCGGAGCAGCTGGAAAACCCGGATCCCGGGCGGCGCAGCGTACCCGGCTCCCTGGTCTGGGTCCCGGCCACGGCGGGGCTGCTGCTGTGCCAGCACGTGACCCTGGCCCTCATCGAACCATAACAAACAGCCGCCTTCTCTTCGGGAAAAGAAAGGCGGCATTTTCTGTTTTTCCCGTTTTCCCGAATGTTTTGACAGCAAATATGCGGCATTTCCAGATAATTCTTCATTTTTTCCGTCCGCTGTATTCTTTTTTATTTTGCACGGAACTTTTTTCGCTTTCCGGCGTCTCAGTAGTATCATCCTGCAAGAACCGCAAAAAAGAGGAGGTTTCTCCCATGAAAAAGACGATTTCTCTGCTTTTGGCCCTGCTGATGCTGCTCTCCCTCTGCGCCTGCGGCGAGGCCTCCGGCCGCAGCGACGCCAAGGCCGCCGCGGGCTCCTACATGGTCGCTGAAGAGGCGGCCTGGCCCGCCGAAGAGCCCATGGCGGAGGCTTCCATGGACTATGACAGCGTAAACGGCCTCTCCCCCGCCGGGGTCCCCCAGGCCTCCGGGGATACCGAAAGTGCCGCCGCCCGGAAGCCGGACAAGATCATCTATTCCGCCAACGTCCAGGTGGAGACCACCGCCTTCGAGGAAAGTCTTGCCAAGCTGGACGCGCTGGTGGAGGAATACGGCGGTTGGGTGGAGTCCAGCAGCCTTAACGGCAGCAACTACGCCGACAAGAGTCGGGGCGCCGTGAGCCGCCGCAGCGCCAGCTACACCCTGCGCATCCCCAGCGACCGCTTCCAGGAGCTGATGAGCAGCCTTTCCGACCTGGGCAACATCCCCTACAGCCACATTTACACCGAGAACGTCACCGCCCAGTACTATGACGTGCAGGCCCGGCTCACCGCCTACAAGACCCAGGAGCAGCGCCTTCTGGAGATGATGGAGCTGGCCGAGACCGTGGAGGACGTCATCCTGCTGGAGGACCGGCTCACCGAGGTGCGCTACAGCATCGAGAGCCTGCAGACCAGCCTGCTGAACTGGGACCGGCAGGTGAGCTTCAGCAGCGTGTACCTGGATCTGAACGAGGTGCAGGTCTACAGCCCTGAGCCCCAGGTCCAGCCCAGCTACGGGCAGCGCCTTGCCACTGCCCTGAAGAGCGGCCTGCGGGACTTCGGCGACTTCTTTAAGGAGCTGCTGATCTGGCTTGCCGGCGCCCTGCCCACGCTGCTGCTGCTCGGCGCCATCGCCGCCGTCGTCATCGTCGTTGTGAGAAAACGGAAAGCGGGGCGCAAAGCCCGCAAGGCTGCAGCCGCTGCCGCCCCTGCTCCCAAGGAGGAGCAGAAGAGTGATACGATCCCCTAACAGAAATCTGACAGTCCTTCCGGCAGGAATCGTGCCAACCTGCGTTGGCTTTCTTGACCATATATGTCCATTATGCTCTGCGAAAGCCGCCTTGTCTGGCGCAATTCCTGCTCGAAATGCCAAGTCATCTTTCTATCAGGGAATCGTATGAAAGGAGCTTCCCATGAAAAAGCTGATCCCCCTGCTGCTGATCCCGGTGCTGCTGCTCTGTGCCTGCGGCGGGGTGACGGCCCCGGCGCAGAGCGAGCCCCAGCCCACAAAGGCGGAGAGCGCGCCGGCAAGCCCTTCCCCTTCGCACGCGGAGGAGACCCCGTCCCCGGAGTTTGAGCTGCCCCTCATCGGCGATGAGCCCCTGACCCCGGCCGGAGAGCTGCCTGTCCTCAGTGAGGAGACCGTGACCCTGGATGGCATCGCCAGCTATCTGCGCGTGACCCTGCCGGAGGGCTGGACCTGGGAGCAGGCCGGCGGCACACAGGAAGGCACGGTCTACGCCCTTTATCCCGAAAGCGACCCCGCCTTCAAGGTGGAGCTGCACTACTGGCCGCAGCGCTTCGGCATGTGCGGCACCGGCGTGAGCTTCACGGACTATCCCCTGCCCGACGGGAAGACCGCCACCCTGGCCA
>ONCI01000054.1 GCA_900316255.1 uncultured Eubacteriales bacterium | reverse complement strand
GCCGCAGCAGCCCTTCGCCGTCCAGCACCACCGAGCCGTTGAGCCTTTGGATGCCCAGGTCCAGCAGGGCGGGGCAGAGGGGCACTGTGGGGCCGGTGAGCACGATCCGGGCGCCACCGGCCAGCTCCAGCAGCCGGGGCATGGTCTTGTTCACCGCGGCGCTGCCAGTGATGAGCACCACGTCGCAGCCGGGCAGTAGATACTCGCAGGCGCTGTCCGGATAGTCTCCGGGACGGGGCTCCCGCTCCAGGATCACGACCTCCCGGGCTGCCGCGAGGAACTGCTCCGTGAGGCCGCCGTGGTGGACCAGATGGCCCACCAGGCCCACCTTTTTGCCGCTGAGGTCCACGCCCTCCAGGGAGCTTGCGGTGTAGCGGCAGCCCAGGGACTCCAGCCGGGCCTCCGTGTTAAAACAGGCGTTCAGCACCGCCATGCCCTCGCCGGCCTCCTCAAAGTTCCAGGAAAGAGCGGCACGGGCGGCCTCCCCGGCGGAGAGCCCCTCCAGGGAGGGGAACATCCGGGGTCTGGTCTCGCCCAGGGTGTGCATGGCAACACCCACCTGGCCGTTCTGCAGTACCGCGGCGGTCCAGGCGATGCCGCGGACGATCCGCTCTACCCGCAGGTCCTTGTCAGGCTGCTCCCGCAGCAAAATCTCATAAAAAGCAGGGATCACGTTCCTATCCTCCGGAAAAGAATCATTTTCCTTATTTTATCGCAGCCGAAGCGGAAAGTAAAGTCCCCCGCGCTTCTGCGCGGGGGACGCAGACTGTAGACAAACCTATGCGGCCAAGCTTGGACACGCATGGGGGGATTGTGAAGGGGGGAGGGTATGCCCCCCTTCACGTTCAATCCTCGCCAAAATGGGAACTTTTTCGGAAGTTTCCATTTTGGCGTTTCAAGCTGTCGACACTTTGTCGACAGCTTGAGTCCCCCGCGCTTCTGCGCGGGGGACGGAAGAAAGGAAGAAATGATCCCCCTTCCAACCTCGCCGCAGGCGGCTCGGCCGCCTCCCCCCCATGGGGGGAGGCAGGCAGGAGGCCCCTCGCTTCCCCCCGGGGGGGGAGTGGCCGAAGGCCGATAGGGGGAGCCGTATCCCGCAAAGCGGGACACCTCAATTGCTTCATTGGCCGAAGGCCCTTCATTCTGCTTCAGTTGCAAAGCAACTTCATTCCACGCTGACTTTGGGCAGGGCGGCGATGCTGCGGGCCAGATCTTCGTCCGTGGGGATGGTGTCGGTCATAAGGCCGTCGTTGAACTGCTGGTAGGCGGTGAGATCGAAGTAGCCGGTGCCGGTGAGACCGAAGAGAATGGTCTTTTCCTCGCCGGTCTCCTTGCAGCGCAGGGCTTCGTCAATGGCGGCGCGGATGGCGTGGCTGCTCTCCGGGGCGGGCAGGATGCCCTCGCAGCGTGCAAACTGCTCCGCCGCCTGGAACACCGCCGTCTGCTCCACCGCCCGGGCCTCCATCAGCCCGTCGTGGTAGAGCTGGCTCAGGATGGTGGACATGCCGTGGAAGCGCAGGCCGCCCGCGTGGTTTGCCGAGGGGATGAAGGAACTGCCCAGGGTATACATCTTGGCCAGGGGGCAGATCATGCCCGTGTCGCAGAAGTCATAGGCGAAAACGCCCCGGGTGAAGCTGGGGCAGGAGGCGGGCTCCACGGCGATGATGCGGTAGTCCGCCTCGCCCCGGAGCTTTTCGCCCATGAAGGGGGCGATGAGGCCGCCCAGGTTGGAGCCGCCGCCGGCGCAGCCGATGATCACGTCCGGCTTTACCCCGATCTTCTCGAAAGCAGCCTTTGCCTCCAGGCCGATGACGCTCTGGTGCAGCAGCACCTGGTTCAGCACGCTGCCCAGCACGTAGCGGTAGCCCGGATTCTTTACCGCCACCTCCACGGCTTCCGAGATGGCGCAGCCCAGGGAACCGGTGGTGCCCGGAAACTCGGCCAGGATCCTGCGGCCCACCTCCGTCTCCATGGAGGGAGAGGGGGTGACGCTGGCGCCGTAGGTGCGCATGACCTCCCGGCGGAAGGGCTTCTGCTCGTAGCTCACCTTCACCATGAAGACCTTGAGATCCAGCCCCAGGTAGGCGCAGGCCATCGAGAGGGCCGTGCCCCACTGGCCGGCGCCGGTCTCGGTGGTGACGCCCTTGAGCCCCTGCTGCTTGGCGTAGTAGGCCTGGGCGATGGCGGAATTCAGCTTGTGGCTGCCGGAGGTGTTGTTGCCCTCGAACTTGTAGTAGATCTTTGCCGGGGTGTCCAGCACCTTCTCCAGACAGTAGGCCCGCACCAGGGGGGAGGGGCGATACATCTTGTAAAAGTCCCGGATCTCGTCGGGGATGGGGAAGAAGGCCGTGTCGTTGTCCAGCTCCTGCCGCACCAGCTCCTCGCAGAAGATGGGCGTGAGCTCCTGGGCCGTCAGGGGCTTGCCCGTGCCCGGGTTCAGCAGGGGAGCGGGCTTCGTCTTCATGTCGGCGCGGAGATTGTACCAGGCCGTGGGCAGCTCCTGCTCGGTGAGATAGGTTTTGTAGGGGATTTCCTGGTTTTTCATGGGGATTCGCTCCTTTTCTCGGTGTCAGAGACAAAGAAAAACGCCCTTGCCTCTGCAAAATTTTGCAGGGACAAGAGCGGAAAGCTCCTGCGGTACCACCCGGCTTGGCGCAGACTGCGCCCTCTCTTGCGTGCCAACACACGCCGGCCCTATGATAACGGATCGCCGGCTCCGTCGCCCATACTGGGGCTTGCGCCCGTTCTGTTTGCCCTCGCGGGTCCATTCCTCCGCCTGTCTCCTGCCGCCTCGCACCGCCCGGCGGCTCTCTGAAAGGAAACCTGCTGCGGAGTACTCCTCCCGCTCTTCGGTTTACGGGAGGCATCGTAACGCGAAAGAAATAAAATGTCAACCTGTATTTTGTATCAGCCCTTCCCGCCTCTTGCGCCGCAGGCGGCGCTGTGCTACACTGGGCGGGAAAGGGAGGCGCTTCTATGTCCGAAAAAACCATTTATCTGGCCGGGGGCTGCTTCTGGGGCACCCAGAAGTTTTTTGATCAGTTCGCGGGCGTTCTGGAGACCCAGGTGGGCTATGCCAACGGCCCCACGGAAAACCCCAGCTATCAGGAGGTCTGCCGCAGCAGCGGCCATGCCGAAACCGTCCGCATCGTCTATGACCCGGAGGTCGTGAGCCTGACTCAGCTGCTGGACTGGTACTTTCTCACGGTGGACCCCACCTCCTATCACCGCCAGGGGGGCGACATGGGCATCCAGTACCGCACCGGCATTTATTATACCGAGCAGGAGCAGCTGCCGGAGATCGAAGCCCGCTACGCCCTGGAGCAGCAGAAATACAAGGCGAAGCTCCTGGTGGAAGTGCAGCCCATCGAGAACTTTTATCCCGCTGAGGACTACCACCAGAAGTATCTGGACAAAAACCCCGGCGGCTACTGCCACATCTCCCGGGACCTGCTGCACCTGACGGGGAAATAAGCCGATCAGACGCAAAACTGCCTCGCTCGTGAGCGGGGCGTTTTTGCTGGCTATCTTGAAAGCAGTAAACCTAATTTGGAAGAAGCGAAAACGACGGCATATGCAATTGCCAAGTGTGGAATGCTGTGATAAAATGAAAAACAGGGAATATTTTCGCCGCGCAGGGAATCGCAAGCGCGGTGACGGTTACGTCGAAGCTTGCGGAGGAAACGGGGGTCAGAGCGATGAATGGAGAAAACAGCAAACGGGAGCTTTCCAATTCGGTGGATAACGCCTGCCGGATCCTCTCCTGCTTTACAGACAGTGAGCAGCTGGGCATATCGGATCTTGCCCGCTCCTGCTCCCTGAGCAAAGCCAGCGTGTCCCGACTGGTGGCTTCACTGGAAAAGGGCGGCTTCTTGATGAAAAATCAGATGTCCGGGAAATATGAGTTGGGGCTGTCCTTCCTGGTCTACGGTTCCTATGCGAGAGAAAGGAACGTGCTGGCAAATTCCTTTGACGCGGCGCTGAAAAACCTGGCGAAAACATACGAAGCAACCGCGCATCTGGCCGCTCTGGTCGACAATGAGATCATCATCCTCAACAAAATCTCCGAGGGCGCCTTCATCTACATGTCAAGCAGAGTCGGAGGCTCGCTCCGCGCTTATGCCACGGCTACGGGAAAGTGCATCCTGGCCTTCTCCTCGGCGGCAGAGGTTGACAAATATGTGAATACCGTCCCTCTGGAGAAAATAACGAAAAAAACCATTGACAATCCGCAGGACCTCTATGAAGAACTCTATCAGATCCGGAAAAGGGGATACGCGCTGGATGACGGAGAGACCCATGAGGGACTCTTCTGTGTCGCGGTACCGGTTCTGGACGCAAAAAAAAGGCCCCTTGCGGCGATCTCTGTGAGCGGAAGGAAGGAAATGCTCTGTTCCCAGATAGAAGCCATCGCAGCCGATATCAAGAGACAAATCGCCGCCGCCGTGAAATAGCGGGATAAAACAAAATCGCATCTCTGCCCATCTGTATCAGAGAATCCAGCATCATGCTTTGATAGCATAAAGGTGTTGACAAAAGACGCTGATGCTGTATACTGACAGTAGATTCGCAGAGATGCGATTTGATTTTCACAATAAAACGGAACGTCGTTCCGATATTCGAAACATGTTGCCAAGCAGCATTTTTTCTCGCAATATATAGGAACAATGTTCCGATAAACGGAAAGGAGCGCAGGCATGACTCGTTTTGCTTCGGCAGAGGATGTGAGTTCCCTCATTCAGGACAACTGCGTTTTGGGTATTTCCTGCTTTGGCGGATGGTTGGGAGCGGATCTTGTTTTTTCCGCTCTCCGGGATCGGTTTCTTGCGACCGGCAGTCCGTCACAGCTCACGGTTTTTGGCGGTATTCTTCCCGGTGATCTTACAGACCTGGATCACGGCATGAATATGCTTGCGATTCCGGGCCTTCTCCGCCGCGTCATTGCCGCGCATGTGGGGATGCCTCCCCGTCTTGGACGTATGATTTCCGAAAATCGGGTGGAGGCCTTTTCCCTCCCGCTTGGGGTCGTTACGAACCTGCTCCATGCCGCAGCCGGCAGAAAACCCGGCGTATTGACACATGTTGGCCTGGGTACTTTTGTGGATCCCCGGATCGAGGGGGGCGCTTTGAATGAGTCTGCCCTTCAATCGGGCCTGCGTCTGAATTCCGTGGTCTCCCTTGAGGATCGGGACTATCTTTTCTATCCCGTTATCCGGCCCCAGGTTTGCATTCTTCGCGCGGGTCTTGCGGACCGGAACGGCAGCATCTCCGCCATGAGGGATCCTTTCGCGGCCGATCAGCTTGAGATGGCGCTGGCCGTCAAAGCCGGAGGGGGCACTGTGATCGTTCAGGCGGATGCTCTTGCAGAGTCCAATCTGCCGCCGCGGGAGGTGCTGCTGCACAGCAGTTCCGTTGACTATATCGTGGTGGATTCTGAGCATCGCTGTCCCCCGGGATATGATTGCCCGGAGTACCGGCCTGAACTGTGCGGCACGGCTTTTCTCCCCCAGCGGTCAGCCGTGCTGTCTGCGCTTGGCAGCAGAAAAATCTGCGGTCGTCGGGGAGCCCTTGAATTGCGAAAGGGCAGCGTTATCAATCTGGGGATCGGGATCCCCGATACCGTGGCGGCAGTAGCCGCTGAGGAAGGCGTTTCCTCAGAGCTCCTGCTTTCCGTTGAGAGCGGGCCCCTGGGCGGCGTACCCGCAGGCGGCGTGGCGTTTGGCGCTTCCGCCAATCCGGAGGCTGTCTATCGGCTTTCGGACAACTTCGACTTTTACGATGGCGGCGGCCTGGATATCGCGTTTCTCGGCGCGGGGGAGATCGACGAGCGGGGCAATGTGAACGTATCCAAATTCGGCACAAGAACCACCGGCCCCGGGGGCTTTATCAATATCGTTCAGAGTACGGATACTATCTGCTTTTTATGTACATTCACTGCCGGCGGGCTCAAAACCGCCGTGACGGATCATCAGCTCAGGATCCTTTCCGAAGGAAGAGAGCACAAGTTCAAAAAGCAGGTACAGCAGATCACCTTCTCCGCAGACTACGCCCGAAAGAAAGGCCAGAAGGTCCTTTACATCACGGAGCGGGCGGTGTTTCGGCTGGAAGATCGGGGTCTCACGCTGATCGAGATCGCGCCGGGCGTAGATCTGGAACAGGATATTCTCCGCAGCATGGACTTCGAGCCCATCATTTCTCCCGAACTGAAGCTGATGGACCGAAGGATCTTTTCAGAAGAGCCCATGGGGCTGCAAATCGGTTGATCTTTCCGCCGCAGGGCCAAAATCTGGGGAAGGAGGGCTCTCAAACCGGTCTCGGCGGAACAACATAAACTTGAAAAACTATAAAAAAGAGAGGAATGAACATCATGGCAATTGTATGTTGGATCGTATTTATCGTTCTTTTGATCCTGGCGTTTACCCGCAAAACGAACATGGGCGTTCTCGCCTTCGGCGCGGCGCTGATCCTCGGCCGTCTGATCGGGATGACGGATAAGGAAATCGTCAAAACCCTCAGCTCCTCCCTGTTTGTCACGCTGACCGGCATCACGCTGCTGTTCTCTGCCGTTAACAGCACCGGCGCGCTGGAACTGGTGGCAAAAAAGATTGCCAATATCTTCGGCAAAAAGGTCTGGACGCTGCCCATTATTGCCTATCTTATCGGCTTTATCCTTGCCATCATCGGCCCCGGCGCGATCCCGCCCACCACGCTGGTCGTGACCATGACGGTCTCCATCGCCATCTCTGCCGGCTACAACCCCATCATGATGGGCGTCATCGGCGGACTGGGCCTGATGGGGGGACGTGTTGCCGCCATCACCCCGGAAGGAAACCTGGTTGCCACCCTGGCAGCGGAACAGGGGATCAGCTCGAGCGTAATCCTGCCCGTCTGCCTGTTCCAGATCGTTACCACCGTGCTTGCCGCTGTCGCCCTCTTCTTCGTCATGGGCGGACATAAGGTCAAGGGTGAGAAGGTGGAGATCGAATCTGCCAAGGCGACGCCTCAGCAGCTGATCGCGCTTGGCGCCATTGTGGCGATGCTGGTCCTGGTCGTGATCCTCGGCTTTGACACTGGCCTCACCTCCTTTATCATCGCGGCGATCCTCTTCCTGTTCCACGTGGTTGACGAGAAGACCGCCATCAAGAATGTCCCCTGGGGCACCATCGTGATGATCCTGGGCGTGGGCGTGCTCATGAGCGTGATTTCCAAGGCGGGCGGCATCGACATGCTGTGCAACGCCCTCGCCGGCGTCATGTCGCCTGGCACGGTGGCTCCGTTCAGCGGTGTGACGGCGGGCATCATGTCCCTGGTGTCCTCTGGTCTCGGGGTCGTATATCCCACGTTGATCCCGACGGCTTCGGACCTGGTCAGATCCGTCGGCGGCGGCAATCCCATCGCGGTCATTTCCGCCATCGTTGCAGGCGGCTCTCTGGCAGGCTTCAGCCCCATGTCCACCTGCGGCGCGCTTACCCTCGGCGCCATGTCCGCGCTGCTTCCCAATATGAGCAAGGAAGAGCAGAACCAGAACTTCATGAAGCTCATCATCGTGGCGGCCTGCTTCATCATCTGGGTGGGAGTCAGCGCTGCGATCTTCGGCAATCTCTGCGCCGGAATCGCGTCCTAAGAGAAAATAAGATCATACGGGGGAATAATGGGGCGGGCTTGCCCCATTATTCCCGAAAGGAGATTCTCAATGAAAGAAATCCGCTTGCATGGGAGGGGCGGCCAGGGTGTGGTCAAGGCCTCCCAGATCATCGTTCGAGCAGCGGTTGTCGGCGGTGGAAACGGGCAGTTCATTCCCTTCTTCGGCGTGGAGCGGAAGGGCTCCCCCGTTTTTGGCTATCTGCGGCTCAGTGATACGGAGATCCGCCGCAAGACCCAGATCTATGAGCCGGATATGCTGATCATCATGGATGACAGCCTGGTTTCCCTGCCGCAGACATATGACGGACTGAAACCCGGCGGCGTGATCCTGATCAATTCGACAAAGACGCTTCCGGAACTTGCCATACCGGATCAGGCTGGCCTGGTGGCGGAAGTAGACGCTTCCGGCATCTCAGAGGATATTTTCGGAAGGAATCTGCCCAACACGGCGGTCCTGGGCGCCTTCGCGAAAATTGTCGATCTTGTGGATCGAGAGATCCTCTTTGACGAGATCAACAAGGCCTTCGGCGAGAAAAATGTGGTGGCCGCCCGACGGGCCTTCGACCAGGTCGTCATCCTGAGAGGAGAGCTGTGAGATGTACGAGAAAGTATTTGTAACACCTGTCGGCAACAAAGGCATGTATGTGCTGGACACCTCTACCTGGCGCACCCACAGACCTGTCATGGAGAAAGCCCTGTGCATCAACTGCTGCATCTGCCTGAGCTATTGTCCGGTCAACGCCATCCGCTTCAGCGAGGAGGAAGGCTGCTTCATCACCTACGACTACTGCAAGGGCTGTGGGATCTGCGCGGCAGAATGCCCCAAAAAGGCTATCAGCATGATAAAGGAGGTCAAGTGAGATATGGGCACTTTGAAAGTAATCACCGGCAACTACGCTGCTGCTGAGGCCGCGGCAAAATGCCGTCTTGACCTGATCGCCGCATATCCGATCACGCCGCAGTCTTCCGTGGTGGAGCATCTGGCGGAGCTGGTCTACAACGGCGAGATCGACACGGATATGGTGCAGGTGGAGTCCGAACATACCGCTATGAGCGTTGTACAGGGCGGCGCTGTGGCGGGCGGCCGTGTCTTTACCGCAACCAGCGCGCAGGGCCTTGCCCTGATGTACGAGCCCTACTTCCGCATGTCCACGCTGCGCCTGCCCATGGTGATGGCGATCGCTACCCGAGAGATGACCTCTCCCGAGACCATCTGGAGCGGGCAGCAGGATGCCGTGTCTGTCCGGGAAGCCGGTTGGATCCAGATGTTCTGCGACGACAACCAGGAGATCGCGGATATGATCGTGCAGGGCTATATGATCAGCGAAGATCCGGAGATCTGCATTCCGGTCAACGTGTGCTATGACGGCTTTTATTCCTCCCATCTGACCTCCGGCGTCATCATTCCTGATCAGGAGGAGGTCGACAAGGTCCTCCCGCCCCACAGGCTCCATCATCCCCCCATCCTGGATCCGGACAGTCCTTTGGCGCTGGATCCGATGACTCCCGGCGAGCTGCTGATGCACTACCGCAAGAGCCACCTGGAGGCGATGCAGCGTGCCCAGGACGTGATCGACGACGTGGACCGCAGATTTGCCCAGGTATTTGGACGTTCCTACGGCGGCATGATCGAGGAATACCGCTGCGAGGACGCGGATCTGGTGCTGATCACCATGGGAGGAAGCACCGGCGCAGGCAAGGACGCGGTGGATGCCGCCCGGGAGAAGGGGATCGCCGCGGGACTCATCAAAATCCGTTTCTATCGTCCCTTCCCGGCCAAAAGGATCGCTGCGGCGCTGAAGGGGAAAAAGGCCTTCTGCGTGGTAGACCGCAGCGTCAGCTTCGGGTGGAACTGCGGGTCCATGTATGTGGAAACGCTTGCCGCGCTGGCAGCTGGCCAGGAGCGCTATGCCAGCTTTTCCGCCATCGGCGGCCTCGGCGGCGCAGATATTTCTTACCGGGACATGGTCGCCATGATCGAGCGTCTGTGTCAGATCCAGGATCAGCCCGGCGAATATGACACCTGCTGGCTGATGAAAGACTGAAGGGAGGGAGAATGATGGAATATCTGAATGTTCTGAAGAAAAACCCGGATATGGTCTCTCCCGGCGTTTCCGCCTGCCAGGGCTGCGGGGGCGAGCTGATCCTGCGGCGCGTGATGCAGGTGGCCGGACAAAACTCCATCCTCTGCGTTCCTCCCGGATGCATGGCGGGAAGCGGAGTTGTTGGCTGGAACTACGACACCGGCATGAAGGTGCCGATCCATATCCCTCTGCTTGACAACAGCGCCTCCTTCCTCACCGGCGTTACCCATCTCTACCGGCGCCTCGGCCGTGAAGACGTGAACCTGATCGCCTTCGCCGGGGACGGCGCCAGCGCAGACTGCGGTTTTCAAAGCCTCTCCGGCGCCGCGGAGCGGGGAGAGCGGATCCTGTATATCTGCTATGACAATGAAGGCTATATGAATACCGGCTATCAGCGCAGCTCTACGACGACCCTGGGCTCCCGCACCTCGACCACGCCCATCGGATCGGCGCTGTCCGGCAAACAGCAGGCTCAGAAGTATGTACCGCTGATCATGGCCATGCACGGGGTGAGTTACTGCGCGACGGCAAGCCCCTGGAATATGAAGGACCTGATGGAAAAGGTACAGAAGGGGCTTGAGGCCAGCAAGGAGGGCTTTGCCTATCTCCACATGTTTTCTCCCTGCCCCACCGGATGGTCCTTCGGCCAGGACCAGACCATTCAGGTGGCAAAACGAGCTGTCCGGTCCAATATGTTTCCGATCTGGGAGAAAAGCTGTGACGGGTATAAACTGAATTATGTAAACCAGACGCCAATCTCCATCCGAGAATTCGTCGCAGGGATCGGCAAATTCAAGAACCTGTCGGAAGAGCAGCTGGACAGGATCCAGAGGTCTGCAGATGAAAGATATGCGGCGATCAAGGCGCTCTGCGGTATCTGATGATTGGAGGAGCTTATGTATATTGATTCAAGCAAGTGCATCAAATGCAAAAAATGCGTTCCCTATTGCCCGCGCAACGCCATTCTGGAAAAAGACGGTGTGATGACCATTGACCTGGATCTTTGCGTGGAGTGCGGCGTGTGCACCCGTCAGGTAGGCTGCCCGAGAGACGCGATCTACAACGTCCATCTGGATGTTCCCCGCGCCTACCGCAAGGCTTTCAGCGATCCCTTCGGGAAACATGAAAACACCGCGCTCAAGCACATGGGCCGGGGCACGGAGGAAGTGAAGACCAACGATGTAACCGGCGTGGTGCACACGCTGGACGCGATTTCTCTTGCGGTGGAGATGGGCAGGCCCAGCGTTGGCTCGTCCTTTGCCGATTTGGAGAAGATCACAATGGCTGTGGCGCCCTACGCACTGGCCTTTGAGGTCAACAATCCGGTCACACCGCTCATTCAGGATAAGACCACTGGCAAGCTGGATCCCAGCGTGCTGGGAGAGAAGGTCATGTCTGCGATCGTGGAGTTTTCCTGCAAGCTCGAAAATGTGAAAGCCGTGCTTCAGGCACTGGAAAAGGTGTCCCATGAGGTGTCCACCGTGTTCAGCCTTTGTCTGATCTGCAAGGTGGACGAGACGGACGACAGCATCCCCGCCAGAAAGATCGTTGACGAGCTTGGCTATGACGTGGACCACACTTCGGCAAAAACGAATCTGGGTCTTGGCAGACCCAGATATGAAGACAGAGTAAAGGAGGGCCTAGTCTGATGTCGCATACCTTACACAGAATCAAGAGCGAGACCGGGAAATATGACGATTACGTTATCCTGATCATGCCGGCCCGCGGGATCAACAATCAGAACAGCGTGGAGGTGTTCCGCAAATACCTGGATCTGCTCTATCCGTTCCATCCTGTGAACATGGGCGGCATGAAAATGGGTACGCTGGTGACGAACACCTTTGAAGAGATCAAAGCCAACATTTCTCCCGACGCGCCCATGATGCACGCTGTGTTTCGCGACAGAGACACGCTCATCGAGGCGATGAAGGCCATCCGTGACGCCGATTACGGCTATTCGGTGGTGGTTTCCGGCCTGGTGGACGATGTGGACTGCTGCGCGAAAAAAGCCGGTATCCAGCGCCATTCTGTTGACATCACCCTGGGGACCTGGGGAGATACGTCCAAGCTCCCGCCGGAGGAGATCCTGGAAATCTCGACCATGTGCGGACATGCCATGATTTCCGTGAATCTGGTGAAGAAGATGATCGCGGATATCCGCAAGGGAATCATCACCCCCAAAAAGGCCGCGCAGAAGCTGGCTGAGCCCTGTGTCTGCGGGATTTTCAACCCGGAGAAGGCGGAGCGGCTTTTGACGGAGCTGTCCGAAAAGGTCTTCGCCGAATAAGCGCGGGACGCCTTCCCTTCGAAGGGGTCGGAGAAGCCCCTTTTGGGCCAAATGAAACGTGTACTCTTCACTCCTCTTTCAGCAGTGGGATTCCTGCGAAAATGCAGGCGTCCCACTGCATTTTCGACGCAGGCGGGGCATGCTGCTCCCGAATGAAACCAGAAAAAAGCCGCCCCGCTCGATTAGGGCGTGCAAGTTAGGGATACGACAGCCGCAAACAGGATCTTTTCGTGCCAGGCATCGTTGCCTGTGCTCGGAATACATATCCAGTATTCCTGCGC
>ONCI01000091.1 GCA_900316255.1 uncultured Eubacteriales bacterium | reverse complement strand
AGCCTTTTTTGATGAGAAAGCTGCAAGAGGCCGCAAAGACGGAAAGGGCGGCCTGTCTCCCTCGTCTCTGCGGCAGTACAAAAATATTATCCTCCAAACCTTGAATGAGGCGGTGAAGAACGGCATGCTGCAAACGAATCCCTGTCAATTCGTCGAGCTTCCGAAAAAGCAGCGGTATGAATCCAGCTACTATAGCGCCGACCAGTTGAAAACTCTGTTTGACACGATTCGAGACGATCCCATTTATCCCCTTGTGAAGATCACCGCCTTGTACGGTCTGCGCCGGAGCGAAGTCCTGGGGCTGAAATGGGACAGCGTAGATTTCACCGCAGGAAGGCTCACGATCAAACATACCGTTTCCAAGGTCACAACCACGGTCTGCAAGGACAAGACCAAGAACAGCTCCAGCCACCGCTCTTTTCCCTTATCGCCCGAGGCAAGAGAAATCTTTATCCAGGCCAAGACAGAGGAAGCGATCAACCGAAAGCTCTGCGGCGCCGATTACGAGGAAAACGACTTTATCTTCAAGTGGCCCAACGGCACGCCCTTTTCCCCGGATTACGTTTCCTCCCATTTCTCGCTTCTCCTGAAGAACAACCATCTGCCGCATATCCGCTTTCATGAGCTTCGGCACAGCTGTGCCAGCTTGCTCCTGAACAACGGATTCACGCTGAAAGATGTGCAGGAATACATGGGTCACGCCGACATTCAAATGACCGCAAACATTTACGGACACCTGGATATGCAGAGAAAAGAGCTTCTGACGCAGAAAATGGCGTCGAGTCTCTTCTAACACGGCGTTAGAAAAGTGTTAGAAAAATGTTAGAAATCGGCCCTTTGTCGAAGGAGCGTGAGAAAAGGCAAAAAATAAACGTGTCCGAAAAGTTCTCAAAAAGCAAAAAATGACCCCAAATCTTTCGATTTGAGGTCAATTGTTGGTGCGCGAGGGGGGACTTGAACCCCCACGCCCGGAATGAGCACTAGAACCTGAATCTAGCGAGTCTACCAATTCCACCACTCGCGCATCTCTTGAACGCTTGCCTATAATAGCACCCGGGCCCGGCCTTGTCAAGCTTTTTTTCGAAAAATCGCTTGCCATTCCCTATTTCCGATGCTATACTTCTCTCCGAAAAAAGATGAAAGGAGGCTCCGCTGTCATGGAAATCCATTCTTTGAAGCTGCAGGCCCGCGAACTGCTGGGAAGCAGGAAGAAGCAGTTTTTGATTCCAAGTCTCATCTATGTGCTGCTGGCGCTGCTGTTTTCGTATCTGAGCCTCCGCCTGACCATGCCGCCCGCGGAGCAGCTCCTTTCCCTCTCCGATCGCATGACGGTCCTGCTGCAGAGCGGCGATGTGGACGGTGCTACCAAGTTGGCCGCACAGATCCAGCCCTCTACGGCGGAGACCATCGTCTCGGATCTGCTGAGCTATCTGCTTGCCATCGTCTCTTTCGGGCTGCTGATGCTCTTCTTCCGCGCGCTTCGCGGTGAAGAGACCGAAGCCGGCATGCTGCTGGACGGTTTCTCCGTCTGGTCCAAGGTTCTGCTGCTGGAACTGCTGATCCGCCTGCTCACGACCATCGGCTTCTGGGCCTTCCTGATCCCCGGCTTTGTGCTGCTTTACAATTACCGCATGGCCCGTTACCTGATGATCCTCCACCCGGACTTCGGTGTGCTGGACTGCATGCGGGAGAGCCGGATGCGGATGCGGGGCCACCGGCTGGAGCTGCTCCGCCTGGACCTGAGCTTTCTGGGCTGGGCGCTTCTGTCCGTGTTCCCCTTCCTGGGCATCGCCATCGGCGTCTGGGCCTTTCCCTACTGGAATCTGACCAGCCTGCTGGCCTACGAAAAGATCAACGCCGGTTTTGAGCCCTCCAGCCCCGAGAAACGGGACTCCGACCTCTTCCTGTAAAACATGACTCCCCGGATCCTCGGATCCGGGGAGTTTTCTCAATAGATGGAAAACAGCTTTGGCTTCAGCTTGTATTTCACGCCGGAGACCAGACCCATAGCGGCGAACATGGTCACCATGGAGGAGCCGCCGTAGCTGAAGAAGGGCAGCGTGATGCCGATCACGGGGGTGATGCCCAGGCACATGCCCACGTTGATGATGGTCTGGAAGGTCATGGCGGAGGCCACGCCGATGCACAGCAGCATATCGAAGGTGCGGCCGGACTTGAGCCCGATGCGCACGCAGCGGATGATGAGTACCGTCAGAAGGATCAGCACCGTGATACAGCCGACCATGCCCAGCTCCTCCCCGATGCAGGAGAAGATAAAGTCCGTGTGCTTGCCGGTAAAGGCGGTGTAGCGGTGTTCCGCGTCCACGCCGGTGGTACGGCCGGAAGCCAGAGTGATCTTGCTCTGGTAGGTCTGCCAGTTGATGCCGTCGTTGTTGGGGTCGATGCTGGGGTCATAGGGGGCCAGGATGCGCTTTTTCTGGTACTCCTTCAGGAAGTGCTCCCACAGCAGGGGCACCATGGCCGCGATCGCTGCGCCGCCCAGTGCGAACCAGTAGAGCCGCACCCCCAGGGCGAAGAACATGGTCAGGAAGATGCAAAGGATGATGGAGGCGCTTCCCAGGTCCGAGGAGACCACCACGATGGCGCCGAAAACGGCCACAAAGTAGCCAGCCATCAGCACCACGGACTGGAAGGCATTGATATCCCGGTATTCCTTCAGGAAGGTCATTTGTTTGGCGGCCACCACGATGTAGATGACCTTGATGATCTCGGAGGGCTGGATGCCGATGCCGGCGAAGCGGATCCAGGCGAAGTTGCCGGTGCCGTCGTCCTGGCCGAAGAGGCGCAGGGCGATCAGCAGCAGCACCTGCAGCAGGATCAGGATCTTCCACTGACTGCCCAGCAGGTCCGCGTCGATGACCGTGAGCAGGATAAAGGCGCCGATGCCCAGAAAGATGGAGAAGACCTGCACGATGATCTGCTTGTTGGTGTTCATCTCCCAGCCCGCCGCCACCATGCTGGAGGAGGCCCGGTAGATCATCACCGTGCCGAAGATGGAGCAGAGCACACAAACGACCAGCAGAAAAATATCCGCCCGCTCGGTAAACTGCCTGATATATGGCTGAAGTTTCTTGATGACAAACACTTCCTTCCCGGAAATGGCGAATCGACAAAAAGCGCGTTTGAAACGAGAGGTATTTTATCACAGTTTTGGTCTTTACGCAACGGGCACTTCGGTGGTATACTGTGGAAAGAATATAACATTTGTGTAAACAATGACGGACGGAGCTTATGCAGACTTATCTATCCAACAACGAAACGGAGACTGAGGAGATCGGCGCCCGCTTTGCCGAAAAGCTCCCCGGCGGTACGGTGGTCGCCATGTATGGAGACCTGGGCGCGGGGAAAACTGCTTTTGTGCGGGGCATGGCCCGGGGCATGGGCCTGAGCTGCCGGGTCTCCAGCCCCACCTTCACCATCGTGAACGAGTATCTGGGCCAGCGGGAGCTGATCCATTTCGATATGTACCGCCTCTCCGGGGCCGACGAGCTCTTTGAGATCGGCTGGGAGGATTACCTGAACCGGGGCGCAGTGTGCGCCGTGGAGTGGAGCGAGAAGGTGGAGGACGCCTTCTACGGCGACGAGATCCGCGTGACCATCGAGAAGCTGGGCGACACCCGGCGTCAAATCACCATTGAGGGGGCGGACGCATGCTGACCCTTGCTTTTGAATCCTCGGCCAAGGCCGCTTCGGTTGCCCTGCTGCGGGACGGTAGTCTGGTTTCCCAGTACAGCCAGTGCAGCGGGCTGACCCACAGCCGGACGCTGCTGCCCATGGCGGAGGATCTGCTGAAAAACGCGGAGCTGAAGCTTTCTGACATCGACCTCTTCGCCGTGGCCCACGGGCCCGGCTCCTTCACCGGCATCCGCATCGGCGTTTCCACGGTGAAGGGTCTCTCCTGGGCCTGCAACAAGCCATGCGTGGGCGTCTCCACCCTGGAGAGCATGGCCTGGCACGGCCTGGCAGCCGGCGGGCTCATCTGCCCGGTGATGGACGCCAGGCGCCAGCAGGTCTACAACGCCCTCTTCGAGATCCGGGAGGGAAGGCCCATCCGCCTCTCTGAGGATCGGCCCCTCTCCCTGGCCGAGCTCTGCGAAGAACTCCGCCGGCAGGACGGCGTCCCCTTCCTGGTGGGAGACGGCGCAGCCCTCACCGCCCGCTTCCTGGAAAAGGAAGGGCTTCCCTTCCGCATGGCGCCGGAAAATCTGCTGTGGCAGAGCGCCTGGGGCGTGGGCATGGCCGCCCGGGACAAGACCCCCGGCGATTCCCAGAGCCTGCTGCCTGTGTACCTGCGCCTGAGCCAGGCGGAGCGGGAACGGCAGGAAAGAATGAAAACGGAAGAATGAAAACTTAAGGTCGAATCATGATGGTGTGCCGCGATGCGGCACAAAATGGAAATCATCGCCGGAGGCGATACCATACCTCTTCACTCTTCTCTTTTCACTCTTCTCTTTTCACTTTTATTGTATGTCCTTCAATTTCAAATAAAGGAGAAACAATCATGAGTAAAGTTCACGTATTCGACCATCCCCTGATCCAGCACAAGCTGTCCATCCTGCGCGACAAGAACACCAGCGTCAAGGTTTTCCGGGAACTGATCTCGGAGATCGCCATGCTGATGTGCTTTGAGGCCACCCGGGATCTGCCCCTGGAGGAGATCGAAGTGGAGACCCCCGTTGCCGTGGCCAAGTGCCGTCGAATCGCGGGCAAGAAGCTGGCTGTGGTTCCCATCCTCCGCGCCGGACTCGGTATGGTGGACGGCATGGTCAGTATGATGCCCAATGTGAAGGTGGGCCATATCGGCCTGTTCCGGGATCCGAAGACCCTGGAGCCTGTAAAGTACTACTTCAAGATGCCCCCCGATATCGAGGAGCGCGACGTGATCGTGGTGGACCCGATGCTGGCCACCGGCGGCTCCGCCTCCGCCGCCATCACCTTCCTGAAGGAAGCAGGCGTAAAGCACATCAAGCTCATGAGCGTTATCGGCGCTCCCGAGGGCGTTGCCAGAATGCAGGCCGATCACCCGGACGTGGACATCTTTGTGGCCGCGCTGGACGATCACCTGAACGACCACGGCTACATCGTGCCCGGCCTGGGCGACGCGGGCGACCGCATCTTCGGCACCAAGTGAGTTTCTTTCAACCGCATATGAAAAAGCAGTCCCCGAAGCGGTTCGGGGGCTGTTTTTTTGAAGCTGCTTCGATTGAAGCAATTCTTTTTTTCTATTGCACAAGGATTCAGCAGGCTTGTTGAACTCCCGGAGGGAGTCCAAATACGTTTTTGAGAGAGCTTTGCTTTCTCAAAAACACTCTGAGCCGAGCTGCGCGAGGCCTCGCGCCGACCAAAGTGGCCTCAAGCCGCTGCGATAAGCGCGAGTCCTCCATTGCGAAACGCGTTTCGCAATGGCACATTCTTAAATATCCTTAACTTCCTTGCTGTGCGCAGAATTGTGCCAGACGAGGCGCCTTCCGCAGAGCATAATGGAGATATATGGTCAAGGAAGGCAACGAAGGCTGACGCAATTCTGGCCGGAAGACTTTATAGATTTCTATCAGATATTCGTATCAGGTTCCTCACCCGGAAAAGCGTTCGTATGAAAATGGAGGAAACATGAAAAGAAGCAAGCAATGCAAATGGATGGGACTTCTGCTGCTGGCGGCCCTGCTGCTCTGCGGCTGCGGCGGCCAGGCAGAGGTGATAGACAATGTAGTCCCCACTTCCCAGGTCATAGAGATCCGGCCGGATCCGTCCGCCACACCGATGCCGGTGGTCACACCGGCCCCCACACAGGCTCTGATCCCGGTGACTACCCCGGCGCCCACCACGGTGCCCACGGCTGCGCCCACTTCCCTGCCGGTGGTCACCACCGCGCCCACCACGGCGCCGAAGCCCACCGCCGCACCCACACCCAGGCCCACATCCGCACCTGCGCCCGCCCCGGTCAACACGGCCCCCAGGGTGACCAAGAGCCCCACGGACGAGACGGTAGCGGTAGGCGGCAGCTGCTATTTCGTGGCGAAGTATGAAAACGCCATCTGGGCCGAGTGGCATTTCGTCAGCCCCAACGGCAGCCGGGACCTGGATTACGAGCAGGCCGCCAAGGAGTTTCCCAGCATGGAGATCGTGAAGGGCTATGCCAGCACCATGCAGCTCAAGAACATCCCGGAGAGTCTGGACGGCTGGCGGGTCTACTGCCGCTTCAGCAACAACAGCGGCGCCGTGACCACCGGCAAGGCCAGCGTCACCGTCTCCCGGGACACGGCGGCAGACCGGCCCCGGGTCACCAAAAATCCCATCGGCGAGACCGTGGACATCGGCGGCAGCTGCTCCTTCGTGGCCAAGTATGAAAACGCCATCTGGGCCGAGTGGCACTTTGTCAGCCCAGACGGCAGCCGGGATCTGGGCTATGAGGACGCCGGCAAGGAGTTTGCAGGTCTGGAGATCGTGAACGGCTACGCCAGCACCATGAAGCTCAAAAACATCCCCGCCAGTCTGAACGGCTGGTCCGTCTACTGCCGCTTCAGCAACAACGTGGGCGCCACAAACACCGAAAAGGCCGGGATCACCGTAAAGGGCGCGCCCGCTCCCACGGCGGGGCCGGAGCCTACCGATACGCCCGCCATTATCGTCATCGAAGAGTTTGACTACACCGGCAGCTTCACCGAGACGGCGGAGCAGAAGGCCAGCATGATGATCACCGGCAATTCCAGCAAGTATCAGGTCACGGTGCGCTGGACCGTCAGCGACGAGGAGTACATCATCTGGACCTTCAGCGGCCGCTTCAGCGCGACCGGGATCCTGGAATACAGCGACGCGGTGAAAACCGTGGTGAACACCACCACCGGCGTCTCCGAGATCCAGTACACCGCCGGCACCGGCAAGCTTGCCTATGTGGACAGCGGCGTCGTAGGCGTATACTGGACCGAGGATTCGTCCGGAAAGACCAGCTTCTTCTCCAAGAACTGAGGCAAGTCACAGACAAACGTGCGCCCCAAAGCAGATGCTTTGGGGCGCATTTCCTTGTTTTCTTTTCGGTTTACTCCTCTTCGGGCTCGGCAGGGGTCTCCGGTGCGGCGAATCCGGCGGCAAGCTTTCCGCCGAGAGCTCCGGCCAGGAGAGCCCGCAGATCCAGGCCCAGGCCCTGGGTCATGCCCTCGGTGATCTGGCTGGTACCGTTCACAATATCGCCGATGAGCTTCGCGCTGTTGCCCTCGCCGTACATGGTGATCTTATCCACCTTGCTGAGAGGCTCGGCCACGTTCTTTGCGATCTCGGGCAGGGCGCCCACGATCATCTCAATGATGGCAGCCTCGCCGTACTTTCTCATAGCCTCGGCCTTCTTGTCGATGCCTTCGGCCTCCGCCAGAGCCTTGGCGCGGATACCCTCGGCTTCCGCCAGGGCTCTGGCACGGATGCCATCGGCTTCGGCCAGATTCCTGGCGCGAATGGCCTGGGCCTCTGCCTCCCCAGCGGCCAGGAAGCCCGCGGCCTCCTGCTCCTTGGTGAACTTCTCGGCCTCGGCGGCCTTCATGCGGGCCTGGGCGGCCTGCTCCTGCTCGTAACGCTCGGCCTCCGCCTTGCGCTGGCGGGCGATGAGATTGGCCTCCGCCACCTGCTCCGCCTGGTACTTGTCGGCGTCCGCCTGCTTGCGGACGATGGCGTCCAGCTCGTATTCCTTCAGCTCGATCTGCTTCTGCTTGAGCTCCGCCTCCCGCTGGGCACGGGCGATGTTGGCGTCGGTCTCGGCAACCTCCTTGAGCTTGCGCTGGTTCTCCGCCTCGATGCCCTTGGCAGCCTCGGCCTGGGCCCGCTCCTGGTCCGCCTCCTTCTGGAGCCGGGCCTGCCGGATGGCCAGGTCGTTGTTGCGCTTGGCGATCTCCTCCTGGGCCTGGACCTTGGCGTCATTGGCCTGCTTGGCGTTGGCCGCCTCGGCAATGGCGATCTCCCGCTGGGCGTTGGACTTGGCAATGGCGGCGCCCTTGCGGATCTGCTCCACGTTGTCGATGCCCAGATTCGTGATCACGTCGTTGTCATCGATGAAGTTCTGCACATTGAAGGTGATGAGCTCCAGACCGTAGGCACGCAGGTCGGGCACGGCGTTGGCCTGCACCTTCTCGCTGAAGAGCTTCCGGTCCCCTACCATTTCGGTGAGACGCATCTGACCCACGATCTCCCGGATGTTGCCCTCCAGCAGGTCGTTGATCTTATGGGCGATCTGGTCCCGGCTCACGTTCAGGAAGTTCTGGGCAGCGAGAGCGATGCTCTCCGGGTCCCGGCCCACCCGGACGGAGACTGTGGAGTCCACCTTCACATTGATGTATTCGGCAGTGGGCACGGCGGAGCCGGTCTTCACGTCGATCTGGATGGCGCCCAGAGAGAGCTTGTCCAGTCTCTCCAGGAAGGGGATCTTGATGCCGGCCTTGCCGATGAGGATGCGGGGCTTCTTGTGCAGACCGGA
>ONCI01000069.1 GCA_900316255.1 uncultured Eubacteriales bacterium | reverse complement strand
GCCTTCACGTCATCGGCAATGACCTTGGCGATATCCCACCAGGAGCCGTGGATCTGGCCCTGGGGCTTGGAGTACCGGTTCTGCAGCAGCAGAGCAGCCAGACCGGGGTTGGCCTGGACCTCGGGGGAGGCCTGGTCATTCAGGTTGGCAGGACCCCAGGACAGCTCGTTGAAGCGCTCCATCTGAGCCTCTTCACCGGTGAGGTACTGGGCCAGTTTGTGCAGGGCAGCCTGCTTGGTGGTGTCGTCGCCCTGGGGCTTCACGCCCATGAGCTTGCAGCCGTTGAAGGAGCCCAGGTGGTACTCCTTGCCGTCCACCTCGAAGGAGGGCAGATCGGTGACGCCCATGTTGTCGCCCAGGATGTCCTTGATGGCCTCGAAGGCCCAGGTGCCGGTGACGACGATGGCGGCGCCGTTGGAGAACTCGTCAGCGGAGGAAGAGGACAGGTGCTTGGGAGAGTCGACCAGCTTCTTCATGCCCTTGACGGCGATGAGGCCGTTTTCGGAATTGAAGTTGTCGTCGACGGAGATGAACTGGCCGTCATCGTCGGTGGTCCAGTCGGACTTGCAGCCGGTGGCGAAGAACCAGGAGGCCAGGTACCAAGCAGAGGTCTGGGCCTCGAAGGCGAAGAACTTGTCCGCCTCTTCGCAGTCGGCGATCAGCTTCTCCAGGGAATCCACGTCTTCCTCGGGGATAACGCTCTTGTCATAGTACATGAAGTAGCCGTTATCGGAGGTCATGGGGTAAGCATACAGGGTCTCGCCGGAGGTGGCAGCAGCCACAACGCCGGCATCGTTGGCGGCAGTGACGGTCTCAGCGGCCTTCACGCCCAGGGGGTTCAGGGCACCGGCCTGCACCAGACGGGCGAACTGGTCCTGCGCAAAGCAGTACAGATCGGCGCCGGCGTTCACGTCCACCAGCATCTGGTCAGCGGAAGTGGCCTCAGACACGGGGTGCACGTCAGCTTCGAAGACGATGCCGTCGGGGTTGTTGGCGTTGAAGTCCGCGATCTGCTTCTGGGTCAGGTCAACAGCGGCTTCGCCGACCCAAACGGTGATCTTGTAAGTACCGGCCAGCGCGCTGGAACCGGCAGCGGGAGCCTCGGCCGCAGGGGCCTCGGCAGCGGGAGCTTCGGCGGCGGGAGCGTCGGTCTTGCTCTCGGCAGCGGGGGCAGCAGAACCGCCGCAGGCAGCCAGGGAGAAGACCATCGCCAGCGCGAGAAGCAGGGCAAGAAGTTTCTTCATTTCATTTCCTCCTCATTTTTTCATGGTTTTCACCAATGAATCCAGATTGTTCTTCCTTTCGGCAGGGCCGAAAGGGCAAAAACGACCTTTTGTCACTTTTGCGTCATTATTATACTCTCCTGCTTTTCCCTTGTCCACCCGGGGAGATTCAAAAACAGGAAGGAATCTTTGCCAAAAATCGTGCTTTGTTTTTGTGCAAAGCGTTCAAAATCCCGGGATTTTCCATCGAAAACCCGGGATTTTGTACAGTTTCTTCTTGTTTGCGCCGGACTCAGCCCTCCGCGTTGAGCATGGCGGCGTCGATCTTGCCCCAGGCGCCGTTGCCCGCGCCCTGGCATTTCACAAAGATGCCCACGGTAACGTTCTGGCCCTCTTTCACCCGGATCCCGGAGATCTTTCCGGTGTCCCAGCTGTCCCAGACCGTGACGGTGAGGGGCGCGGTGGCCACAAGCTCTCCGTCCACCAGGGCATAGGCGTAGATCTCCGTCTCGCCGCAATCGCCGCCCATGATGGAGATGCTGAAGCGGTAGCTGCCGGGGGCCAGATCTGTCACGGTCTGCTCCAGGCTGAAGTCCACGCTGTTCTCCCTGGCGCTCCAGAAGTGCATGTGCCACTTGCCGTCCAGGGAATCGCCCAGCTTGTTCTCCACATAGAGCTGGTCCGCCTTGCCCCGCTCGGTGACGGTCCAGGGCTCCAGCTTGCCGGTCTCAAAATCGCCGTTTTCCAGGTAGTTGAACTCCACCATGTTCACAAGGCATTTTGCGTCCATGCCCTGGGCCTTGCCTTTCACCTCGTAGACCGCGGGACCGCCCGAGAACATCTGCTGGCGCAGGGCATCATCCAGCTCCCAGTCCACCGGGATGGCCTCCCGGCTGTTGTCGCTCATGACGGCGTTCACGGTCTCGGGCATGGAGAGCTCCCCAGCCAGGTCCACCGTGATGCTCGTATCCTCAATGGCGTCGGGCTTGAGGGGCAGCTCGTTCCCCTGCCCCAGCAGGCGGAAGACCCGCAGGGACTCCAGCGGGTGGCCGGTGGGATCAAAGAAGGTCTGGTTGTCCCAGGAGCAGCCGCCGTAGTATTTGCCCGCGTCGTCCGGGTCATAGGCTGCGGCGTAGCTGCTGGCCCAGCCGGAGCCGAACTGCTCCCAGAGGGGGCTGTTCTGCTCCCAGGACTCGGTGCCCACGCTGATCCAGGCCCCCTCCCAGTAGCACAAGCCGATGCCCCCGGGGATGTGGGCCACGGTGTCGGCCACGTCCCGGACGGAATTGGCCTGGGCCTGCACGGTGAAGGGGTAGTCCAGCTGCAAACCGGAGCCGTCCCCCACGTTGTTGCCGGAGAAGTCCGAATCCTCGCCGGTGTAGGGCCAGGAGGTCTCCATCACCATGACCTTTTTGCCGTAGAGCTGGTGGATATCCCCCAGGACCCTTGCCAGATTCTGCCGGGTGCCGTGCCAGAAGGAATAGTAGGAGGAGGCGAACACGTCGTAGTCCACCTCATAGTAATCCAGATACTCGGCGTAGTTGGCGTAACTGCCGGAGCGCTCGGGATTGGCAAAGTGCATGGCCACCAGCGCCTGGGGGCAGACCTCCCGGATGGCCCGGGACCCGGCCTTCATCAGCAGCTGGATGTTGCTCCAGCGATCCTCGCCGCAGAGGGCGCCGTTGGTCTCGTTGCCCACCTGGACCATGGCGATGTCCGCGCCGCCGTCTATGAGCTTCTGCAGGCTCTCCTTCGTATAGGCGTAGAGGGCCTCTGCCTTGGTCTCCACGTCCATGTCCGCCCAGGCCCGGGGCGCCATCTGCTTGCCCGGATCGGCCCAGAAGTCGGAATAGTGGAAGTCCACGATGAGCTTCAGGCCGTATTGCGCGGCCCGCTGCCCGATGGCGAGGGCCTTATCGATGTCGCAGTTGCCGCCGCCGAAGCCTCTGCCCTCTTCGTCATAGGGCTCGTTCCAGACCCGGACGCGGATGTGGGTCACGCCGTTTTCCGCAAGGATCTCCAACAGATCCTTTTCCTCACCGTCAAAGTCAAAGTAGCGCACGCCGCTCTGCTCCTCGGCGATGAGGGAGGAGACGTCCATGCCCAGGATGAAGTCCTCCGGCAGATCCTCCACCTTTTTCACATACAGGCTGCTCTCCACGGTCTCCGCGCTCTCCTCCGGGCTTTCCGTCTTCTCCTGCGTCTGCGCCGCGGCGCCGCCGCAGGCCGCCAGCAGCAGAGCCGGCAGCAGAAGCAGGGCGATCCAGGTCTTTTTCATGCCGTTCTCCTTTACAAATATGAAAATGAAGAAATGAAGAAAGTGTTGTGTGCCGCTGCGCGGCACGGATCGAATCCTCCCCTAATCCCCAGAGGGGGAAGCGAGGGATCCCCGGGCTTGCCTCCCCCTCTGGGGGTAGCCGTCATCCGCCGATCCCCCGCGAGGCGGATGACGGAAGGGGGGCGCTTCTTCCTTCCTTACTTCAGCTTCAGCAGGGCCTCCGCCACGCGGAGGGCCGCCCCGTCGCCGCTGCCCAGGTGGGGCGATTCGGCGTTAAAGAACAGATAGTAGCTCTCCTCCGGCTCATAGCCCATGAAGGAGGCCGCAGCGCCCGGCTCCCCGGGCCCCGAGAGCTTCACGCCGTACGCGACGCCGTCCCGGACATAGAGCTCCCGTCCGCCGGAGTCCAGGGTCTCCCCGTCCAGTGGAGCGAAGCTGGGCAGCATTTCCGCCGCGTCCGCCTCCCGCACCGCGTAAAGGTCCGCCTCCAGCAGCTCCCGGTTGCCGAAGGCCGCGTAGGAGAAGGGGTGGACCTTGACCATCTTGATCCCCTGGGGCTTCTCCTCCTCCAGCTTCAGCGTCAGCTCCACACTGCGGCAGTCCTCGGTCTGCACATAGAGGGTCACCTTTTTTTCGGGCACGGTGTCGGTGAGCAGAGTGAAGATCCAGGCCCAGAGGATGGTGGAGAGCAAGGCCCAGAACACAAAGCGGTGCAGCTGGGACCAAATGTTTTTCAGTACTCTCATGCGTCCCCTCCGATCCCGGCCACATAGCCGCCTGCCAGGGTCAGGGTCACCGTCTTTCCGTCATAGGGCCGCAGGGCGCGCACCATGTTTTCATTCACCTTGAGGCGCTGGGTCTTCTTTCCGTCCTCCAGCAGCAGGATCCGGATGCGGATGCTGTCCCGGATGCGAAGCCGGTCTTTTGTGACGGTGAGCTTGCCCCGGACCGTGCTTTTTTCCGCCGAGAGCAGATAGTGCGCGTGCTCCCGCTCATGTTTGGCCTCCAGCACCCCGAAAAGGCGGCGGTAGATCACAAGCCAGCCTCCCACACAGGAGGTGATGAGGGTGGCAAGCTCCATGCGGTTGGCATTGGCCGTGGTGGTAAGGCAGCAAAAAAGCACGCAGAGGGAAAGCGTCAGCCCGGCCAATGTCCAGACCCACGCCCGCTCGCGCTTCTCCTTTTGTTGCAGCCGGTCCAGATCCTCCGGCCGGTAAAAATCCATCGTTTCCATGCCTCGATTATAGTCAAGCCTTCCCGTTTCGTCAAGGAGCGAAACGCGCCCGGGCCTCCCTCTTCCCCGCTTCCCGCTTCACTCTTCCTTGACAATTTCCTTTTCATCAAATGCATGTTCCGGAGGTGTTTTCTATGAAGCGCAGCTCCCTTCTCGCCCTGATCCTGGCCCTGCTGTTCCTGCTGCCCGCCTGCGGACAGCCTGTGGCCGCCCCGACCGAGGCCGCGCCGGCGGCTGAGCCTGCGGAGGCGTCCGCCGCACCGACCGCGGAACCGGTCGAGACCGGGCCCGCCCGGGACAACACCGGGCTCTATCTGCTGAGCGACACGGGCGAAGCCATCATTGACGACGTGGATCTGAGCCGCTATGCCGAGACGGAAGACAACGCCCGGGTATTTTACGAGATCTTCGTGGGCTCCTTCTCCGACTCCAACGGGGACGGCATCGGGGATCTCAGGGGCATCATCGACCGTTTTGACTATCTCAACGACGGGGACCCCGCCTCGGGTCTAAGCCTGGGGGTGGAGGGCCTCTGGCTGACCCCGATCTTTGACTCCCCCTCCTACCACAAGTACGACGTGACGGATTACTACACCGTGGACCCGGATTTCGGGACCATGGAGGACCTGAAGGAGCTGGCCGATCTCTGCGAGAGCCGCAACGTGAAGCTGATCCTGGACCTGCCCATCAACCACACCGGCCGGCGGAACGCCTGGTTCTCCGCCTTTGTGAATGCTCACCGGAACAAGGACGAGGCCGACCCCTACTACAACTTCTACTGCTGGTACGGCCCCGGGGAGAGCGCCCCGGCGGGGCGGCACTACGCCCCCGTCTCCGGCACGGAGGACTATTACGAATGCAACTTCGACTCCGCCATGCCCGAGCTGGATTTTGACAGCGAACTGGTGCGCCAGACGGTGCTGGACGTGGCCAAGTTCTACCTGGACCTGGGGGTGGACGGCTTCCGCTTTGACGCCGCCAAATACGTCTATTACGGCGACAACGGCAGCAGCGCCGCCTTTTGGGACTGGTACATGGAGGAACTGCGAAAGATCGATCCGGAGATCTATGTGGTGGCCGAGGTCTGGGACGGGGACGGCGTCACCGACAAGTACTACGGCTCCATGAACTGCTTCAACTTCACCCTGGCCCAGTCCGGCGGCCTCATCGACGAGACTGCCAAAGCCGGCAACGCCGGGCGCTACGCAAGCTATGTGGAGAGCTACCTGAACACCGTCCGGGCCCTGCGGGAGGATGCCATGCTGGTGCCCTTCGTCTCCAACCACGACATGGACCGGGCCTCCGGCTATCTCCAGTCCGCGAACGGCCAGATGCAGATGGCCGCCAATCTCTACATTCTGGGCCCCGGCTCCCCCTTCCTCTATTACGGGGAGGAGATCGGCATGCGGGGCTCCCGGGGCGGCTCCAACACCGACGCCAACCGCCGGCTCGCCATGCGCTGGGGCGACGGGGACACGGTGCGGGACCCGGAGGGCAGCACCTATCCCGACCAGGAGGAGATCAGCGTTCAGGCCCAGCTGGACCGGGGCCGCAGCCTCTATAACTACTACAAGCGCCTCATCCTGATCCGCCGGGCCAATCCCGAGATCGCCCGGGGGACCTACACCGCCGTCTCCGTGCCGGACAGCAAGGTGGGCGGCTTCGTCTCCACCTGGGAGGGCAGCGCCGTCTGTGTGCTCCATAACCCCTCTCAGGGGGCCAAGACCGTCGACCTGGCCGCCCTGGGTCTGGACTTTGATACCATCGCCGCCTTCATCGGCGCGGGCGAGGCCACGCTGGAGGGCAGCAGCCTCCGCCTGGAGGGCCAGACCAGCGTGGTGCTGCGCTGAGTGCCTCCACCGGCCTCGGCAAAATCCGCGGCCGCCACGCGTCCCAAAGCCTTCTCCTTGAGGAGAAGGTGTCATTCGGCGTGTTACGCTCCGCCGAATGACGGATGAGGTGTCTTCCTCCCTGTCATCCTGAGGGGGACCGCGACTGAAGGCCTCTCACCGGCACAATCCGACCTTTTTCCTGTTTACCCGCTTCCTGCTTTTCGTCTTTTTTGTCCTATCCCGGAACTTTGATTGATGTGTATCGTCATATTTTCTATCATTTTCCAGGGAGGCGTCTGTCATGAAGCGCGTTCTTTCTCTGCTATTGGCGCTGATCGTCCTCTTGTCTCTGTGTTCCTGCGGTGTCGCTCCCTCCAGTCCTGCTCTGGCGGAAGCGGTCTATCCCTCCATGGCTCCCCGTCCTCGGCAGGAAGACTACGTCAAACCCAATGGCTGGGAGCTGAAAGACAGCTATTTCGATGCATTTGGTGCCTGGCGAGAGGACCTGCAGAGCTTCCGGTCCCAGACTCTCGGCTATAACTCGGCGCTGGACCCCTGGTTCGGCGGCTTCATCCGTCAGACTCTGTCCTGCGCCGGAAACGAAAACCGGGTGGCCTCTCCGCTGAATGTCACCATGGCTCTGGCCATGCTGGCTGAGGTCACAGGCAAGAACACCCGCCAGCAGATCCTGGATCTGCTGGGTGCGGAGGATCTGGATACTCTCCGGAGCACCGCCCATGCGCTCTGGCTGCAGAGCTATCAGGACGACGGCCAGACCGCAAGCATTCTGGCCAACGCGTTTTGGCTGGCCGAGGGGCGCAGCACTAAGCCGAAAGTTCTGGAGGCTCTGTCCAGTCAGTATTATGCCTCCGTCTTCCAAGGGCGGATGGGAAATCCGGAATACGACGCGCTGCTGCAGAGCTGGATCAACGAGCAGACCGGCAACCTGCTGCAGGAAGAAGCCTCCGGCCTGCATTTGGATCCCCTCACTGTCCTTGCGCTGACCAGCGCTCTATATTTCAAAAGTCCCTGGGTCAGCGGCTTCTGGAAAGATCTTACCGAACCGGGGTACTTCTACGGTCCGGACGGCGAGCAGACCGTGGACTATCTCTTCCGGACCGACGAGCTCACCGTTTATTGGGGCGAGCGCTTTACTGCCATCCCTCTCTCCATGGAAAATGGCGGGGCCATGTGGATCCTGCTGTCGGATGAGGGTGTGACCGCGGAAGACTTACTGAACGATCCGGAGGCCATGGCCTTTCTGCTGCTGCGTGACAAGTCCAATTGGGAAAAGCAGCGTTTTATGGAGGTGGAGATCCACATGCCCAAGTTCGATGTGCGCTCCAACCTGGATCTGGTCGAGGGTCTTCAGGCTATGGGCGTCACCGATGCCTTTGATCCTTCATTGGCAGATTTCACACCTCTCACCGGGAAATCGGACCCGCTCTTCGTCTCCAAGGCTGCGCATGCCGCCCGCGTCAAGATCGACGAAGAGGGATGCGAGGCCTCCGCCTATACCGTCATCGAGGCCCCGGCAAGCGAACCGGCCCCTCTGGAGGAAAAACTCGTCTTCTTCGTGGATCACCCCTTCCTCTTCTGCATTACCAATGCCGGCGGTCTTCCCCTCTTTACCGGCTTGGTCAACCGCCCCGTCGCGTAAGCCGATACATCAGAAAAACCGTGATGAGAAAGATCTCATCACGGTTTTTTCTAACGGCATCACAAGTCAAACAGGAGCAGATCCGCAGCGGATACGGATCTGCTCCTGTTTTTCTCAAAACTCGAATCTCAAAACGCAAAACTTACTTCCGCTTGTTCCGTCCCCAGAAGACGTTGTAGCGGTCCGGCTCCCAGCCGGGCTTCACGTCCTTCACCGCCTGAGCGGCAGTGATCTCGGCTTCGCCGTTATCCAGATCGATGAGGGTGTAGCGGTCGTTGCCCATGCCGAGCTCCTTCATGTAGCTCAGCTGGCGCAGGCCGTGGCGGGTCTCCACCCGCTCGATCAGGGCCTTGCCGCCGCCCTGGGGCAGGTTGTAGATCAGGTCCACACAGGCGTTGTCCACCGCCAGGATGTCCAGGGAGGCCAGGATGCCCACGTCCGGCGTGACCACAGGCTCCGCCTCGGGACCCTCGCAGTCGCAGGAGACGGACATGTTGCGCATGACGTTGATGAAGCAGACGTGGGGCGCGAAATGGTCCACGGTGGCCTTGGTGCTCTCGCTGATGCGCTCCATCAGCTCCTCCTCGGCGATGCTCCACATGCCGCCGTTGGGATAGCTGTGGATCTCCTTTTTGCCGATCCGCCCGTCGGCGCAGCCGATGCCGATGTTCTTGTTGCTGCCGCCGAAGCCGCCCATCACATGGCCCTTGAAGTGGGTCAGGGTCAGGAGAGAGTCATAGTTCAGCATGCTTTCGCCCACATGCATCTCCGTGAACCACTTGCCGCCCTTCACCGGCAGGGCAGCCACGCCGTGTTCGTCGGTGATGTCCACGGGGCAGAAGGTCCAGCCGTTGATCTCCAGGGTCTTGCGGTGGGCCTCGGTGGTGTAGCGGCTGCCCTCGTAATAGGTGTTGGTCTCGATGATGGTGGCCTCGGGCAGGCGGCTGGCCAGCAGCTCCTTCACCCAGGGGCGGGGGATGATGTTGGGGCCCTCGGCCTCGCCAGTGTGCAGCTTCACCGCCACCTTGCCCTCCAGCACGG
Organism: uncultured Eubacteriales bacterium; assembly: GCA_900316255.1. Lineage (GTDB taxonomy): Bacteria > Bacillota > Clostridia > Oscillospirales > Oscillospiraceae > Limivicinus. The sequence continues at coordinate 5,442 of ONCI01000069.1, read as the reverse complement.
AGCCAACCTTGTCATAGATCTTCTTCAGTCCTTCTTCCGAGAGGTCCCGGGTGAAAAACACCACGGACTTCTCCCCTGTGCGCTCTTCAAAAGGCACATACTTGTTGCCGTCTTTTCCAGGAACCGGTTTCTTCTCGCTCATGGGGAATCCTCCTGTCTCATAAATTTACCAAGTATAGTATATCAGAAGGCTTGTTTTTTGAAAAGCATCTTTTTTCCATTCCCCTCTTGACAAAGGCCCGATGCCGCGCTAATATATGAACAGTAATTCATATGAATGGAGGTTCAAGTGATGCCCCACGACCATGAAGCCATCCTGCAGAAGGTCCGGCAGGATCTGCCCACGGATGAGCTGCTCTGCGATCTGGCGGATCTGTTCAAGATCTTCGGCGACACCACCCGGGTGAAGATCCTCTATGCCCTGCTGGAGTCGGAGATGTGCGTGTGCGCCATCGCGGATCTGCTGGGGATGACCCAGTCCGCCATCTCCCATCAGCTGCGCATTTTGAAGGACGCGGACCTGGTGGGCAAGCGCCGGGAGGGCAAGACCATCTATTACCATCTCTCCGACGATCATGTCCGCACCATCGTCGCCCAGGGCTTCGAGCATCTCATCGAAGAGCACCTGGAAGACTTCCCGGAAACCACCTCCCCTGCGCAAGGGGAGGCGGAATCCGGCGGGTAAAGCTCCGCCGGATTCCGGAGGGTTCGTTCAGACTTCTCATCCCCCGCGTAGGGAGCGATCCCCTGATCGCTCCGTTTTTCCCCCGCGTAGGGACGGCCATTGGCCGTCCGCATCCCCCGTGTTGTGAGGACTCTCAAAAAGCAGGAGGGCCAACCCCTCCGTCCCAGTGTGCGCACTGGGCCACCTCCCCTTGCACAGGGGAGGCAAAGATGAAAGGAGATCGGAACCATGAAAAAGACCTTTAAGCTGGAAGACCTGGACTGCGCCAACTGCGCCGCCAAGATGGAGACCGCCATCAACAAGCTGGAGGGCGTGCAGAAGGCCACCGTCAGCTTCATGACCCAGAAGCTGACCCTGGAGGCCGAGGACGACAAGTTTGACGAGGTGCTGAAGGCCGCCGTCAAATGCATCGCCAAGGTGGAACCGGACTGCCGGGTGATCCTGAAATGAGCCGGAAGCAGAAGAAGACCCTGCTGCGCATCGGCCTTGCGGCGCTGCTCCTGGTGGGAGCGGCGCTGCTGCCGGTGGAGGGGCTGTGGAAGGCGCTGGCCTTTGCCGTACCCTGGCTGGTCATCGGCTGGGACGTACTGTGGGACGCCGTCCGCGGCATCGCCCACGGCCAGGTCTTTGACGAAAAGTTCCTCATGGCCGTCGCCACCATCGGCGCCTTCGCCATCGGAGAATACCCGGAGGCCGCCGCCGTCATGCTCTTCTACCAGATCGGCGAGTGGTTCCAGTCTGTGGCCGTGGGCCGCAGCCGCAAATCCATCGCCGCCCTCATGGACATCCGGCCGGAATACGCCGTGGTCCTGCGGGAGGGCGAGGAGCAGGAGGTGGACCCGGAGGAGGTCGCCATCGGGGAGACCATCCTGCTGCGCCCCGGCGAGCGGGTGCCCCTGGACGGCAGCGTCCTGGAGGGCTCCGGCAGTCTGAACACCGCCGCCCTCACCGGCGAGAGTCTGCCCGTGGACGTTGGCCCCGGGGACCGGGTCATCAGCGGTTCCATCAATCTGACGGGGCTGCTCCGCGTCCGGGTGGAGAGCGCCTATGAGGACAGCACCGTCTCCCGCATCCTGGAGCTGGTGGAAAACTCCGCCGAGAAAAAGGCGAAGGTGGAGAGCTTCATCACCCGCTTCGCCCGATGGTACACCCCCTGCGTGGTCATCGGCGCGCTGCTGCTGGGCCTGGTGCCGCCCCTCTTTGTGGGCAACTGGGGCGAGTGGATCCACCGTGCTCTCATCTTCCTGGTGGTGTCCTGTCCCTGCGCCCTGGTGGTCTCCGTGCCCCTGAGCTTTTTCGGCGGCATCGGCGGCGCCTCCCGGGCGGGCATCCTCATCAAGGGCGCCAACGACCTGGAGACCCTGGCCTCCGTGGACACGGTGGCCTTTGACAAGACCGGCACCCTGACCCAGGGGAGCTTTCAGGTGGACGCGGTCCACCCCAGAGAGCTGGAGGCCGACGCGCTGCTGGACATCGCCGCCGCGGCGGAGAGCCACAGCACCCACCCGGTGGCGGAGAGCATCGTGAAGGCCCACGGCGGCCACATCGATCCCGCCCGGCTGGGTGAGATCAACGAGCTTGCCGGCCTTGGCCTGCAGGCGGAGGTGGACGGCGAGACCTTCTATGTGGGCAACGGCAAGCTGATGGACCAGGTGGGTGCCGACTGGCACGAATGCCATCTTCCCGGCACGGTGGTGCACATCGCCCGGGGGAAAGAGTATCTGGGCCACATCGTCATCAACGACACCCTGAAGCCCGACGCCGCCTCCGCCATGGCCGCCCTCAAAGAGCTGGGCGTGAAGCGCACGGTCCTCCTCAGCGGGGACCGGCAGCGGGTGGCCGAGGCCGTAGCCAAGGACCTTGGTCTGGACGAGGTCCGGGCGGAGCTTTTGCCGGAGCAGAAGGTGGAGGAAGTGGAAAAGCTGCTGGAAAGCGGCGCGAAGCTTGCCTTCGTGGGCGACGGCATCAACGACGCCCCGGTGCTGGCAAGAGCGGACGTTGGCATCGCCATGGGGGCTCTGGGCAGCGACGCCGCCATCGAGTCCGCGGACGTGGTGCTGATGGACGACAAGCCCTCCCGCATCGCCCTGGCGGTGAAGATCGCCCGGAAGACCATGGGCATCGTGCGGCAGAACATCGCCTTTGCCCTGGGGGTGAAGTTCATCATCCTGATCCTGGGCGCGCTGGGCATCGCGGATCTGTGGCTGGCCGTCTTCGGCGACGTGGGCGTGCTGATCCTGGCGATTTTGAACGCCATGCGCTGCCTCCTCCCGGTGAAGGAATAAAGGAAACACACAAGGCGACCACAGGTCGCCCCTAAGGCGGGGCATATGAGAGCCGCTTCGCGGGGACCTCATCCGTCATCCGCCTTGCGGGGGTCGGCGGATGCCACCTTCCCCGTGCGCGGGGAAGGCTTTGGCGGACGAGCGGTGGAGGGTCCCCGCCCTCTTCCGCACTCCGAATTTCGAACTCTCTCCTTCCCGCGCCGCCCTCTTGCGCAGCGCGTCGCTGCGCGGTATAATGCTCCCGTACAAAAGGAGGCGATGCGCCATGCTGGGAAACGCGGAAAAATTCTTTGAGCTTTACGCAAAGGACGAGGAGCTGCGCCGCCGGGTGCTGGAGGCCGAGGCCAACTACCCCGGCAGCCTGGAGATCCGGGAGGCGGTGGTGGAGGACGTGCTGCTGCCCATCGCGGACGAGCTGGGTCTCCCCTTCACCCTGGGGGACCTGCGGGCCTTTGAGACCAAGCACAAGCTGAAAAACGCACCGAACCTGGACGTCCCCATCGAGGAGGGCGAGCCCATCGAGGACCCGGTGGACTACTGGCTGCTGGACAAGGGCTGGACCTATGACTACGAGGGCGCCATAGGGGACAAGTGAAGAGAGAAAAGAAGCGGTGTCGCCTTTTGCAACACCGCTTCTTTTCACGATTCTCTATTCACTTTTACAGCAGCGGCGCCAGGACCTTCATCAGGATCCCCTCCAGCTTGACGCGGAGCTTTTCGTACTTCACGGTCTCGGGCGTCACGGTGCGGCACTTGGCCTGGGTCTCCAGAAAGTCCTGCTCGATCTCCCGGATGCAGGCGCTTCCCCGGAGGAAGGTGCCGCACTCAAAATGGTGATAGAGGCTGCGGTAATCCAGGTTGACGGTGCCCACGGTGGCTTCCCGGTCATCCGCGACGAAGACCTTGGAATGGACAAAGCCCGGGGTATATTCATAGATCCGCACTCCGGAGTCCATCAGGCTCCGGTAGTGAGTCTTGGCCAGGGCGTAGGGCAGACGCTTGTCCGGGATGCCGGGCAGGATGAGGCGCACGTCCACGCCCCGCTCGGCGGCGAATTTCAGCGCCGTCTCCATTTCCTCGTCCAGGATCAGGTAGGGCGTCATGATGTGAACATAGTGCCTTGCCCGGTTCAGGATGTCCAGATACACCCATTCGCCCACCCGCTCCCGGTCCAGGGGGCAGTCGGCATAGGGCATGACGAAGCCCGCCGCGTCATGGCAGCGCTCCGCGGGAACATCCAACCGCTCCCGGCTCTCCAGCTTGCCCGCCTCCAGGTCCCACATCTGCAGGAACATCAACGTGAAGCTGCGCACCGCCTCGCCCCACAGCAGCACGCCGCAGTCCTTCCAGTGGCCGAAGCGGCGCACCTTGTTGATGTATTCATCCGCCAGGTTCACGCCGCCGGTGAAGGCCACCTTCCCGTCGACGACCAGGATCTTCCGGTGGTCCCGGTAGTTGTAATGGGTGGACACAAAGGGCATCACCGGCGCGAAGGCCTTGGCCCGGATGCCCAGCTTTTCCAGGCGCCTGGCATAGTCCCGGGGCAGGGTGAAGAACTCGTTGGTGCCGTCATAGAGCACCCGCACGTCCACCCCCGCGGCTGCCTTGCGGGCCAGGATCTCCAGGATCCTGCCCCACATCTCCCCTTCGGCAACCACGAAAAACTCCAGAAAGATGAAATCCTCCGCCTTTTCCAGCTCTTCCAGCAGGGCCGGGAACAGCTCGTCCCCCAGGGGATAGTAGCGCACCTCGGTCTCGTCATACACCGGGAAGCAGCCGGAGCGGTTCACATAGCGGGCGATGCCCTTCATCTCCGGCGCCTCGTCGGTGAGATGCACCAAGGTATCCACCGACTGGGGCAGGCTGTCCCGGGTCTGGCGGGAAATGGCGGCATAGCGGTCCCGCAGGATGCGGTGGCCGATCTCGCTTTGGGTGTAGATGTAGAGAAGCCCGCCGAAGACCGGCAGCAGCAGGATCACCAGCAGCCAGGTGAGCTTGGCGTTGGGCTCCCGCCGGCTGTTGATGAGGAAGAGGCCCATGGCCCCGGTGAAGACCAGCGAAAAGGTGTAGTAATTGGGCATGAAGTTCTGCAGATAGCGGAAGCCCTCGATCAGCAGCAGGATCTGCAGCAGCAAAAAGAGCGCGATCATCCCTGCCCGGCTGAACACAGCCCGCCACAGGCCCCGCCGGCCCTTTTTCAGCAGACGCAGTCCCCGGGTATCCGTTTCCAGACTGATCTTGTCCTTCATGCCTTCCTCCGTTTTTTGCCGCCTTGACGCGATTTTTCCGCAATGGTATGATTGTATGGAGATAGAATTATACCGCCAAAGCGCTTTCCCGTCAAGGGAAGAGCCCGGCGGAACGAAAGGGATGCTGTAGGGTTTACAATGATGTGTGACAGTTAAGTGAAAAAAAGGATAGCGAATAGGAGTGGCCTGTATTAAGGTTGAGTTGCTCAGACAAAACCGAAAG
>ONCI01000090.1 GCA_900316255.1 uncultured Eubacteriales bacterium | reverse complement strand
TTGGAGAAGGAAGGCTTTGTTTCCTGTGAAAACAGCTATTTCGACTGGTATAAGGTTGAGAACGATCTGGTATACAGCGTTCATTTCCCCATCCACGGAACGATGAGCTACTTTATCGCACTGGAGCCCGGAATCTGTGTATTGCCTCTCTATGTGTGGGACGAGATCCCGATGCGTATGCCGCTGCAAGATAATCCTTGGACGTATTCATCAGATCGTTTTATTCGAATTCAGACGGAACACAGGGAATATCTGGACTATATCGAGAAAAGGATTGGTCCGCTGAAAAGGAAGTCTTATTGTACTCCGGGCCTGATCACAGGTTTGCCGTGCGGAAAACGCCTGCTAATGCTTGACAGCGAGCGGCGAGGAGCGGAAATACTGGATGATATCGCATTTCCTCTGCTATCCGGCATAAAAAGTATTGAAGATATCTATCGCTTTAACATGGAAAAACGCTGTGCGATAAAAGGTTATCAGTCCAGAGACCAGTTTGCCCTGGCCTTGCAAAAGAAAAAGGATGAGGGCGCACGCGAGTACTATTTGAGAGAGGAGTTTTCCACTGCATTTGCAGATGAGTGTGTGGCAGTGCGTGACGAAGAGTTCTACCCATATGTGATGGATTCTCTGAAAGCGACTTATACTCGCTGTACGCGAGTCCTGGAGGAGAATTGCCCTGCGAAAAAACGCAATCCCAAATACTTTGCTTATCAAAGCGAACGTTCTGCTCTTCTTCTCCGCGTTATGCAGGAGAAGGACTATGGCTTGTGGGAGGAAAGCAATGCTGCTGAACGCGAAAAGATGATGCAGCAAATTCGGAAAAAACTGCCCACGCTTCCAATGAAATAAATCGTGGGCCGGGGTGGCCGGTCCATGCGAAAAAGGATCGGCTGCGCCTCCGGAAAAGAGCATAAAGTCCCTGCCCTGACTCATGTATGGCACAGAAAGCGGGAGCTCTCTCGACGAGAGTTCCCGCTTTCTGTGGAAAAAACATGCTGTGCCCAGGATCAGGCCTCGGCCAGGAAGATGCGGAGGCGGACCAGATCCCGGATGTCCACGACGCCGTCCAGCGTCATGTCCGCGGCGTCCATGTCCAGGTCGCTCTCCGCGGCAAGACCCACCAGATACTTGCGCATCAGGAGCAGATCCTCGGTGTCCACGGCCCTGTCCCGGTTGAGGTCGCCGCTGCGCGGCAGCTCTTTGATGACGGCATGGGCCGCCGGGACTTCACCGTCCGCCGTGACGGTATAGGTCCCGTCCGCAAGCTGCTCCACACGGCCACCCGCGGGCACGGTAACGCCGAAGCCCACCGGGATCGCAATGCCTTCTCCGGCCAGGATGGCGGCCTTCCCCGCGCTCAGGTCCCAGACGCCCTCCGAAAAGGCGATGGTGCCGTCGGAATGCAGGCCGACAGAGTAGTCCTCCTTCGTGTTCACCACGGTCACGCTGCCCTTGGCGGTGATGCCGAGGCTGCCGAAGACGGAGCAGCCCGCCTGGCCGCGGACCTCAAGGTCGCCGCCGACATAGACGCCGCCCGCCTCAGAGCAGATGCCGTATTCCGCAAACTCCGTATGGGTCGGGGAGTAGAAAGAGACGTCGACCTTGGCATTGCCGATGATGCCGATGACGTCCTTGGCATAGATGAGCTGCGCGCCCCGTCCTATGGCAGTCAGATCGCCATCGATGTAGATCGGCCCGCCCTTTGCCATGAGCAGATTTGCGTTGGCGGTGTTTTTGAGATCGGCATTGCCCCGAATGAGGATGCCCTCCGGCGCGTCGCCGGAATCGATGGCAAAACCGTTGCCCATATCGAAGATGGCATTGCCGTCGATGGTCACGCCGCCTCTGGTGCTTCTGAAGCCGCTGCCGCCGGAAAGGGCGCCGGTGTTCTCAATATCCGCGTCCCCGGTAACATAGATGCCGTTGGCATAGACCGCATATACCGCGCCGCCGGAGAAGGAAACTGTGCCCAGCTCCACGCTGCCGTCCACCGCGTAAATGCCGGAGGAGGGGCAGAGTCCGTAAACGTAGAGGGAATCCAGGTTCAGCACGGCGGCCCCGGTGATCACGACGTCACCGCTGCCGCAGTAGATACCGGCCCTCTGACCGGAGGCATAGACGTTCCCGTCCACGGTGATCGGGCCTTCGGTGCGGATCCCGATGCCTTCCTCGCTCTTATAGGCGTCCGCATCCAGAGTCCCCGTCGCTCTGATTCCCTTTTCCGCGTAGATCGCCGTCTCCCCGCTCTCGGAAAGCCGCACATTCAGTTTGCCATTCAGCGTCAGAGCTCCGCCCGACACATGGATCCCTTCCTTTGCGGAATCAGGCATGACATTCAGGCTGCCGTTGACCGTCAGGTCTCCGCCTGACACCCGGATCCCGACCTCAGCGGAGTTGGACCGGAGATAAGGGGACGTACCCTCTTTCGTTTCAATGGTAAGGGACCCATCCCGCACATTGATCAACGTATCGGCAAGATCGGAGCTGATGTAATTGCTCTGGTCGTCCGCGTTCAGCATGAGCTTGACGGTCAGCTCCGGCAGCCCGGAATCGATCAGCGCGCCGTTGGGAAGCTCAGCCGGGGACTCGCTGGAAGCGTGCTTGATGAAGAATTTGTTGCTGTAGACGGTCAGGGTGCTGTTCGCCGGGTCAAAGCGGACCAGATAGCTGCCGTCAATGTTGGACTGGTTGGCCGAGGTCGCCTGCACGCCGCAGACCCAAAGATCATAGGCCACGGGATCCGCTTCCGGATCTGCCGGTTCCGGTATCGTCTCCGCTTCTTCAGCGGCCGTTTCCTCCGGTTCGATCCTGACGATCGTGCCCTCATTTTCTTCTCCGTCGCCTTCCGCAAAGCCTGTGGCAGGTGTCAAAGAGCAAAGCATCAGCAGCGCCAGCACCAGCGCAACGATCTGTTTTTTCCGCATGGGGACATCTCCTTCCCGATTTCTTCCGGGGCTCTCCCCTTTGAAATCCCTTATGTTTGACACTGTACCCCATTTTTCTTCTTTGTGCAAGAAAAATCGGCTGCAGGAAACAAAGACAATACCTCTGCCGGAGGTCCGGCAAGGTCTTCCCGACTTCCCCGGGCGAACCGGATCTGTCATGCTGCGCCCAGGGCGAAGGGGACACGGGAAATTTATTGCGTCAAAGTATTGAAGAATGCGCGCCTATCCGTTATAATCAGTTAAAATTCGCCGTGTCCCCGGGAAACAGCTCCCTTGGCACAGCACACAAGTGCCTTTTTCGGGCGGAACCATTCTTTTTTCGGAGGCAATTATGAAAACAGCGATCTTGGGTTTCGGTACGGTGGGCGTGGGCGTGTACGAGATGCTCGGCAAAGCCCGCGGTCTGGAGCCGGGGCCGGTCCTGGTCCGGCCGGGCAAGGAGGACGCCCCTTTTAAAGTCAGCAGCATGGAGGCCATCGTGAGTGACCCCTCGGTGGAGGCGGTGGCGGAGGTCATGGGCGGGATCGAGCCGGCCTTCCGCTACGCCTGCCAGGCGATGGAGGCGGGCAAGCACTTTGTCACCTCCAACAAGGCCCTGGTCGCGGCAAAGGGCGTGGAGCTCAACCGCCTGGCGCGGGAGAAGGGCGTCGCCTTTCTGTTCAGCGCCGCCTGCGGCGGCGGGGTCCCCTTCCTGCACAATCTGACCCTGGCCCGGGAGAGCGACAGCATCCTCTCTCTGGGCGGCATCCTGAACGGCACCACCAACTATATGCTGGACGCCATGCAGCGCCTGGGGCTGGACTATGCCGAGGCCCTGGCGGATGCCCAGCGGCTGGGCTACGCCGAGGCCGATCCCACGGCGGACGTGTCGGGCCTGGACGCCCTGCGCAAGATCATGCTGGCCTGCGCCGTGGCTTACGACGTTCTCCCCGCGGAGGGGCTTTTGAACGAGGGCATCGAGTCCGTCACGGCGGCGGACGTGCGGCATTTCCGGTCCCGGGGCTATACCTGCAGGCTTCTGGCCTCCGGCGGACGGACGGAGAGCGGCGTCTACTCCTATGTGGAGCCGGTGCTGCTGCGCGATGGCGCGGCGGAGTGCTCGGTGCTGCAGAACTACAACATGGCCCGCTACGAGGGCCGGAACTCCGGTCCCATCGTGCTGATGGGCCAGGGCGCGGGCCGCTACCCCACCGCTTCTGCGGTGCTGCGGGATCTCAGCGGCATCCTGCGGGGCGAGCGGGCCATGTTCTCCGAAAGCTGCGCCCGGGGCAGGGTGGACAACAGCGGCAGCGTACACTGCTACTACGTCCGGCTTCCGGCGGACCTGGCCGGGGAGATCGCGGCCGAGAGTACGGAGTATGAGGGCGAGGTGGCCCGGCTCGTGACAAAGCCCATGAGCGTCTCCGCCATGCACGAGACCGCCCGGCGTCTGCGGGAGCAGGGCGCGGCGCTGTTCTTTGCGGCGATCCGGGACTGATCCGTTTTTCCTAACACAGGACAAGAAGTGGAGATACGAGAGAAAATGGGGATCAAGGTTGCTAAATTCGGCGGCTCCTCGGTAGCGGGGCCGGAACAGTTTCAAAAGGTCAAGGCCATCATCGACGCCGATCCGGAGCGCCGGGTGGTGGTCTCCTCGGCGGCGGGCAAGCGCAGCGGCGACGATCACAAGCTGACGGATCTGCTGTATCTGGTCCACGCCCACCTGACCTACGGGGTCTCCTGCGAGGAGATCCTGCATACGATAGAGCAGCGCCTTCTCGAGCTTCGGGACAGTCTGGGTCTGCGGTATGAGATCGAAAAGGATCTCGCTGCGCTGCGGTCGAGGCTCTCCCGGGACATGTCGGTGGATGAGCTGGTGAGCCGGGGCGAATACTTCACCTCCCGCCTGCTGGCGGAGTATCTGGGCTTTTCCTTTGTGGACGCGGCGGATGTGATCTTCTTCGGGCTGGACGGCCAGGTGGACCGGGAAAAGACCGACGCCGCCATCGCCGCCGCCCTGGCGGAACACGGGAAACTGGTGATCCCGGGCTTTTACGGGCGGCTTCCTACCGGGCGCATCAAGGTCATGAGCCGCGGCAGCAGCGACATCACCGGCGCTCTCGCGGCGGCGGCGGTGGAGGCACGGGTGTATGAAAACTGGACCGACGTCTCCGGCATCCTGATGGCCGACCCGCGCATCGTCCAGGACCCGAGCCCGATCCCCCACATCACCTTTGCCGAGCTGCGGGAGCTGGCCTTCATGGGCGCGTCGGTCCTCCACGAAGACTCCATCCAGCCGGTGAAGGAGAAGGGTATCCCCCTGAATATCCGCAACACCAACCGCCCCCAGGATCCCGGCACGATGATCGTGGAGCGCATCCAGGACGAGGAGCGGGGCGATCGCTTCATCACCGGCATTGCCGGGCGCAAAAACTTCACCATCATCAAGGTGCTGAAGCGCAACATGAACCAGAGCGCCACCCTGCGCCACGCGCTGGAGATCCTGGACCGCTATCACGCTCCGGTGGAGCACATCACCCTGGGGCTGGACTCCTTTTCCCTGGTCTCCTCCAGCGCGGCCCTGGGCGACGGGCTCTACGACGTGATCGCCGATATCCGCAAGAACTGCCGCCCGGACGACGTGCAGATCCAGGACGGCATCGCCCTGGTGGCCTCGGTGGGCCGCCAGATGGCCTCGCGGCCCGGCATCTCCGGCCGGCTCTTCGCGGCGCTGGGCGCGGCGGGGGTCAACATCCGCACCATCGCCCAGGACGCCGACGAGCTGAGCATCACCGTGGG
>ONCI01000089.1 GCA_900316255.1 uncultured Eubacteriales bacterium | reverse complement strand
GGTAAATCAGAATAAGACACGCAAACAAGGATAGAATCAAAGGAATAGCAGGAAGAAAATGATGAAATTCCTGCTGGGACGGAATGATTCGGAGCCTTGTCCCGCACTGGCGGCACCGGTATAGGCTGATTCTGCGCCCTTTGATTCGAACCTGTTTTCCGAACAGAAAGCCCCAAAAAGACGGACGGTGAATATGCTTCGTTTTCATGTAAATCTCCTGGAGACAGTGATTTGCCGATATACGTGATATAAATATTATAGGAAACATCGCTCTTTCTGTCAAGGCAGGGGGAAGAAAGAAGCAGCCCGGGAAATTGTAACTTGCAATTTGCCGGGCTTGGTGCTAAAATTACCGTTCGTGTTGAAATCTATATGGGAGCATAAAATCTATGGATAAACTGAGAAATATTGCCATCATCGCCCACGTTGACCACGGCAAGACCACCCTGGTGGACGAGATGCTGAAGCAGTCCGGCGTATACCGTGAAAACCAGGAGGTCGTGGACCGGGTCATGGACTCCAATGACCTGGAGCGGGAGCGCGGCATCACCATTATGGCCAAGAACACCGCCGTCTGGTACGGGGACACCAAGATCAACATCGTGGACACCCCGGGCCACGCCGACTTCGGCGGCGAGGTAGAGCGCATCCTGAAGATGGTCAACGGCGTCATCCTGCTGGTGGACGCGGCGGAGGGCCCCATGCCCCAGACCCGCTTCGTGCTGAGCCGTGCCCTGGAACTGGGCCACCGGGTCATCGTGGTGGTCAACAAGATCGACCGGCCCGACCAGCGCATCCACGAGGTGGTGGACGAGGTGCTGGAGCTGCTGATGGACCTGGACGCCACCGACGAGCAGCTGGATTCCCCCATGCTCTTCTGCTCCGGCCGCAACGGCACCGCCAGCTATTCCCCCGACGTGATCGGCACCGATCTCAAGCCCCTGTTTGAGACCATTCTGGAGTACATCCCCGCCCCGGAGATGGACGAGGAGGCGCCCTTCCAGATGCTGGTCAGCAGCCTGGACTACAACGAATATGTGGGCCGCATCGCCATCGGCCGCATCGAGCGGGGCGTCATCAAGCAGAACCAGGAGATCGAGGTCTGCAACTACCACAGTCCCGACGCGCCCACCCTCAAGGCCAAGGCCGTGAGCCTCTACCAGTTTGACGGCCTCAACCGGGTGCCCGTCACCGAGGCCGGCGCCGGCAACATCATCGCCATGAGCGGCATCGGCGACATCACCATCGGCGACACCGTCTGCGCCCGGGGCTTTGCCGAGGCGCTGCCCTTCGTGAAGATCTCCGCCCCCACCATGGAGATGACCTTCTCCGTCAACGACAGCCCCTTCGCCGGACGCGAGGGCAAGTTCGTCACCTCCCGCCAGATCCGGGAGCGCCTCATGCGGGAAACCCTGAAGGACGTGTCCCTGCGGGTCACCGACGTGGAAAACAGCACCGACAGCTTCAATGTGGCCGGCCGGGGCGAAATGAGCCTCTCCATCCTCATCGAGACCATGCGCCGGGAGGGCTATGAGTTCCAGGTGTCTCCTCCCCGTGTGCTCTATCAGGAGATCGACGGGAAGAAGTGCGAGCCGGTGGAGCGGGTCGTGGTGGACGTGCCCCAGGATTCCATGGGCTCCGTCATGGAGAAGCTGGGCGCCCGCAAGGGAGAATTCCTGGAGATGACCCCCGTGGGCAGCCGCATGAAGCTGGAATTCCTGGTCCCCTCCCGTGGCCTCTTCGGCTACCGCAACGAGTTTCTGACCGATACCAAGGGCGAGGGCATCCTGGCCAGCGTCTTTGAGCGCTACGAGCCCTACAAGGGCGACATTGCCCGCCGCAGCACCGGCTCCCTCATCGCCTTCGAGACCGGCGAGGCCGTGGCCTACGGCATCTGGAACGCCCAGGAGCGGGGCGCCATGTTCATCACCCCCGGCACCAAGGTCTACGGCGGCATGGTGGTGGGCGTCTGCCCCAAGCAGGAGGACGTGCCCGTGAACGTCTGCCGCACCAAGCACCTGACCAACACCCGGGCCTCCGGCTCGGACGAGGCCCTGCGCCTGGTGCCCGCCAAGCAGATGAGCCTGGAGCAGTGCCTGGAGTTCCTGGCGGACGACGAGCTGCTGGAGGTCACCCCCAAGAGCCTGCGCCTGCGCAAGAGCATCCTGGACCACAGCCTGCGCATGAAGACCCTCATGCGGGGCAGAAACGGATAAGTTTTGAGATTTGAGTTTTGAGAAACCGGGAGGGGAGACCCTCCCGGTTTCAGACTGTCGACAAAGCCTAAGGGCTTTGCCGACAGGAGAGGCTTCAGCCTGCGCCCCCGGAAAACACGGATTGAACTTTATTTTTCGCCTTCCGAGGCGAAAAACTCGGTGAGACCTTTTCTTTTCTTGACTTTGTCTACACCTTGAAACCAGGAGGGGAGACCCTCCCGGTTTTGCTTGACAAAAACGGGCTTTTTCGATACTCTTTTTCTATCTCGGAAAGAGGAGGCATCCCCATGAAAAAGATCCTTGCGCTGCTCACGGCGCTTTTGCTGCTGCTCTCTCTCACCGCCTGCGGCAGCGCGGAGACGGCGGACACAAAGGAGGCGCTTACCCGGGACGGCATCCCCGGGAGCGGGAGCTCCGCGCCGTCGGATCCATCCCAACTGGACCTGGATCTGTCCTCCCTGCAGCAGGAGGAGGCTTTCCGGGAGTTGGAGCATCTGAACCTGGACCCCAGCGGCATGGCGGGCCTGCGGCTGCGCCTCACGGGAGAGGTGCTGCGCACCGAGAGCCACGGAAAGCAGTTCTGCTATGTGTGTCTGCGGGATGAGGACGGCTGCGTGGAGAACCTGGAGCTGCGCTTTCCCGGGGACGGAGGCATCCCCGAGGACTTCCCCGGAGACGGCGGTGCCGTCTCCGCCTGGGGCATCCTGGCCGTGGAGGAGACCCTGCGGGACGGGGAGACCCTGCTCCACCCGGTGCTGACAGAGGTCGGCTTCCTGGAATTGCCGGATTTTCGGGATTGATCCCCCAATTTCCCCTTGACGAAACGGCGGGGGAGTGGTAATATACGCAGGAATGCGCCCGCGATCTACGCTGTGGGGTATGCCGCCGATGCGGTGTCCTTTCCGCCCATGGCCTGGACGCAGGGTTTAGAACAATTTGAAAGGAGCAAAACCCATGATCACCAAGGAAAAGAAGACCACCGTTATCGGCGAGAACGCCACCCACGAGGGCGACACCGGCTCCCCCGAGGTCCAGGTCGCTATTTGGACCGAGCGTATCCGTGAGCTCACCGAGCACCTGAAGCAGCACCCCAACGACGACCACAGCCGTCTGGGCATGTACCAGCTGGTTGGTAAGCGCCGCCGCATGCTGGACTATCTGGCGAAGAAGGACATCGAGCGTTACCGCGCGATCATCGCCAAGCTCGGCATCCGCAAGTAAGCTTTTCTTGCGGCCTCTGCCGATTTTGAAGGGTATGAAGGTTTTGAACGCAGGGGACAATTGAATACTGTCCCCTGCGTTTTTTTCTTCGATCCCTTCCGCTTTACCTCCCCTGTGCAAGGGGAGGTGTCAGCCGCCGATCCCCCGCGAGGCGGGTGACGGAGGGGTTGTCGGCCCCTCTGAACTCCCCCGGCTTCGTATTTGGAAGAGAGCACAGACCCTGCGCTTTGTTCCAAGTGCGGATCTGGGGAAAAAGATGTAACAACCCCTCAGTCACGGCGCTTGCGTGAGACGCACCGCGACAGCTCCCCTTGCACAGGGGAGCTTACAAGGAAGACCCCTCCGTCATCCGCCTGGCGTGAGACGGCGGATGACACCTTCCCCTCAAGGGGAAGGCAAAGAAGAAAAGGATACCCCTCAGGCGCTTCGCGCCAGCTCCCCTTAGACAGGGGAGCCTACAAGGAAGGAGATTACAAATGATCATCACCAACAAACAGTTCCCCAACTACCGCAAGTATGAAATGATGTACGAAGGCCGCCCCCTCTCCATGGAAGTGGGCAAGATGGCTGAGCTCTGCAACGCCGCCGTTCTCGTGAAGTACGGCGAGACCACCGTTCTCGTGACCTGCACCGCCTCCGCCCGCCCCAAGGACGGCATCGATTACTTCCCCCTCGCCGTGGACTTCAACGAGAAGCTCTACGCCGTTGGCCGCATCCCCGGCAGCTTCATGCGCCGTGAGGGCAAGCCCAGCCTGCCCGCCGTGCTGGCCTCCCGCCTCATCGACCGGCCCATGCGTCCCCTTTTCCCCTCCGATCTGCGCAATGACGTTGTCATCGCCTGCGAGGTCCTGAGCGTAGACCGGGACTGCAGCCCCGAGATCACCGCCATGATCGGCGCCTCCGCCGCGGTCTCCATCTCCGACGTGCCTTTCAACGGCCCCATCGCCGGCATTGTGCTGGGCTGGGACGGCAAGAAGTACCTCTTCAACCCCACCCAGGAAGAGAAGGCCACCAACCGCATGACCACCACCATCGCCGCCACCCACAAGAAGATCGTCATGATCGAGTCCGAGGCCGACCAGGTCCCCGATGAGGTCATGTACGAGGGCATCGTCCAGGCCCACGAGCATCTGCAGCCCGTGCTGGACCTGATCGACAAGATGGTGGAGGAGATCGGCAAGCCCAAGTTCGAGTATGAGCACGCCTCCTTCGATGACGAGCTCTTTGAAGAGCTTGTTGCCAACGAGTTCCAGTCCATGGAGTACTGCATGGACACCGACGACAAGAACGTGCGCGAGAGCCGCGTCAACGACTGGATCACCATGGTCCAGGAGAAGTACCAGGACGAGCACCCCGACATGATGCAGTACATGGACGAGATCCTGTACAAGCTGCAGAAGAAGGTCGTCAAGAAGTGGCTGCTGGCCGGCAAGCGCGTGGACGGCCGTCAGATGAACGAGATCCGTCCTCTGGCCGCCGAAGTCGGCGTGATCCCCGTGGTGCACGGCTCCGGCCTCTTCACCCGCGGACAGACCCAGGTCCTCTCCATCGCGACGCTGGCCACCCTGGGTGACGCCCAGAAGCTGGACACCATCTGGGAAGAGACCGAGAAGCGCTTCATGCATCACTACAACATGCCCTCCTACTCCGTGGGTGAGGCCCGCGCCCAGCGCAGCACCGGCCGCCGCGAGTACGGCCACGGCGCTCTGGTGGAGAAGGCTCTGCAGTGCGTCATCCCCGAGGTGGAAGACTTCCCCTACGCCATCCGCGTCGTCTCCGAGGTCCTCTCCTCCAACGGCTCCACCTCCCAGGGCTCCATCTGCGGCACCACCCTGGCCCTCATGGACGCCGGCGTTCCCATCAAGGCTCCTGTGGCCGGCATTTCCTGCGGCCTCATTCAGGACGGCGATGATTTCACCACCTTCATCGACATCCAGGGCGTGGAAGACTTCCACGGCGAGATGGACTTCAAGGTTGCCGGTACCAAGGCCGGTATCACCGCCATCCAGATGGACCTGAAGAACGACGGTCTGAAGCACGAGATCGTGAAGGAAGCCTTCGCCATCACCAAGGAAGCCCGCTTCCAGATCCTGGACGCCATCCTCCTGAAGGCCATTGCCGAGCCTCGCAAACCCCGACAAGATCCGCGAGGTCATCGGCTCCGGCGGCAAGGTCATCCAGAAGATCACCGCCGACACCGGCTGCAAGATCGACATCAACGACGACGGCACCATCTTCATCGCCTCCAGCGACATCGAAGCCTGCCGCGCCGCCCGCAAGACCATCGAAGACATCTGCTTCGAGCCGGAAGTGGGCGCTCTGTACTACGGCAAGGTCTCCAACATCCGCTCCGACTTTGGCGCGTGGGTGGAGCTGGCCCCGGGCAAGGACGGCCTGGTCAAGATCAAGGACCTGGAGTTCAAGCGCACCGAGAAGGTGGAAGACGTGCTGAAGGTGGGCGACATGACCTGGGTCAAGGTCGTGAACATCGGCCCCCGCGGCATCGACCTGAGCCGCAAGGACGCCCTCCGCGAGCGCGGCGAAGCCTGAGTCAGTTTTCAGTTTTGAGAAACAACATCCCCGGAAGCCTTCGCTTCTGGGGATGTTTTCTTCCGCTTATCTGTGGATATACATCCGGGAGGGCTGCTCCTCCCCGTCGCCCTGGGCCAGGCAGAAAAACTCCCAGCCGTAGCGCTCGTAAAAGCCCGTGTGATCGGTGAGCAGGTAGACCGGGGAGATCCCCCTGGCCCGCAGGTCCTCCACCGCCAGGTTCAGGAGCTTTCCCGCGATGCCCCGGCCGCGGCAGGCAGCCTCGGTATACACCGCGCAGACGTTGGGACTCAGATCCTTCCGGTCATGAAAATCGTTTTCGATGACGCCGAGACCGCCCACGATCCGCTCCCCATCCAGGCACAGATACCAGCCGTACTCGGTCTCGCCGCCGAGGTAAGCGCGCATGCAGGCGAGATAGGCCTCCTTCGGCACGCCCCACTTGCTGTGGAACCAGTCCGCGGCGGCGTCCATCCGCTCCGGGCACTGGCGCAGGGTGAGAAACGCGCAGCCTTCCGGCCGCGGCAGGGCCTCCCGGCTGCTTTCGCTGGTGTTCGAGACGATCATGCGTTTTCCTCCTTCGTACGTTCAGACGCCGCTGTTTACGATGGCGGCGTATTGCTCCTCCGGGATCATGGGGGAACAGATCTGCGCCAGCAGGGCCGCGTCGACGGTGCCGGTCCCGGCGTACTGCCGCCCGGCCTGCCGCACCAGGGCGAGGCGCGGCTCCGTCACCACCGCGGCCGCAGGGGCGTGGAACATGGGGCTCTCCGGCACGGTCAGGATCGTATGGCCCTGGGGAAACAGGAGCCGGAACTGGGCCGCCGCGGGCTCAAAATTCTGGCGGCTGTTGGGAAAGCCGCAGCCGCAGACCATGAGATAGCGGAGGCGGGAAAAGTCCGCCTGGCCCACATGCTCGTAGCGCTCGCCCACCTTCACCATGGCCATGCTGGAGAGGGGCAGCGTGCGGTCGATGATGGCCTTCAGCGGCGCGGGCATGCCATAGCAATAGAGGGGGAAGCTGAGCACCAGCAGATCGCTTTGGAGGATCTCCTCCAGGATGGCCTGCATATCGTCCCGGTGGATGCAGGTCCCGCCGTTGTGCATGCAGGCAAAGCAGCCGGTGCAGGGTTCGATATGCTGATCCACGGCGTGGAGAAGCCGCACCTGCTGTTCTCCCGCCTCCCGCATCCCCTCCAGAAAGGCCCGGGTGATGCAGAGAGTGTCGCTCTCCTCCCGCTTGGGACTGCCGTTCAAAACCAGGATCCTCATGCGTTTTCCTCCTCCCGTGCTGCCCGGCCTTTGTCCCGAAAGGGGATGGCTGCGCTTCCCGCTCTCCCGGTCGCCGCGGGTCCGGAACTTCGTTTCGGCTTTATGATAGCGAAGGCCTGCCCCCTTGTCAAGAAGGACCGCCTTTCCACAGCGGTACAGGAGCGGAGGCACGGTTTTTTCTTGTAATCCATCCGCCGGCATGATACAATAAACTTTACAGTTCAATCCTGTCGGAGGTGAGCGGCTTGGAGGAAAACGAGATCCTGGAGGCAATGGATTACGAGGCGATCCAGGAAAAACAGTATGACGAGCTGACAGCGCTGCTGGAAAAGAAGGATCGCAAGACCCTGCAGCAGCGTCTGGAGGAAATGAACGAGTTCGACGTGGCGGAATTCCTCACCGAGATCGACGATAACCGCATGCCCATGGTGTTCCGCCTGCTGTCCAAGGAGACGGCGGCGGAGGTTTTTGCCAACCTGGAGGCTCCGGAGCAGGAGCGCATCATCAACTCCATCACCGACCAGGAGCTGTCCGGGATCATTGAGGAACTGTATGTGGACGACGCGGTGGACATCATGGAAGAGCTGCCCGCCAACGTGGTCAAGCGCGTGATGCGCACCGCCACTCCCGAGACCCGGAGCCTCATCAACCAATATCTCCGCTATCCGGAGGACTCCGCCGGCAGCATCATGACCGCCGAGTTCGTGGACCTGAAGAAGTACATGAGCGTGAAGGAGTCCATCGCCCGCATCCGCCGCATCGGCGAGGACAAGGAGACCATCTACGTCTGCTTCGTCACCAACGCCCACCGGAAGCTGGAGGGCATCGTCACGGTGAAGGACCTTCTGCTCCACGACGACGACACGGTCATCGAGGATTTGATGGACCGGAACGTGGTCTTTGCCACCACCACCGAGGACCAGGAAAGCGTATCGGAGAAGTTCTCCGACTACGACCTGATGGCCATGCCCGTGGTGGATAAGGAAGGGCGGCTGGTGGGCATCGTCACCGTTGACGACGTCATCGACGTCATGGAACAGGAGGCCACCGAGGACATCGAAAAGATGGCCGGTATGACCCCCTCCGACAAGCCCTATTCCCGCACCCGGCCCCTGGAGATCTGGCGCAACCGCATCCCCTGGCTGATGTTCCTGATGCTCTCCGCCACCTTCACCAGCATGATCCTGACATCATTCGAGAGCCGCCTGGCCGCCGTGGCGGGCCTGGTGCCCTTCATCCCCATGCTGATGGGTACCGGCGGCAACTCCGGCGCCCAGTCCGCCACCGCCGTGATCCGCAGCCTCTCCCTGGGCGATATCGAGCCCCGGGACGCCCTGGCGGTCATCTGGAAGGAGTGGCGGGTGGCCTTCCTCTGCGGCCTGACTCTGTCGGTGGTAAACTTCGGCAAGATGCTGCTGGTGGATGGGCTGCTGCTGTCAAATCCCCATATCACCGTGGCCGTGGCGGCCACCGTCAGCCTCTCCATCGTGTTCATCGTCATGTTTGCAAAGCTGGTGGGCAGCCTGCTGCCCATCGGGGCGGAGAAGATCGGCCTGGACCCGGCGGTCATGGCAAACCCGCTGATCTCCACCCTGACGGACGCGGTGTCCCTGCTGATCTATATCTTCATCGCAAAGCTGATTCTACACATCTGAGGTTTTCCCCATGGACTATTCCGTTCTTCTCGACAAAATGCTGATTTTCCTGGCGCTCATGGTCATCGGCTATGCCCTGGCCCGCACGGGAAAGCTGGACAGGAGCGCCGTCAAGGCCGTCAGCAGCCTGACGCTGAATATCTTTCTCACCGCCAGCATCCTCAACTCCACCCTCAGCGTGGACGTTGACATGGACTGGGGCGAGCTGGGCCGGGCCTTTCTGCTGGTCTGGGTGGTGATGATCCTGGGCTATCTGATCGCCTGGCTGGTGACCCTGCCCATGCCGGTGGACAGGGAGCACAAGCCCCTCTTTGAGCTGCTGATGAGCATGGGCAACACCATGTTCGTGGGCCTGCCCATCGTGGACGCCCTCTTCCCCGGAGGAAGAGCGGTGTTCTATCTGTCCCTTTCCTGCCTGCCCTTCAACGTCCTGCTCTTTACCTACGGCGTCTGGCGGCTCCAGAGCGGGCGGGAGAACGCCCGCCTGCGGCCCCGGGACATTTTCAGCATCCCCACCCTGGCGGCCATCCTGGCCCTGGTCCTCTTCCTGCTGCACCCGCCGCTGCCCGGCGCGCTGCGGGGCCTGATCGCCACCGTGGCGGGGGGTACCACGCCGCTGAGCATGCTGGTGATCGGCGCCTCCCTTGGCAGCGTGAGCCTCCTGGACGCCTTCCGCAACAGGCAGCTCTATCTGGCAAGCGCCGTCCGCCTGCTGCTGATCCCCCTTATGACCTGGCTGGTCTGCGGCCTGCTGACCCAGGATCCGGTGCTGCGCACCACCATGATGATCGTGGCGGCCTGCCCCGGCGCCGTGATGGTCACGGTGATGGCCAATCAGTACGACCGGGACGCGGTCTACACCGCCGAGGGCACCCTGCAGAGCACGGCCCTGTCCCTGGTGACGATACCGTTTTTGATCTGGCTGTTAGCCAAATGAGTTTTTAGTTTTTAGTTTTTAGTTTCTAGTTTTTAGGAGACGGGAGAGCGAAAAGCTTCCGGCTTTTAAGGAGAGGGACAGAATGCATATTCCGTCTTCGCAGAGCCAGGATGTGGCGCTGCTGGATTTTGAAGAGGCCCTGAGCCGCTCCGGCAAGTCCGGAGACTATGACGCCGACAAGTGGCTCTACGTGCCGGATTTTTACACCGAATACCGTTACATCCTGGGCACCCGGGGGCAGAAACCCCTGATCTGCATCGGGGTGAACCCCTCCACCGCCGCGCCGGAGGACCTGGACAACACCCTGAAATCCGTCTCCCGCATTGCGGCGGGAAACGGCTTTGACAGCTGGGTCATGTTCAACGTCTATGCCCAGCGGGCCACCCGGCCCGACGACATGGACCGGCAGCGCAACGAGCAGCTGCACCGGGAGAATATGCGGGCCTTTGCCTGGCTCCTGGCGGGGGCGGCGGCAAACGGGCAGCGGCCCGCCGTCTGGGCAGCCTGGGGCGCGGTCATCGAAAAGCGGGACTATCTCCCCGCCTGCGTGCGGGACATGGTGGCCCTGGGGCAGCGGTACGGCGCCCGCTGGTTCTGCGCCGGCGCCTGCTCCAAAAAGGGGCACCCCCACCATCCGCTGTATCTGCGCAAGGACGAAAAGGTCCGGGATTTTGACGTGGAGGGCTATCTGCAAAGCCTATGAAAGATACCTTGAAGCTTGCGATCTGCCAGCTGCGCACGGAGCTGGACCGCAGCGAAACCATGGACAAGGCCGCCCGGATGCTCCGGGAGGCGGCGTCGAAGGGCGCGGAGCTGGCGGTGCTGCCGGAGATGTTCAACTGCCCCTACGCGGGCAAGTATTTCCGGGACTTTGCCGCTCTCGGCCATGAGGAGACGGTGGAGGCCCTCTCCGCCTGGGCCAGGGAAAACCGCATCTGGCTGGCGGGCGGCTCCGTTCCCGAGCGGGAAGGGGAGAAGCTCTACAATACCTGCTTCATCTTCGACGACCGGGGCGAGCTGATCGCCCGGCACCGGAAGATCCACCTCTTCGACATCGAGGCCCCCGGCATGCGCTTCCGGGAGTCCAACACCTTTACTCCCGGGCAGGAGATCACCGTCTTCGACACGCCCTGGGGCAAAATGGGGGCGGCCATCTGCTTTGACGTCCGCTTTCCCGAACTTTTCCGGGCCATGGCCAGGCGGGGGGCAAGGCTCATCCTGCTGCCCGCCCAGTTCAATATGACCACCGGCCCCGTGCATTGGGAGAGCACCCTGCGCATCCGGGCGGTGGACAACGAGGTGTTCCTGGCGGCGTCCTCCGCCGCCCGCTATGAGGGCTTCAGCTATGAGTGCTGGGGCCACTCCCTGGTGTCCGACCCCTGGGGGACCCTGATCGCCGCGGCGGACGAAAAAGAGCAGATCCTGTACGCGGACATCGACTTTGCCCGGGTGGAAGAGGTGCGGCGGCAGCTGCC
>ONCI01000051.1 GCA_900316255.1 uncultured Eubacteriales bacterium | reverse complement strand
CCCCATCTCGAGAATTGAGCCGGAGGTGTCCGGCTTGGTAAGGGAGGAATAGTATGAACAACAGTTGGAAGCGTTTCCTTTCTCTGCTGCTGGCCATGGTCATGGTCCTGTCTCTGGGCGTGACCGGTTTTGCGGATGAGGGAGAAGCCGAAGAGACCCCCGCGGAGATCGCGGAGGGCTCCATCGCCTCCGCGGAAGAGGAAGAAGGGGAGGATCCTGCCGAGGATCCCGCCGAGGATGCCCTTCCCGGGGACGGGGAACTGGAAATGGAAGAGATCAGCCCGGACAAAGTCCACATCCGGAAGCTTGGTCTGGAAGAGGAAGAGGACCTGGGCGAGATCGTCCCCATGGATGAGGAAGATCTGAACACCGTGGTCCGCGCCTCCATTTTCCTGGACGAGCCCGCCACCCTGGCCGCCGGCTACAGCGCCAAGGGCGTGGGCACCAACAGCGCCGCCATCGGCTATCGCGATGCTCTGAAGGCCCGCCAGGCCGAGATGACCGCGCAGATCGAGAGCGTCATCGGCCACGAGCTGAACGTGCACTGGAATCTGACCCTGGCCGTCAACGCCATCTCCGCGGACCTGAGTCTGGGAGAAATGGTGAAGGTCCGGGAGATCCCCGGCGTGCGCTGCGTAGAGCGGGAGAACCTGTACCTGCCCATGGACGAGGGCAGCATCTCCGATCCCGAAACGGCCAATACCAGTGAGAATATGACAGGCGCCACCGCTGCCTGGGCCGCCGGCTACACCGGCGCCGGCAGCAAGATCGCCATCATCGATACCGGCATCGACACCAGCCATCAGTCCTTTGCGGAAGAGCCCTTCACCTGGTCGGTGGGACAGGCCGGCGCCAGCGGCGAGCTGATGACCAGAGCGCAGGTACAGGCCCTGGCCGGCCAGCTCAACAGCGGCACCGCGAACTACGTCAGTGCCAAGATCCCTTACGGCTATAACTACGTAGACGGCAACACCACCATCGACCACCTCAGCGACAGCCAGGGCAACCACGGCTCCCACGTGGCCGGCATTGCCGCGGCCAACCGCTACATCGGCAGCGCCCACCAGGACGCGGCTTCCACGGTGGGCGCGGTGGGCATGGCCCCCGACGCCCAGCTCTTTGTGATGAAGGTCTTCGGTGCCGGCGGCGGCGCCTATGATTCAGACTACATGGTCGCCATCGAGGACGCCATGGTCCTGGGCGCGGACGCCTGCAACCTGTCTCTGGGCTCGGGCGATCCGGGCTGGAGCTTTGACAACACCTATCAGGATTACCTGAACGGCTGGTCTGACGGCGAACACAACGGCGATATGGTGCTGACCATTTCCGCCGGCAACTCCTATGCCGCCACGGCTTTCACCGCCACCAGAGCGCCCTACATCGAGGACGTGTATACCCACACCGGCGGCAGCCCCGGCTCCTTCGTCAACAGTCTCTGCGTGGCCGCGGCCCAGAACACCCTGACCTCGGGCACTCCGATGCTCTTCAACGGCAGCCAGGACGTCTTCTACTACGAGTCTACAGGCGACGAAGAGAGCGGGACGACCTACACGAACCCGGAGCTCTCCACCATCGCGGGCTCCTACAACTACGTATACATCGACGCGGCCGGAACGCCGGAAGACTTCAGCGCGGTGAACGGCGCTGTGAGCCTCTCCGGCAAGGTCGTGATCGTCAACCGCGGCGAGATCAACTTCTCCGAAAAGGGCAACAACGCCAAGAGCTACAATCCCAAGGCGGTCATTGTTGCCAACAACATGGATGGGACCATCCTGATGAATCTGGCGGATTACACCGGCACATTCCCCATGGTTTCCATCACGCTGAAGGACGCCAATCAGATCAAGGCCGGCGGCACCGCCCACAGTGTGAACGGCATCAGCTATTACACCGGCAGCATGCAGGTCACCAAGACCTACAAGGAAGTCGTGATCGACCGCTCTCAGGCCACCATCACCGACTTCAGCTCCTGGGGCGTTCCCGGCTCCCTGCTGATGAAGCCGGAGATCACCGCCCCCGGCGGTGACATCTATTCCGTCTTTGGCACTGCCAAGACCAGCGGCGGCAGCGAGGGCGGCTCCGAGGCCTACGTGAGCTACAGCGGCACCTCCATGGCGGCACCTCATATGGCCGGCCTGACCGCGGTGCTGGCCGAGCGCATCCGGGAAGAGAACCTGAAGGCGAAGAACCCGGGCCTTGGCAACTGCAGCATCCGTGCCATCACCCAGAGCCTGATGATGTCCACCGCCACGCCCATGGCGCCGGACGGGGAGTTCCTCTCCATCCTGCAGCAGGGCGCGGGCCTTGCGGATGTGAGCAAGGCGGCCAGTTCCAACTCCGTCATCATGATGGATCCCGCCAACAGCGGTCTCACCGGCCTGACCGGCTCCGCTGCCGACGGCAAGGTGAAGGTGGAGCTGGGCGACGATCCCGCCCGCAAGGGAGATTACAGCTTCGGCTTTACGGTCTATAACCTCAGCGACGAGGACATTACCTTTGATGTGAACACCGAGATGTTCACCCAGGCCGTTGCGGGCGAGTTTATGTCCAGCGGCACGGCCATCCTGAGCGTCAGCGCCACCAAGTGGTGGGCGCCTCTGGACGGCAGCAGCGTCCCCAATGAGCATGACGTGAACAAGGACGGCAGGACCGACGAACTGGACGCCACCGCCATCCTGGACTATGTGAGCGGAGAGAAGGAAGCGGATGAGCTGAACCTGACGGTGGCCGATCTGGACGGCGACACCGACATCAGCTCCCAGGACGCCTACCTGCTGCTGGGCTTTGCTGCCGAGCAGGGAAGCGATACCCAGGACGGTCTGGTTCCCGCCCACGGCAGCCGCTACTGCGCGGTACGCATCACCCTGCCAGCCGGAACGAAGGGTGATCTGGACGGCAGCTATCCCGGCGGTGCCTTCCTGGAGGGCTTCACTACCGTGAAGGCCGTGGGCACCACGAAGGATGGCGGCGTCTACACCGACGAGCACTCCATCCCCATCCTGGGCTTCTACGGCTCCTGGACCGACGCCAGCATGTTCGAGACCACCTCTTACATTGAGGGCCTTTACGGCAGCGAGCAGCTGCCCTACTCCGGCAACAGCGATACCAACTGCATGCGGCTGCAGATGAACGGCGCCACCGTGAAGTTCACCGGCAACCCCTATCAGGTGGAAGGCAGCCGCGTTACCGACTTCCCCAGCGAGCGCCTTGCCATCAATTCCAACACCAATATCCAGAGCATTGCCTATAACCTGATCCGCTCCGCCGGCACCACCGGCTTTGCCGTGAGCAGGCTGGAAGACGGCGAGGTCAGCGAAGTGCTGAGCTCCTCCGTGGTCGGCAATGACGTCACAGGCCTCTGGTACTATGTGAACCAGGCCACCTGGCAGAATACCGGCACCAAGCTCTACAGCATCAACAAGACGCCCGCAAGCTACGGCCTTGCCGAGGGCGATACCTTCCGGATCGGCTTCTACGCCATTCCCGAGTACAACGCCATGCTGGTGAACGACAGCTACAACACGGGCACCGCCGGCATGCTCAACCAGGCGGGCTTCAACAGCCTGCTGCTGAGCGGCGAGCTGGGCAAGGGCGCCTATGTGGGCTATGACTTCACGGTGGACAACACCGACCCGCAGATCCTCAGCGCCACCATGGATGGCACGGCCATCACCGTGAGCGCCGCGGATAACCAGAACCTGGCTTATGTGGCCGTGCTGAGCCTGGACGGCGAGACCGTCTATGCCGAGGACGTCCCCGCCGTGCCCACCTGCGAGCTGAGCTTTGACGCCAGCGAGGCCATCGCCAACGCTTTCGGCTATGTGGCCGTGTTCGTGGGCGACTACGCGGGCAACGAGGCTGCCGTGGCCGTGAAGGTCAACGACAACACCCATGTGGAGCGCACCGTCTTTATCCAGACGGACACGCTGGAGGCGGGTCAGGACTACGTCATCGCCAATACGATGCAGACCGGCTCCGGCATGATCCTGGGGCACACCGGCACGACGGTGGGCACCAATGCCGTCACGGTGAAGGCCAGCGACAATGCCACCGGCGGCAGAGTCTTCATCGACTCCAAGGACGTGGCTTCCACCTCTGTCTGGACGGCCGGCAGCGGCATCCGTCTGAAGAACGGGAACTATTATCTGCGCAGGAGCAGCAACAACAGCACCACGCTGCAGGTGAGTACGATCGACAGCTACGACTCCTGGCAGTATGGGAACGAGCAGCTGCGCTTCACCGACCGCGCGACTTACCTGGTCTATGCCAACAACAAATTTGCCCTGAGCAATGCTGCCGGCAGCGTGTACATCTACCAGAAGGTTGAGCAGAGCTTTGATGTGGATCCCTACAGCATCTCCGGCGTCACCCTGACACCGGGCACGGCCGCGATCTACAAGGGCGCCACGGTGGATCTCACCGCCAAGGTGGTCCCGCTGACCGCAAGTGACCGAAGCGTCAGCTGGAGCAGCTCCGATCCCAACGTGGCCGCGGTGGACGCCTCCGGCAAGGTCACCGGTGTCAACGGCTCGCCCTCCGGCATGAGCGCCGTGATCACCGCCACCGCCAACGGCGACAGCACCAAGAAGGCCGAATGCACCGTGACGGTATACAGCATCGAAAAGGACCTCAACGGCATCGTCTGGGATGAAGCGGGCGACGTGTACTTCTCCGGCTTCAACTCCGGCAGCCTGCCCACCTGGAACAAGCTGCACAACGATCCCACGGGCGTTTATCTGATGAACGCCATGATGTTCAATTCCAGCACCCTGTACGCCAGTGTCTGCGATCCCAACGGTGACAGCCCGCTCTACACCGTGAACCGCAGCAGCTATGCCCTGACCGAGTACGGCATGAACTACGTGCCGCCCTTCGGCATGGCGAGAGGTATGACCGGCCTCAGCAGTGCGGGATACGATTTCTTCGCTTACGGCTTTGCCAAATACCTCATCCTGGGCATACTCGCTCCGCAGGAAGACGGCTATTATGATGAAAACGATAACTTCATCGGAAACGGCGAGTACTACACGGGTATGCCCGCCGGTCTGCTGGATCTGAGCGAAACCGCTGTGGGTGACGCCTATGTGGTTGCCGTGTGCGCAAAGACGGTGAGCGCCTCCGGTGCCACTTACTACTTCCTGGATGAGACCGGCAAGATCTGGCAGACTGTCCAGAGCTACAGCAGCACCAAGGGCATCACCTTTGGCACCCCGACCCTGGTCATGGATACCGGTATCGGCACGTCCCTCCAGTATCAGTCCCTCTACTATGACGGAACCTATCTTTTCTGGTCCCATTACGCAGACAACGAGACGGATCTGATCATTATGGAACCCAGCACCGGACGGATCTTCAATGCCGGCAACTTCGGCGAGGGCGTCTGGCCTGTGGGCGGCCTCTACGTCAACGGTTCCGCCGCACCCGCGGCTGCGGGCGACGAGCCCATGGACGAGGCCTTCCAGCCGGTGCGCGTGGCCACCCGGGAGCAGCTGATGACCCCGGACGTGATGGAACGGCTTGCCGAGGCCTTCGGCTTTGAGGTCGAGACCCCGCTGCCCGAGACGGAAGAGACGCCGGAGGAAGAGGGCAGCATCGAAGCGGGCGGCAGCATCGCCCCCGTGGAGCCCATCCTGGAGCCCGTTCCCGCTGTGGACGGCCAGGACAGCGCTTACACCGGAAGCCTCACGGCCTTCCGCGGCTACGTGGCTGCGGTTCCCACGGTGCGCGCCGCAGAGACCCAGGGCACACAGCAGACCATTATCGTCGACATCGCCGAGAGCCAGGAAAGCCACAACGGCGTGATCGCCGTGGAATACGATCCTGCGCTTGTGAGCTTTGTCAGCTGGGCCGACGGCGGCAATTCCAGCAACCTCTCCGTCCACCTGGCCGACAAGGGCGTGGTCACCATCGCCTATGCCAACAAGGACAAGAACGGAGACGACATTGACGCCGGCGCTGCCATCGTGACGCTGAACTTCAGCGTTGCCGATCCCGAGACGCTGCCCTGCAACGTGATTGCCAATACCACCACCGTGGAACGCAACGACCAGCTGGAACTCAACGAGTGGGCCGACGTGACCATCCCCGGCGCCGAAGGCCACGATTGGGGCGATCCCAGCTGGACTTGGGCGACGGATTACTCCGACGCGGAAGCCACCTTTGTCTGCAAAAACGACGCCAGCCACACCGAGACCGTGGTTGCCGAGGTGAGCAGCGAGACCGTGAACGGCGTGACCACCTACACGGCCACGGTGGTGTTCCAGGGCCAGACCTACACCGATACGATATCCAAGGAATCCATCCCCTTCAACCACAGCGCTTCCTTCGGCAACAACCTGTCGCTGAACTACTACATCCCCGCAGAGTACGTGGAAGGCTATGAGCTTGACCGTCTGGAGATCCGTCAGGTGCACTACACCGGCGAGGGCGAGGACTTCGAATGGCGCGAGTACAGCTTGGATTCCTGGGAGGACGCCAGACTCAGCGGGAAGGACTACAAGCGCCTGGTGTTCAACAACATCGCGGCCAAGGAGATCGGCGATGAGCTCTACGCAACGCTGTACCTGACCAAGGACGGCAAGAGCTTCGTGAATGCCGTCGACGTCTACAGCCTGAAGCAGTATGCCTACAGCCGTCTGCAGAAGACCAGCGACCAGGCCTTCAAGACGCTGCTGGTGGATATGCTGAACTACGGCGCGCAGGCTCAGCGGTACTTCCAGTACAATTCCGAGAACTTGGTGAACGCGGACCTGACCGCGGAGCAGCAGGCCTGTGGCACGGCTGTGATGCCCGAGCTCAAGAGCGTGGAGAACACCATCACCACGCCGGGCGCCACCGCTTCTTTCTATGGCAAGACCATCGTGATGGGCAGCTATGTGGAACTGCGCTACTACATCACCTTCGGCCTTGGCAACAACGAAGCTCCCACGGATACGATGAAGCTGGTGCTGACCTACACCAAGGTCAACGGAGAGACCGTGACCCAGATCATCCCGGCCTCCGAGTTTGAGTACAACAGCTCTTACAAAGCCTACGGTGCGAGTTTTGCAGGCATCTCCGCCAAGGATATGCGCTGTACGGTGACGGCCAAGGTCTATGACGGGGATGCCCTCATCAGCGACGTGCTTGAGTACAGCATCGAGACCTATGCCAAGAACCGGCTGGAGAAATCCTCCGACGAGGTCTTCAAGGAACTGATGCGTTGCCTGATGAAGTACGGCATTTCCGCGGAAAACTATCTGAGCTGATCTGTTCCGAAGAAAACAGAAAAAGCGGGGAAAGCCTTCGAGTCCTTCAGGAAGAAGACCCCCGCTTGGAAAAAGCCGATATCCCGATCGCTTCCCGCCCGGAAGAGGAGGAAAGCGGACCGGACTGAGTCACCGGCTGGGAAGTCGGAGAAGACAGAGAAAACAAAGGGACTGCGGGAAGCGGCAGCCCCAAAGCGAAAAAACAGCAGCCGATACCTGCGAAGGCATTGGCTGCTGTTTCTTTTGAATATCAAAGCGCTGCGGTTCCCGCTTTCAAGCGTTCAGAGCTCCAGGGCATGCTGGAGCCTGGGCGCCAGATCGGCAAATTCTTCGGGACGGAGCTTTTCCACCGCCCGGTCGAAGCTGAGCAGTCCGTTGATCTCATCCTCCACGTCGGAGACCTGGGTGTAGATGGCGCCGCAGAGACCCCGGGAAACCAGGGGAAGCAGCTGCTTCTCGTAAAGCGCGCGCAGGTCCCGCACAAAGCTCTCCCGGTCCTTGCATTTGCGGTAGCCGTAGGGTTTTTCCGGGTTGAAGCAGTGCTCCGGTACCGGGAGACTGTAGCCGCCGAACTCCGAGAGGAGCTGGGGCTTGTTCTCCCTGCCCAGCTTCAGCTTGCGGAAATAGATGTGGAGGGAGTCCACGTCGCTGGCAGTCTGGTGGAACCAGCCGGAGGTGCTGTCGATGAAGCGGCTGGGATCCCGGGCACGCAGCCGGTAATAGGCGGCGTCCGCGCTGAACTGGCCCCAGCCCTCGTTGAAGATGGTCCAGAGGCAGATGCAGGGGTGGTTGGAAAGCAGGTCCACGGTGCCGTCCATGGCGGCATAGAAATTCTCCCGGGTCTGAGGGTCCCGGTTCCGCTTTTGATCGTTCACGCCCATCAGACCCAGGGTGGGAAGACCGGTGTCCTGAAGGAAGACATAATCGCCGTTGTTGACCATGTCCTGAAAGACGATCATGCCCAGACGGTCACAGTCGTAATAAAACTGCTCCGGCTCGATCTTGATGTGCTTGCGCAGGGTGTTGAAGCCCAGGAGCTTCATGGTGCTGATGTCCCGGGCATAGGCGGTGGGACTTGCGGGCGTGTAGAGCCCGTCGCTCCAGTAGCCCTGATCCAGAAGCCCATGGAAGAAGTAGGGCTTCCCGTTGAGACAGAGGCGGGGAATACCGTTCACGGTCTCGGTGCTGAGGGTGCGGAGCGCAAAATAGGACTCCACCCGGTCATCTCCGGCACTGAGGGTAAAGGGGTAGAGATAAGGCCGTTCCGGGCACCAGAGGATCGGCTCCTCGACAGACAGGCGGACGCAGCCCTTCTCCAGGGGATAGTCCCGCCCGAGGAAGCGGACGCTTCCCTCGCTCACGCCCTCGGCGCGGATCTCCGCCCAGTCTGACCCTGTGCGGATCGAGAGACGGCGGACATAGGTCTCCGGCACGGGCTCCAGCCACACGGTCTGCCAGATGCCGGAGCAGGGGGTGTACCACATGCCTCCCCGGTCCAGCCGCTGCTTTCCCCAGGGGAAGCGGTGGTCCAGATCGTTCACCACCAGCACTGTGAGCTCGTTCTTCCCCTCCCGCAGGAGCCCGGTCACATCGGCGGTGAAGGGGAGATAGCCGTTTTCATGGCGGGCCGCCTCCTGGCCGTTCACCAGGACCACAGTCCGGCGCATCACCGCGCCGAAGTGCAGCAGGATCCGACGTCCCCTCCAGGAGGGGGGGAGCGTGAAAACGCGGCGGTAGCGCAGCTCGGTGCCCGGGCGGGGCGGCCTGTCCACCCCGGAAAGCAGGCTTTCCGGACAGAAGGGGACGCGGATGGGCTGCTCCCGGCCCTCGAAGACAAAGTCCCAGTATCCGTTGAGGCAGAGCCAGTCCTCCCGAACCAGCTGGGGACGGGGGTAGCGCTGCCAGGGGACGCCGTTGAGCTCCCGGCCGGCCTTGGTATAGAGCTGCTGCATGGGGAAGCCTCCCTTGTCATTTTTCCTCAGTATAGCACAGGAAGCGTGCTTTGAACATGCCCGCTTTTGCCTTTTCCTGCGAAAACAGGCTTTTTTCTTGCAAAAGCAGGAGAGGGATGCTATCATGGTAGCGTATAAAAGGCAGACCGGAGCGCTCCTCGCAGGCTGCTCCGGGAGCCGGAATAAGGAGGCAAGAGCCATGGCGAACAAAGTCGGAGCGCTGATCAGGGAAGCCCGCACCGGTGCGGGTCTGACTCAGGAACAGCTGGCAAAAAAAGTGGACGGCGTCACAGCATCGGACATCAGCAAGGCGGAGCGGGGAGAGAAGGAACTGACCCAGACCCAGCTCAAGCTGATCGCCAAGGCCACGGGGGTGACCCAGGCCTCCCTGCTGAACGCGGCCAAGTCCGGAACCGCCGCGAAGAAACCCTCGACCACCGCAAAGAAGCCTGCGGCCACCGCAAAGAAACCGGCGGCCAGCACGGCGAAAAAGCCCGCGGCCAAAAAGGAAGAGGAAATCAAGCTGACGGCGGCGGAAAAGAAGCTGCTGGAGCTGTACCGGGCGGCGGACAAGAACACCAAAGACGCCGCGCTGAAGGTGCTGAAGGGCGAGAAGCAGGATCTGCTGTCCCTGCTGGGCGGCGGCGATCTGCTGGGCAGCGTGACGGATCTGCTGGGCCTGGGGAAGAAATAGTATTGAGTTTTGAGTTTTGAGAAGCAGCGAAGCCGGGGAGAGATCCCGGCTTCGCTGCTTCAGGCTGCAGCCAAACTTCTATTGATGGGTATCGACAAGCATGGGGAGATTGTGAAGAGGGGATGGGAGTCCCCTCTTCACGTTCAATCTATGCAAAAAGGGAACTGATTTCGTCAGTTTCCTTTTTGCTGCTTCAAGCTGTCGACACTTTGTCGACAGCTTGAAGCAGCGAAGCCGGGGAGAGATCCCCGGCTTCGCTGCTTGTGTATAGAGAATGGTTTGGATCAGAAGATGTCCTCCACCACCTTGGAGGGGGGAGCTTCCAGGATCTCGGGATGCAGGAACATGTACTGGAAAGCCTGGAAGTATTGGGCATAGTAGTGGCCGTCCACAATACCCTCGTCCACCACGGCCTTGACGTCCACATACTTGCGGTCCACCATGTTGCCGCTGCGGTCCAGCTCATAGGCATGGCGCTTGGGACCGAAGGCGAGGAAGATCGGCAGAGTGCCGAAGTTGTAAATGTGATGGTATACGGGGCCGAGACGGAGGGAGCCCAGGTCCGTGATGATCATGGAGCCGTGGAAGGGGCTCACGTCCAGGAGAGACTGGGGGATCCAGCCGAAGTAGTCCATCACCCGCAGCAGGCCGATGGCGGCGCGAAGCAGAAAGCGGGGGAAGTGGGAGACGGTCTCGGCAAAATCCTCGGTGCCGTTGGTGTCGTCGTTGGTCTTGATCTCCTCGATCTTCTCGTTGAGCTTGCGGTACACGTCAAAGATGGTGTCGGTGGGCTCAAAGACGACCTTGATGGTGGTCTCAGTGGCGTCGATGGAGAGCTCGCGCTTCACGGTCATGACGATCTCGATATTATCGCGGGCGTAGATCCGGCGGCCCACCACGAAACGGTTGAGGCCGGGCAGCATGGAGATGGCCCGGATATGGCAGGCGATGAAGAAATGCAGCATGCCGATACCCTTGTAGCCCTCCACCCGAAGGGCGCGGAGGCGGCGGTCCACGGCGCTGATCTCCATGGCGTCCTCAAAGTGGACATAGCGGTCGTTGCGCTGGGGCATAATGAAGGGGATAAACTTGTTGAAGGCGGGCAGAGAGCGAAGAAGCCGACCTTCCTTCCGGTCGCCGAAGCGGCGTCTGTATGTGCTGGCCATGGAGAACCTCCCAAAAGTATTTAAAAAAATGCAAATAAAGTATAGCGCCGAATCCGACGGAATACAAGCGAAAAAACAGATTTTACCAGAGAAATCAACGGCGCATCCGACGGATGTCTGTTCCGGTGAAGGGCAGGGGGAGAAACTCCCCGTCCAGGCGGGAGCAGATCTGTGCGGAATAGCGGCGCAGCAGCTCGCCGGAGGGACAGTTGGTGGAGATGATCATCCGGCGGCCGTTCACCAGGCGGGTATTCAGCAGGGTATAGAGCGCGCTGATGGAATAGGGCGTCAGCATCTCGGTGCCCAGATCGTCCAGGATCATCAAATCGCAGCTGAGCATCTGGCGGACACGGCGGGCGGCGTTTTCCGCCTCCTCCGGATCCCGGGAGAATTTCTGCCGTTCAAAGGCGTCCAGGGCGGCGGAGGCGCTGTCATAGCAGACGGAATAGCCCTTGTCAGCCACCACCCGGGCGATGCAGGCGGAGAGATAGGTCTTGCCCAGTCCCGTGTCCCCCTGCAGAAGAAGATTGGTGGAGACCTGGGGGAAGTTTTCGGCAAACTTTTTGCAGGCGCCCAGGACCCGCGTCATGTTCTGGCGGGGCGAAAGGCCGCTTGCGTCGGGCTCCGCGCTGTAGAGATTGAGGTCGAAGCGCTCGAAGCTCTCGTCTCCGCTGCGCAGCAGCACGCCCAATTCCTTTGTCAGCTCCTGATTATAAAGCTTGTGCAGGCACTCGCAGGGAGCGCCGTTGTCGATACCGGTGTCCCGGCACTTGGGACAGCTGCAGATCTCGTCCAGGAAATCCACCGGCCAGCCCTGCTCCACCAGCAGCTCCGCCCGGCGGACCTGCAGGTCCAGGTTTTCTTTTTTCAGTTCCTCGATGCGCTGGACCAGATCCTGCCGGTGGGTCAGGGTCAGGCGGACAAGCTCCGCCATCTGGGCGCGCATGCGCATGTCGATCTGCTGGATCTCGGGGACCCGGGCGTAGGCGGCGCTGAGACGGCGCTGCTGCTCGGCCTGATTGGCGGCGCGGCGCCGCTCCAGCGATTTTATCAAGTAATTGGTCCCACTGCTCCGAAGTCAGGGGCTTCTGGACCCGGGACTCCTGCGCCGTGGGAGCGGAGCCGCGCCGGGCGGGATCCTTTTCCGCGATCTCGGCGGGGCTGTGCAGGCCCTTCTGGTGCCAGCTCTGCAGGATCTTGCTCAGATAGCTCCATTTGAGAGATCCGGTGTTGGTGACGGTCCTGTCGGCGGCGATGGCGATGGCTTCTTCCCCGAAGCCCTGCTCCAGCCAGACGTTCACATCCTTCTCCTGGGTGGGGGAGAACGCAGAGAGGTGCAGCGCATCCCGGATCCGGCCCAGATCGCTGTGCCGTTCCCGCCTGCCGCGGATGTAATCCTCCGCCTGCTCCAGGGTAAGGATCTCCCGGTTGGCCCAGGCATAGGCCTCCTTTTCCAGAAAACGGGCATTCGGCCGGCGGCTTTCCCCATATTTCCAGAGGCAGAGCTCCCCGCAGAAGTGCAGCAGCTCCAGAATGACCTCCGGCGGAAGGGCCAGATGGTCATAGATCCCGAAGAGCACCCGCAGATCGTTGCTGCTGAGCGCACGGCCCATGACCTGGGCGGCCTCGGCATAGATGGCGGAGAGGGCGCTGTTGCCGGCAGAGCGGCGGGTGATCTCCCCGGCGGTGTACTGGGGCAGCTCCTCCGGCGCGTCCGGCTCCGGCTTCTCCCGCGGGGCAGGGGCGGAGCCGCAGGGGAGAAGCTCCATCCGGCGAAGCTTTTCCTCCGCGGCGCGGATCTCCTGCAGGGTGCGGCAGAGCGCCTGGGCCGCCTGCTCCTCATCCAGAGCGCCGTGACGCTGACAGTAGAGCCAGAGAAGGGCCACATCTCCGTCATGCGCGGCGATGAGCCTGTCCAGTACGGAGGACGCTATGCAGTTTTCCGCTGTTCTCTCCGTCATGAACCGGACTCCTTCAGAAAAATTCACAGATAATTTTCGGTGGGGAAACATTATACCATCAAAATCATCTTGTCGCAAGGGGGAGAGATGTGATATAATAAACTGTATTATAGCGAAATTATGCCCACAGGGTTTTTGAACAGGCGGAGGGACCATGCCCGCCTGAAGGAGACAGAGATATGATCGAGCTTCTTGCGCCGGCGGGATCGCCGGAATCGGTGATCGCCGCCGTACAGAACGGAGCGGACGCCGTATATCTGGGAATGGGGAATTTCAACGCCCGCCGCGGCGCCAGGAATTTTACCGACGAGGAATTTGAAAAGGCCGTGCGCTACTGCCGGATCCGGGGCTGCAAGGTCTATGTGACGCTGAATACCCTGGTGAACGACCGGGAGATCGAGCCCGCGGTGCAGGCTGCCAAGCTGGCCTCCGACCTGGGGGCCGACGGCATCATCATCCAGGATCTGGGCCTGATCCGGGCCATCCGGGCGGTGCTGCCGGACATACCCCTCCATGCCAGCACCCAAATGAGTTTACATAATCTTGCCGGCGTGGAAGCGGCGGCGGAGCTTGGCCTGACGAGAGCCGTGCTGGCCCGGGAGCTGAGCCTGGAGCAGATCCGTTTTATCACCAAGCATGCCAGCATTGAGACGGAGGTCTTCTGCCACGGCGCGCTGTGCTTCTGCCACTCCGGCCAGTGTTACATGTCCGCCCTCATCGGGCGGCGCAGCGGCAACCGGGGCATGTGCGCCCAGCCCTGCCGCATGGCCTACTCCCTCACCGGCAGCGTGGACGAGCATCCCCTGAGCCTGAAGGACAGCTGCCTGGCCGACCGGCTACAGGAACTGGAGGAGGCGGGGGTGGCCTGCCTGAAGATCGAGGGACGGATGAAACGGCCGGAATACACCGCCATCGTCACCGGGATCTACAGCAAGGCCCTGCGGGAGCACCGCAAGCCCACCGCAGAGGAGATGGAGCTGCTGGAAAAGGCCTTCTCCCGGCAGGGCTTCACCCAGGGCTACTTCAACGGCGACAAGAAGGACATGTTCGGCGTCCGCAGCGACACGGACAAGGCAGACGAGGCCGTGTTCACCACCGCCCGCAAGGCCTATGCCGAGGGCGAACTGCGGCGGGTGCCGGTGCACTTTTATACCGTGGTGGAAAAGGGCGAGCCCGCCAAGGCCATCGCTTTTGACGACGAGGGCAACCGGGCGGTGGCCTTCGGGCCTGTGCCCGAGCGGGCCAAGCGCCAGGGGTTGACCGAGGGCTATCTCACTGAGCAGATGTTCAAGACCGGCGGCACCCCCTACACCTGTGTGGAGAACCGGGCCAAGGCGGAGCCGGGCCTGTTCCTGCCCGCATCTGAAATCAACGAGCTGCGCAGAAAGCTTATCTCCGAACTCTCCGAGCGGCGGGCCGCTCCTCCCACGAGAAGAGTGGGGCGCATGCCCGCTATGCCGAAGAACCTGGGGAGCGTTGCCGACCCGAAGATCATTTTCCAGGTGCGCAGCGAGGATCAGCTTTTACCCGAGCTTGCCGAGCTGAAGCCGGATTACCTCTATGTGCCCGCCCTGCTCATGGCCAGGCGGCCGGAGCTGGTGGTTCCCTTTGTGGAAAAGGGTGCGACCCCGGTGGCGGTGCTGCCCCGGGTCATCACGGATCAGCAGAGCCCGGAGGTCTATAGCGCGCTGGAGCAGCTTTTTGACGAGGGCGTGCGGGAAGCGCTGGTGGGGAACCTGGGTCACGTGTTCCTGGCCAAAAAGGCGGGGATGAAGATCCGGGCCGACTTCGGCATGAACGCTTTCAACGCCATGAGCCTGGAGATGCTGCGGGAGGCGGGCTTCCTCTCGGCCACCGCGTCCTTCGAGCTGCGGCTGAGCCAGATCCGGGACATGCCCAAGCCTCTGGACACGGAGATCATCATCTACGGCCGGCTGCCGCTGATGATCTCGGAGCAGAGCCTGGTAAAGACCACCGTGCAGGATACCGCCCAGCTGGCTGACAGGATGGGCTCGGTGTTCCCGGTGGCGCGGGACTACGGCGACAGAACGGTGATCTACAACGCCCACAAGCTGTATCTGGCGGACAAGAAGGAAGATCTCTACGCCACCGGAGCCTGGGGCCTCCGCCTGCTCTTTACCAACGAGAGCGGACGGGAGTGCGTGGAGGTGGCCAAGGGCCATCTGGGACTTTCGGATTACCGTCCCAATGTACTGACGAGGGGACTGTACTATAGAGGAGTGGAATGAAATTGAAGGATGAATAATGAATCATGAATAATTGTGGTGTCGCCTTCGGCGACGGATTGTATCCATTTCGCCGCAGGCGAAATACCGCAATTCTTCAGTCTTCAATATTCATTTTTCAGTATTCTTTTATTTGCAAAAGGGAGTATTTAGTGCTTATGCATATCGTACTTGCCTCCTCTTCTCCCCGGCGGAAAGAGCTGATGGAGATGCTGGAGGTACCGAATTTGAAGATCCTGCCCGCAAAAGGGGAGGAAATCCCGCCGGAGCATGCTTCCCCCGGGGAGCTGGTGATGGCCCTTTCCCGGGCCAAGGCCAGGGAGGTAGCGACGCGCTGCACGGCGGAGGACGTGATCATCGGCGCGGACACCATCGTATGGGTGGACGGCGGGGCTTACGGAAAGCCCCATGACGAGGAAGACGCGGCCCGGATGCTGCGCCGCCTCTCCGGCGACTGCCATGAGGTCTACACCGGAGTGACGGTGATCCGGGGCGAAAAGAGTATCAGCCAGTTCGAGCGGAGCGTGGTGCGCTTCCGCGAACTGGAGGAGGAAGAGATCCGCCGCTATATCGCCACCGGCGAACCCATGGACAAGGCCGGCGCCTATGGGGCCCAGGGCAGGGGAGCGCTCTTTGTGGAGCACATCGAGGGCGACTTCTTTAACGTGATGGGCCTTCCCCTGTGCAGACTGGGGAAGATGCTGAAAGAGCAGGGAGTGAACATCCTTTGAAAGAATATCTGAAAAAATACGGGGTGCGCATGGGTATCATTGTTGCGGCCTCCGTCTTTCTGATCCTGCTTGGCGCTGCCACCAGAAGCGGGATCGGCCTTGTGCAGAACGTGACGGGCATCGTGGCCGCTCCTATGCAGAAGGTGCTGAGCTCCACGGTCAACTGGTTCAACACCATTTACGGCTACCTCTATGAATACGACTCCCTGATGGCGGAGAACGAGTCCCTGCGGACCCAGCTGGCGGAAGCCCAGCAGTCCGCCCGCGACGGCATCGAGGCCTCCGAGGAGAACGTGCGGCTGCGGGAAGCCCTGCTGCTGCGGCAGAAGCACACCGACTATATCCTGGAATCGGCCAAGGTGGTGCTCTGGTCTTCGTCCAACTGGTCCTCCTCTTTCACCATCAGCAAGGGCAGGACCAGCGGTATCGAGCTGGGCGACCCGGTGATCACCGAGTACGGCGCCCTGGTGGGTCAGGTGACGGAACTGGGCGAGACCTGGGCCACCGTCAGCACCCTCATCGACGTGGATATGAGCGTGGGCGGCTATGTGGGCTCCTCCGGGTCCTCCGGCATGGTGGTGGGCGAGTATGCCATGATGAAAAACAAGACCGCAAAGCTCACGTTCCTGGCCGACGGCGCCCAGATCTTTGAAGGGGACGAGGTGCTGACCTCCGGCTCCGGCGGCGCCTTCCCGGCAGGTCTTGTCATCGGGACCATTTCCAATGTGCAGACCGAGGCCGGCGGACAGATCGAGTACGGCATCGTGGTGCCCCAGTGCGAGCTGGACACCCTGGTGCAGGTTTTCATCATCAAGGACTTTACTGTGGTAGAATGAGCTTACGAGAATTTTTGCTTCGATATATGATGCCCAAGGTGGAGTGGAAGATGGTGCTGCGAAACGCGCTGTACCTCTTCCTCTGCCTCCTGGTGCAGACCATGCTGCTGTCCCGCTTCCGAATCGCGGGGATCTGCCCCTATGCCCTGCCGGCGGCGGCGGTAGCCCTGGGCATGTTTGAAGGCCCCATCGGCGGGGTGCTGTACAGTCTGGTCCTGGGCTATTTCGCGGATATGGCCTTTGTGGAGAACACGGTGCTCTTTACGCTGCTGTTCCCGGCCCTGGCCTTTGCCACGGGCTTTATCGCCCAGTTTTTCATCAACCGCCGCTTCTTTGCCTACATGGGCGCGGCGCTGCTGGGCCTTGCCGTCACGGCGTTGGGACAGATGCTGCACACCTCGACCATGGACGGCTTTTCCGGCGCCATGCTCTCCACGGCACTGCTGCAGACCCTGTGGTCCCTGCCGTTGGCGGCGCTGGCCTATATCTTCCCGGCTCGCTGGAGCCGCTTTGCTCCGGCCAGCAAAGGGGAAAACTGAAGGCAATTCGGAGTTCGGAATTCTGAATAAGGAAAGAGCCGTAGCATCGCCGAAGGCAGCTTTTCCTTTTCTCATTCCCGATTCCCTCAAAGACCCTTCAGTCTGCCGCCTTGCGTGAGACGGCGTCAGACAGCTTCCGCCTTGCGGTGCCCGAAAAACGCTGCGGGCTTACGCTTGTCCTTGCGTTTTTCGACCGCTGCGGAAATTCCGGGTTCCCTTCTTCCGCCACCGGCGGCGGGAACCCGCAATTCCCCTTTGCAGGGGAGCCTACAAGGAGATTATTTGCAATGAACAAATCTATCAAACCCAGTCGGGTAGTTGCCATGGGCGTGCTGTTTGCCTTGATCATGGTGATCTATCTGGCATTCCTCTATAATCTGCAGATCGTTCAGGGCGAGGAGTACTACAACCGCAGCAAGGAGATCAGCACCGAGAAGCGCACGGTCACCGCGGCGAGAGGCAATATCCTGGACCGTTACGGACGGGTGCTGGTGAGCAACAAGGAATGCTATAACCTGAAGATCGATACCGCCAAGCTCTTTGCCAATGACGACCCCAACGCCGTCATTCTGGAGCTGGTGAACATGGTGCAGGGCTATGGCGACAGCTATACCGACGACCTGCCCATCTCCATGACGCCTCCCTTCGAGTACGAGGAGGACATGACCGATATTGAGCGGACCATGCTGCTGGCCTATTTCAAGGACAAGGCCAGGGAGAATATCCTGCCGGACAATCCCAACGCGGTGGAGCTTCTGAGCTACATGCGCACCCGCTATGACATCGACAACAGCTATTCCGCCGAGGAAATGCGCATCATCGCAGGCGTCCGCTACTCCATCAACGTGCGCTACGCCATCAACACCGCCGACTACATGTTCGTCGAGGACGCCAGCATGCAGCTCATCGCCTCCATCATGGAGAACAAGCTCCCCGGTATTGAGATCGAGCGGGCCTACATGCGGGAATACGGCACGGAATATGCTGCCCATCTGCTGGGCTACACCGGCCTCATGACCCAGGAGGAGTATGAACGCTACTCCCTGCTGAACTATGCCACCAACGCCTATGTGGGCAAGGACGGCATCGAATACGCCTTTGAGGAGTATCTGCACGGGCAGGACGGCGAGGTGGTGGAGACCCGCAACCCGGCCGGCACAGTGCTGAGCACGGTGTACCTCAAGGAGCCGGTGCCCGGGAACCACATCTATCTGACCATCGACATCGCCCTGCAGGAGCAGGTGGAGCGTATCCTGGCAAACGGCGTGGAAAACGTGCTGATCAAAGACCGGCGCCAGACCCGCGCGGAGGGCATCGCCCGCGGCGACTATGACCCGGAGATGAAGGACGAGATCACCGGCGCCGCCGCCGTGGTGGTGGACGTGCGCACCGGCGAGCCTCTGGCCATCGCCAGCTGGCCCACCTACGACGTTTCCACCATCATTGAGAAGTACTCCGAGCTCATGGAGACCCCCAACGCGCCCCTCTTCAACCGGGCGCTGATGGGCGCCTACGCCCCGGGCTCCACCTTCAAACCCTGTGTGGCCATGGCCGCCCTCACCGACACCAGTATCGAGTTCAACACCGAGACCAGGACCAAGTGCGAGGGCGTGTTCACCAAGTACGCGGCCGAAGGCTACGCCCCTGAGTGCTGGATCTGGAACGCCATGGCGCCGGAGCATTACACTCACGGCAACGACAACGTGACCGAGGCCATCCGGGACTCCTGCAACTACTTCTTCTACTCTGTGGGCCACGACCTGGGCGTTACCACCATGGGCAAGTACGCCCATCTCTTCGGCCTGGGTGTTCCCACCGGCATCGAGCTGGTGGAGACCGTGGGCAACATGTCCAGCGAAGAGACCCACCACTACTACGTGGATGACGACTGGCACATTGGTGACACGATGCAGGCAGCCATCGGCCAGTCCGACAGCATTTTCTCCCCCCTGCAGATCGCCGAGTACTGCGCCACCGTGGCAAACTCCGGCACCCGGTATTCCGCCTCCGTGCTGAAGGCCATTCGCAGCTACGACTACAGCGAAAAGCTCTACGAGCGGGAGCCGGAGATCCTGAGCACCGTGGATTCCGCCGAGTATAACTGGGCCGCCGTCCACGAGGGCATGTACCTGGTGCTTCACGACTGGGCGGCCAACGCCCCCAACTGTGAAAACTGGGTGGATTGCTCCTGGGAAGTGGCCGGCAAGACCGGAACCGCACAGAAGGGCGAAAAGATCACCAATGACGGTATTTTTATGTGCTACGCCCCCTATGAAAGC
This sequence comes from uncultured Eubacteriales bacterium, assembly GCA_900316255.1. Taxonomy (GTDB): domain Bacteria; phylum Bacillota; class Clostridia; order Oscillospirales; family Oscillospiraceae; genus Limivicinus. Next base: position 6,948 of record ONCI01000051.1, on the reverse strand, counting down.
CCCGAAGTTGCCATCGTGATCGTGGTGGAGCGCGGCGGCAGCGGCGCCAGCGTGCAGTTTATGGCCCGCCAGATCATGGACGCCTATATCAATATCAAGAGCTACAAGGATACCTCCGAGTCGGAAATGTCCCTGCTGCGCTGAAAGAAAACTGCGGAAGATACGCAAAAAGTCTTGCGTGTCAGGAAAAATCAGAATATAATAACACGATAAATGATTCGGCGAGGAGTTGAGATAGATGAACATTGCCTTGATGGCACACGATAGAAAGAAAGAATTGATGGTCCAGTTCTGCATTGCCTACTGCGGGATCCTGGCGGAGCACAACCTCTGTGCGACCCACGTGACGGGGAAGCTGGTCTCCGAGGCGACGGGGCTGCCCATCACCCTGTACCTCCATGCGGACCAGGGCGGTTCCCAGCAGATCGGGGCCAGGATCTCCTTCAACGAGATCGACCTGGTGCTGTTCTTCTGCGACCCGGCCAACCCCAAGGGCTTTGACGATATCAACAAGGTGGAGCGCCTCTGCGATCAGTATCAGATCCCCTTTGCCACCAACGCTGCCACGGCGGAGGTGCTGGTGCAGGGTCTGCGCCGGGGCGATCTGGATTGGCGCAACATCGTCAATCCCCAGAAGCGCTGAGCGCTGCCCTGGGGTACAGTCTGCTACAATATCAAACCGTGATCGGGCGGCTGACAGCCGCCCATACACATTTGTAGGATAGGAGTTATCTCATATGGCGAAAGTCGCGCCCCGGACCCTCTCCGGCTTTATGGAGCTGGCGCCCCGGGATCAGATGAAAATGGAGCGGATGATGCAGGCCCTGCGGGAGAGCTACTCCCTCTTCGGCTTCACACCGCTGGACACGCCGGTGATCGAATCGGCGGAGGTGCTGCTGGCCAAGGGCGGCGGCGAGACGGAAAAACAGATCTACCGCTTCCAGAAGGGGGACAGCGATCTGGCGCTGCGCTTTGATCTGACGGTGCCCCTGGCAAAATACGTGGCCGCGCACTACAGCGAGCTTTCCTTCCCCTTCCGGCGCTACCAGATCGGCAAGGTCTACCGGGGCGAGCGGGCCCAGCGGGGCCGCTTCCGGGAGTTTTACCAGGCGGATATCGACGTGATCGGCGACGGGAAGCTTGACATCCTGAACGAGGCGGAGATCCCGGCGGTGATCTACAGCACCTTTACGAAGCTGGGCATCCGCAAATTCAAGATCAAGGTCAACAACCGCAAGATCCTCAACGGCTTCTATGCCCTGAACGGCATGAGCGAGAAGGCCGGGGAGATCATGCGCACCGTGGACAAGCTGGACAAGATCGGTCCCCACAAGGTCAAGCAGCTGCTCATCGATGAGGTGAAGATGCTGCCGGACAAGTCGGAAAACGTGCTGGACTTCATGGCCATCCAGGGGGACAACGCCTATGTGCTCTCCCGTTTGGAGGACTACCGGGGCATGGACCCCACCTTCGATCAGGGCCTGGAGGAACTCATCACGGTGACGAAGTACCTGAAGGACTTCGGCGTGCCGGAGGAGAACTTCGCCATCGACCTGACCATCGCCCGCGGCCTGGACTACTACACCGGCACCGTCTATGAAACGGAGATGACCGAGCACCCGGAGATCGGCTCCGTCTGCTCCGGCGGACGCTACGACAACCTGGCGGAATACTACACCGACAAGCAGCTGCCCGGTGTGGGCATCTCCATCGGCCTCACACGGCTCTTCTACGTGCTGAACGAGCAGGGCCTTTTGTCCGAGGAGCTGGTGACTTCCCCCTGTGACGCGCTGGTGATCCCCATGACCGAGGAGGTCGGCCCCGCTGTGGCCGCCGCGACGGCACTGCGCCAGGGCGGCGTGCGCACCCAGCTCTATGGGGAAAAGCGCAAGTTCAAGGCCAAGATCGGCTATGCCGACAAGATCGGCGTGCCCTTTGCGGTGCTGCTGGGCGAGGACGAGATCGCGGCAGGGGAGCTGTCCGTGAAGGATATGCGTTCCGGCGAGCAGAAGCGCATGAAGAGCGACGAGGCCGCGGCCTATATCCGCAGGAACGTGGAAGAGCGCAACAGAACTGCGATTATCAGTGAAAAGTGAATAGTGAATAGGGAAAAGATAAGGTGTCCGCTCCGCGGACGGATTATCATTCATCGCCGAAGGCGATACCATAATTATTCACTTTTCACTCTTCACTTCCAATAAGGAAGGAAACCCCTCAGTCATCCGGCGGACCGCAACACGCCGGCTGACAGCTCCCCTTAGGCAGGGGAGCCAACAAGGAAGGAGATTGTATATGACACAAAACCGTACCCATACCTGCGGGGAGCTCCGGATGGAGCACGTGGGACAGTCTGTCAAGATCGTCGGCTGGATGGAGAACCTCCGCGTGGTCGGCAGCAACCTGGGCTTTGTGGTGATCCGGGACTTTTACGGCACCACCCAGGTGGTGGCGGAGACCGAGGAGATGGTGGCCGCCTTCAAGGCCATCAACAAGGAATCCACCGTGTCCGTGGAAGGCGTCGTCCGGGAGCGGGCCAACAAGAATCCCAAGCAGGCCACCGGCGATATCGAGATCGTCCCGGAGAAGCTGGAGGTTCTGGGCCGCTGCCGCTACAACGAGCTGCCCTTTGAGATCAACCGCAGCCGGGACGCGGACGAGGCCACCCGCCTGAAATATCGTTTCCTGGACCTGCGCAACCCTGCTGTGAAGAGCAACATCATCCTGCGCTGCCAGGTGGTGGCGGACATTCGCCGCCGCATGACCGAGCAGGGCTTCCTGGAGATCACCACCCCCATCCTGACCGCCTCCTCCCCCGAGGGTGCGCGGGATTATCTGGTGCCTGCCCGGAAGCATCCCGGCAAGTTCTACGCCCTGCCTCAGGCGCCCCAGCAGTTCAAGCAGCTGCTGATGACCTCCGGCTTTGACCGCTATTTCCAGATCGCTCCCTGCTTCCGGGATGAGGACGCCCGCGGCGACCGCACTCCCGGCGAGTTCTACCAGCTGGATATGGAGATGGCCTTTGCCGACCAGGACGACGTGCTGGGCGTGCTGGAGACCGTGCTGCAGCCGGTGTTCGAGAACTTCGGCATCTATCACCGTGTGAGCCAGGCGCCCTTCAAGCGCATCCCTTACCGGGAGGCCATGGAGCGCTACGGCACCGACAAGCCCGACCTGCGCATCGACCTGGAGATCCAGGACGCCACCGCCCTGCTGCAGGGGATCGGCTTTGGCCCCTTCGAGGGAAACACCGTCAAGGCCGTGGTGGTTTCCGACTTCAACGCCACCCGCAAGCAGATCGACAAGCTCTGCAGTGATGTGGAGGTTCAGACCGCCCAGAAGAGCTACTGGTTCCGCCTGGACGAGAAGGGCGAGATCGTTGGCGGCATCGCCAAGTTCATCCAGCCCGTGAAGGAACAGGTCGTGGAGGCTCTGGGCCTGCGGCCCGGCTGCTTTGTGGGTCTGGCCGCCGGCAAGCTGGCCGTTGCCCAGAAGACCGCCGGCGTGCTCCGCTCCAAGCTGGGCGTCCTCTGCCCGGATCATATGGACAAGGAGCAGTATGCGCTCTGCTGGATCGTGGACTTCCCCATGTACGAGATCGGGGAGGAGTCCGGCGAGCTGGAATTCTGCCACAATCCCTTCTCCATGCCCTCCGGCGGGCTGGAGACCCTGCTCAAGGCCGAGCGCGGCGAGATGGATCCCCTGGACATCATGGCCAACCAGTACGACCTGGTCATCAATGGCTATGAGAGCGCTTCCGGCGCGGTCCGGAACCATGACCCCGAGATCATGATCAAGGCCTTCGAGATGGTCCGGCTGGGCGAGGAGGATGTGAAGAAGAAATTCCCCGCCATGTACAATGCCTTCTGCTACGGCGCGCCCCCTCACGCCGGCGCTGCCCCCGGCATCGACCGCATGGTGATGCTTCTGACCGGGGAAGAGTCCATTCGGGAGGTCATCACCTTCCCCATGAACCAGAAAGCCCAGGACGTGATGATGGACGCACCCTCCGAGGTGACCCAGAAGCAGCTGGACGAGCTGCATATTGCCATCGTCGGCGAAGTGGAACAATAATCCGACAGCCTCCCCCACCGGGAGGCTGTTTTGAAAGGTGATCGTATGTTTGCGCATGTCAAAAGCCTGGGCATCAGCGGGATCGGCGGCTACGGCGTGACGGTGGAGGTGGATATCTCCAACGGCCTGCCCGCCTTCGATATCGTTGGCCTGCCGGACGCGGCGGTGAAGGAGAGCCGGGAGCGGGTGCGCTCCGCCGTTAAAAACAACGGCTTTCGCTTTCCGGTGAGCCGCATGACCGTGAACCTGGCCCCCGCGGACAAAAAGAAAGCCGGGACCCTTTACGATCTGCCCATGCTGGTGGGCATCCTGGCCGCCACGGGGGAGATCAAAAAGCCGGGGGAAGACTGCGCCTTTCTGGGAGAGCTGTCCCTCACGGGAGAGCTGCGGCCCATCATGGGCGCCCTGCCCATGGCTATCGCCGCCCAGCGGGAGGGGATCCGGACCCTGTATGTGCCGGCGGAAAACGCCTCCGAGGCCGCTTTTGCCGATGAGATCACCGTCTACCCGGTTGAGAACGTGGCACAGCTGCTCCGCCACCTGAAGGGGGAGGAGAGCCTGGAGCCCGCCCTGCCGCCCCGACCGGAGGACTCCCGCCTGGGGCTTCCGGATTTTGCTGATGTGAAAGGCCAGGAGAGCGTGAAGCGGGCCATGGAGATCGCCGCGGCGGGAGGACACAATATCCTGCCGGATATGAGCAGGCAGGAGATGATCGAGGCCACGGAGATCCATTCGGTGGCGGGGCTCACCAGCCGGAAGCGGCCCATCGTGGCCTCCCGGCCTTTCTGCGCGCCGCATCACACCGTTTCCATGGCGGGACTTGCCGGCGGCGGCACCATCCCCAGACCCGGCCAGCTGAGCATCGCCCACCTGGGCGTGCTGTTTCTGGACGAGCTGCCGGAGTTTCGCTCCGACGTGCTGGAGGTCATGCGCCAGCCCCTGGAGGACGGGGAAGTGACCGTCTCCCGGGCGGCGGCCACCGTGACCTTCCCCAGCCGCTTCATGCTGGTTTGCGCCATGAACCCCTGCAAGTGCGGCTGGTACGGGCACCCCTCGGGGCGCTGCCGCTGCACGCCCCAGGAAGTGCGCCGCTACCACAGCCGCATTTCCGGCCCGCTGCTGGATCGGATCGACCTGATCGTGGAGGTACCGGCCCTGGAATATGAGGAGCTGAAGAGCCGGGCGCCCGCCGAGCCCTCGGCGGAGATCAAAAAGCGGGTGGACGCCGCCCGGGAGATCCAGCGCCGCCGCTTCGGGAAGGACAGCACGCTGGTAAACGCCCGGATGGACGTGAAGGACATGCGCAGCTGCTGCGCCCTGGACGCGGAGAGCGACAGGCTCATGAAGGACGCCTTCGAGGCCCTGGGCCTTTCCGCCAGAAGCTATGACCGGATCCTGCGGGTGGCAAGGACCATCGCGGACCTGGCCGGGAGTGAAGCCATCGCCCCGGAGCACATCGCGGAGGCCATCCAGTACCGCAGCTTTGATTTTGGAGACAGCTGAGATCGTCAGCCGTGAATCTCGCAAGCGGGCGGAGATGATTGCCCTGAAGGGATGGAGATCGGTATTGCGGCAGCTCTGCCGCCTCCATACCGCCGTGAGCCGAGCATCGCGGGGCCTCGCGTCGACCAAACGCGGCGTGTTACGCTTCGCCGCCCGCGATAAACGCGTTTTTTCTTGCGAAACCGGCGTTTCGCAAGCATCTGAAAGAGAGGAGGACAAAAGCATGAGAAGAACGGAGCTGGATCTGTGCCGGATCACCGCCTGCGTATCGGTGATCCTCATCCATGCCGTGAGCGGCTTTTTTGACTTTTCCGCCCGCTTTTCCTTCGTCATGTTTCTCGCCTCCTCGCTGCGCGGATTCGTCCCGCTGTTTTTCATGGTCAGCGGGATCCTCTACCTGCGAAGGGAGGAGCTGGATCCGAAAAAGACGGTTTTTCCAAGGGCCCTCCGCCTGACGGCGCTGTATTATGTGTGGTCCGCCATCTATCTGCTGGGCAGGTTTGCCGCCGGTCAGGTCAGCACCGCGGATGACCTTCTGGATCTTCTGATCCAGGGCTACTATCATCTCTGGTTCCTGCCGGCCATGGTGCTGTGCACACTGGCGCTGCCCCCGGTCCACAGTATGCTGCACGGAAAGAAGCTGGATCCGGTTTATCCGCTGCTGCTGGTCCTGGCCTACCCGGTCCTCTACACCACCGTCGGCTACTGCTTCAGCCGGGAAAGCAAGCTGTTCCAGCTGACCAGGGTGTTCAACAGGGAATTTTTCCTCTATGTGGGCTATGCCCTCTGGGGCGCCTGGCTGGACGCGCATCCCATGCCCAAAAAGCTGCGCTGGATCGCGCCGCCGGTCTGGCTTCTGGTGTCGGCGCTGGCCGCCGCGGTGAACATCCGCTCCTCCATGAGCAAGGGCTATGTGGACGGGGTCCTGTTTGATTACTTTTCCGTCAGCACCTTCCTGCAGGCCAGCGCGATCCTCTGCTTCTTCCTCACCTGGAAGGACAGGCCTTCCCGGCCCGGAAAGCTGCTGCCTGCGCTGTCCGACGCAACGCTGGGGGTCTATTTGGTCCACCCGATGCTCATCGGGATCGTGGAAAAGACGGGACTGCTTCCGGAGAATATGGAGCCGCTGCTGCGGCTGACGCTGCTGTTCCTGATCCTTGTTGCGCTAAGCTTCCCATTGGTGATGCTGGCAAAAAAGATCCCGCTTGTCCGAAAGCTGATGTGAAGGGGAACACCCTCACCGTGTACCGGAACGGGAAGAATCCCAAAAGAGATGGGCGTGTTGCAAAATAAGCGCTTAGCTCTGTCAGCACCGTAGGGGAGGGGCTCGCCCCTCCCGGCATTTTGGAGCATGAATTCAAGAAAATGTTCGGC
>ONCI01000084.1 GCA_900316255.1 uncultured Eubacteriales bacterium | reverse complement strand
GCGTCGATGCCGGTGGAGAGGGTGACGCTCCTCGGCAGGGACAGGGTGTAGCGGGCGTCCCCCAGAGCCAGGGCCGCGTAGAGCCGCGGATCGTGGATGCTGTGCTTTCTGCCGGCGGAATCCGTCAGCACGGAGACGGAGGTGAGCTCGCTGCCGGTGCCGGCGGTGGTACCCACCAGCACGATGGACAGGGGCGCTTTGCTCCAGCGGGCGGAATAAAACTCCGCCTCCGTCATGTCCGGATCGGCGGCAAACACCGCCGCGGCCTTGGCCGCGTCCAGGGCAGAGCCGCCGCCGATGCCCAGGACGAAATCCGCCCCGAAGGCGAAAGCCGCCCTCCCGGCCGCCTGACAGGCTGAAAGGGCCGGGTTCTGGCTGATTTCGTCAAAGAGGGTGAAGGCGATCCCCTGCCCCTCCAGCGCAGCGCAAACATCCGCCAGGGCCCCGGAGCGGCGGGCGGCGCTGCCGGAGGTAACCAGCAGGCAGCGCTTGCCCAGGGCGGCAAGGCGGGACGCGTTCTCTCCCACGCAATTTGTGCCGGCGACCAGGCGGCTCGGCATATAAAACTCCACAACATCAACTCCCCGGCCATGATGATGATCATTATAAAGCAAAAACTGTCTTCCCGCAAGAGAAGACAGTTTTTACAGATTCAGTTCTGGCCGTAGTAGGCGTTTTTGCCGTGCTTGCGCAGGTAGTGCTTGTCCTGCAGCTCCTGGGGCGCGGGCCTGACCTGGGGATCGATGAGCTCGCAGCGGAAGGCCATCTTGGCCACCTCTTCCAGCACCACCGCGTTGTGCACCGCCTCGAAGGCGTCCTTGCCCCAGGCGAAGGGGCCGTGGTTCTTGCAGAGGCAGCCGGGCACCGCCGTCGGGTCTTTGCCGAGGCGGGCAAACTCCGACACGATCAGAAGTCCGGTGTTGCGCTCATAGGCGTCCTCGATCTCCTCTTTGGTCAGGCAGCGGAGGCAGGGGATGTCGCCGTAGAAATAGTCCGCGTGGGTGGTGCCGTAGCAGGGGATGTCCCGTCCGGCCTGGGCCCAGGAGGTGGCGTAGCTGGAGTGGGTGTGGACGATGCCGCCCAGGGCCGGGAAGGCCTTGTACAGCTCCACATGGGTGGCGGTGTCGCTGGAGGGCTTCCATTTGCCCTCCACCACCTTGCCGTCCAGGTCCACGACCACCATGTCCTCAGCGCTCATGCCCTCATAGCTCACGCCCGAGGGCTTGATGACCACAAGGCCGCTCTCCCGGTCGATGGCGGAGACGTTGCCCCAGGTAAAGGTCACAAGGCCGTACTGCGGCAGCAGGAGGTTTGCCTCACAGACCTGCTTTTTCAGTTCTTCCAGCATCAGAGCACCTCCGTCGCGCATTTTTCCAGGGGCAGCGCCTTCCGGTAGCGGGAGAGGAAGACCGAGAAGCCCGCGATATCCGAGGGCTCGGCCATGAGGGTGCTGGCTTCCGTTCCGGCGAAGACCCTATTGTCCAGGTAGTCGGCCAGGCTTTCGCCCTCCTTCTTCCAGAGCATGTAGGCGCAGAGCAGGGCCATGCCGTAGGGGCCACCCTCCCCTGCCGTCTCCATGACAGAGACGGGCGCGCCCACCGCCGCGGAGAGCATCCGCTGGCCCACGCCCGGGGTCTTGAAGAAGCCGCCGTGGCCGTAGAGCTTGTCGATGGGGACCTGCTCGGTCTGGGTCAGGATATCCAGACCGATCTTCAGGGTGGCAAGGGCGGAGAGCAGGTGGGTCCGCATGAAGTTTGCCAGGGTGAACTTCGCGTTGGGCATGCGGCCGAAGAGGGGCCGGCCCTCGTCCAGGTCCGTGACGCCCTCGCCGGAGAAGTAGTTGAAGCTCATGAGGCCGCCGCAATCGGCGTCCCCCTCCAGAGCCTTGCGGAAGAGTTTGGTGAAGAGCTCGCCCTTGTTGACGGGAAGTCCCATCAGCTCGGAATACTCCGCAAAGAGATTGACCCAGGCGTTGATGTCCGAGGTGCAGTTGTTGCAGTGGACCATGGCCACCGGCGCTCCGGCGGGGGTGGTGACCATGTCGATCTCCCGGTGGACGCCGAGAGGCTTTTCGGTGACGATCATGGCGAAGTCCGAGGTGCCCGCGCTGACGTTGCCGGTGCGGGGCCGGACGGAATTGGTGGCCGCCATGCCGGTGCCCGCGTCGCCCTCGCAGGGAGCCACGGGGATGCCGGGCAGCAGGGTGCCGCTGGGATCCAGGAAGCGGGCGCCGCTTTCGGTGAGGGTGCCGCCGCTCTCTCCGGCCGTCAGGACCCTGGGCAGGATCTGCCGCAGCTGGACGCCGGTGAGGACCTGGAACTTCCGCAGCATGTCCTCGTCATAGTCGAGCTTCCGGCTGTCGATGGGGAACATGCCGCTGGCCTCGCCCACGCCCATGACCTTCTCGCCGGTGAGCTGCCAGTGGATATAGCCCGCCAGGGTGGTGAGGAAGGCGATGTCCTTCACATGCTCCTCCCCGTTCAGAATGGCCTGATACAGGTGGGCGATGCTCCAGCGCTGGGGAATGTTGAAGCCAAAGAGGGCCGTCAGCTCCTCCGCGGCGGGGCCGGTGATGGTGTTGCGCCAGGTGCGGAATTCCGCCAGCTGTCTGCCGTCTTTGTCAAAGGGCAGGTAGCCGTGCATCATGGCGGAAACGCCGATGGCGCCCACGGTGCTGAGCTCCTGGCCGAATTTGGCCTTCACGTCCGCCTTTAGATTGGCAAAGCAGTGCTGCAGGCCGCTGTGGACAGCCTCCATGGAATAGGTCCAGATCCCGTTTACCAGCTGGTTTTCCCACTCGTGATCGCCCTGGGCGATGGGGATATGCCGCTGGTCGATGAGGACGGCCTTGATCCGGGTCGAGCCCAGCTCGATGCCCAGTACGGTTTTGGTCAGATCCATAATCGTTCTCCTCATATGCAGCGGCGGTCCGTTTGGACCGCCGCTGCCGGTTACATGTTACGTCGATCAGGCCCAGGGGTTCTCGGTGGGATAGGGCAGGCTCTTGGGCTGGTTATAGCCGATGTCCTGCACGCCCAGGAACTTGAAGACCTCAAAGAGGGCCTTGCCGTGATGGCCGAAGGCCACGGCGCCGTGGTGGGGGAAGCGCTTCTGGATCAGCACATGGCGATAGAAGCGGCCCATCTCATGGATGGCGAAGACGCCGATGCCGCCAAAGGAGGTGGTAGCCACGGGCAGGACCTCGCCCTCGGCGATGTAGGAGCGGAGCTTGCCCTCGCTGTCGCACTGGAGGCGGAAGAAGGTGATCTCGCCGGGGGCGATGTCGCCCTCCAGGGTGCCGCGGGTAAAGTCGGGATCGGAACCGGCGGGCTCCAGCAGGCGGTGCTGGATGAGCTGGTACTTCACGGCCCGGTCGGCGCACATCTTGCAGCTGGGCGTGTTGCCGCAGTGGAAGCCCATGAAGGTATCGGTGAGGCTGTAATCGAATTTGCCCTTGATCTGCTCCTCCCACATCTGAGCGGGAACGGAGTTGTTGATGTCCAGGATGGTGACGGCGTCGCCGGAGACGCAGGCGCCGATGTACTCGGAGAGAGCGCCGTAGATGTCCACCTCGCAGCTCACGGGGATGCCGCGGGCGGCCAGACGGGAATTGACGAAGCAGGGCTCAAAGCCGAACTGCTCGGGGAAGGCGGGCCAGCACTTGTCCGCAAAGGCAACGTACTTGCGGGCGCCCTTGTGCTCCTCGGCCCAGTCCAGCAGGGTCAGCTCAAACTGCGCCATGCGGGCCAGCAGATCGGGGAAGTACTTGCCCTCGCCCATCTCGGCGGCCATGTCGGCGCAGACTTCGGGGATCCGGGGATCGTCCTTGTGGGCCTTGTAAGCCACCAGCAGGTCCAGCTCGGAGTTCTCTTCGATCTCCACACCCAGCTCGTACAGGCCCTTGATGGGGGCGTTGCAGGCAAAGAAGTCCTGGGGACGGGGACCGAAGGTGATGATCTTCAGGTTCTGCACGCCAATGACGGCACGGGCGATGGGATAGAACTCCTTGATCATGCGGCCGATGTCCTTGGCGGTGCCCACGGGATACTCGGGGATGTAGCCCTTCAGATGGCGCATACCCAGGTTGTAGGAGCAGTTGAGCATGCCGCAGTAGGCGTCGCCGCGGCCGTTGATGAGGTCGCCGTCGCCCTCGGCGGCAGCCACGAACATGCAGGGACCGTCAAAGTACTTGGCGATGAGGGTCTCGGGGGTCTCGGGGCCGAAGTTGCCCAGGAACACCACCAGGGCGTTGCATCCGGCGGCCTTCACGTCCTCCACGGCCTTGAGCATGTCCTTCTCATTTTCCACGGTGACGGGGCACTCATAGATATTGCCGCCGCAGGTGCTGACGATGGCTTCCCGCCGGGCGATGGAAAGGCCGATGGGGAAACAGTCGCGGGAAACGGCAACGATGCCGAGCTTGACTTCGGGAATGTTTTGCATTGTATGTTCCTCCTCTTTGTTTATTTCTTATTTCAGTTTCGGAAAAAGCATTTTCAGCGCGGGATAGATGAGCCGGAATTTCCGGTACTGCTCCTCATAGCGGGCAGCCAGCTCCGGCTCGGGCTCCACCGTATCGGTGACGCGGACCAGCGCCTCGGCGCAGTCCCGAACCGTTGCGTAAGCCCCACAGCCCACCATGGCCAGCATGGCGCCGCCGTAGCCCGGCCCCTCCTCGGTCTGGGGGATGTCCAGGGGCAGATCCAGCACGTTTGCCAGGATCCGGCGCCACAGGGGGCTTCTGGCCCCGCCGCCGCAGAGCTTGCTCCGCTCCGGCGTGACGCCCAGGGTCTTTGCCACCTCCAGGCTGTCCCGGATGGCGAAGGCCACGCCCTCCAGCACCGCCTGGACCAGGTCGGAGCGGGAGCTGTCCATGCTCATGCCGAGGAAACATGCTCTGGCGTCGGTGTCGTTGATGGGGCTGCGCTCGCCCATCAGGTAGGGCAGGAAGAAGACCCGGTTGCGGCCCAGCTCATCAGGCGTTATGTCAACCTGTTCTCCGGCGTAGTCGGTGGTCTTCAGGATCTCCTCGCAGAGCCACTTGTTGCAGCTGGCGGCGGAGAGCATGCAGCCCATCAGGTGCCAGCCCCCGTCCGCGTGGGCGAAGGCGTGCAGGGCGTTGTAGGGGTCCACGCCGAAGCGCTGGGAGGAGATGAAGAGGGTTCCGGAGGTGCCCAGGGAGATGTTGCAGCCCCCTTCGCCCACCACGCCGGTACCCACGGCGGCGGCGGCATTGTCCCCCGCGCCGGCCACCACCAGGCAGTCCCGCGGCAGGCCGAGCGCTCCGGAGACGAAGCCCTGGATGCGGCCGATGACCTCATAGCTTTCAAAGAGGCGGGGCATCTGGCTCTCCGAAAGGGAGCAGATCTCCAGCATCTCTTTGGACCAGCACTTGTGCTCCACATCCAGGAGGAGCATGCCGCTGGCGTCGGAATAGTCGCAGGCGTGGACGCCGGTGAGGCGGTAATTGATGTAGTCCTTGGGCAGCATGATCTTTGCGATGCGCTTAAAGTTCTCCGGCTCATGCTTCTGCATCCAGAGAAGCTTGGGCGCGGTGAAGCCCGCAAAGGCGATGTTGCCCGTGAGGGCGGAGAGCTTTTCCTTGCCGATAACGGTGTTGAGCCAGTCCGTCTCTTCCGCGGTGCGGCCGTCGTTCCAGAGGATGGCGGGACGGATCACCGCGTCCTTCTCGTCCAGGGCCACCAGGCCGTGCATCTGGCCGCCCACGCCGATGCCCCGGATCAGAGACTTGTCCGTGTGCTCGGTGAGCTGCAGGATGCCGTGCTGGACGGCCTTCCACCAGTCCGCCGGGTTCTGCTCGGACCAGCCGGGCTGGGGGAAATAGAGGGGATAGTCCTTGGTAACGCTGTTCAGGATCTTGCCGGTCTCATCCACCAGCAGCAACTTGACCGCCGATGTTCCCAGATCGACGCCGATAAAGAGGCTCATGCCGGTCACCTCCATGATGATTTGATTCCATTATACTGAGCGCTCCCCGGAAACTCAATGACTTTTCGCACTTTTTTATTAGACAATCTTGACCTTCGATGCGACTTCGGCAGCTTGCACATTTTCTTGCGTCCCCTTTTGTGCGAAACGGCAAAAGGGCTGGAAATGTCAAAAGCCCCGACCATTAGGGCGTGCAAGTTAGGGATACGACAGCCGCAAACAGGATCTTTTCGCGCCAAGCATCGTTGCCTGTACTCGGAATACATAGCCAGTATTCCTGCGCCAGGCGCCTCGCTTGACACAAAAACCTCTCTGTTTGCGGTGCGAAGCAGTTTTGCGCGAGGCATTTTTCGTCCAGACGATATAGAAAAATCCGGGAATACTTGCTGTATTCCCGGATTTTTCTGTGATGGATGGGCGGAAAAGG
>ONCI01000083.1 GCA_900316255.1 uncultured Eubacteriales bacterium | reverse complement strand
GTTGAGGCGGGGGGCCAGACTGAAGCCGATGCTGGAGGCGGTGATCCGGGCGGGATCCACGCCGGTCTCCTTCAGCATGGCGGCAAAGCCGGGACGGGGGGAGTGAGCGAGCATCTCCAGACCCCGGCGGACCAGATAGCGGTTTTCTCCCACCAGGGGCATCACATCCGCCACGGTGCCCACGGCCACCAGATCCGCGTAGCGGCGGAGCATGGCCTCGGCGTCCCCCTCACAGGCGCAGACCAGCTTCATGGCAACGCCCACGCCGGCAAGATCCGGGTTGGGGTAGGTGTTGCCGGGCTGCTTGCAGTCGATCACGGCCACGGCGTCGGGCAGCGCGTCCGGCTTGCACTCATGGTGATCGGTGACGATCATGTCCATGCCGATGGCCTTGGTGTGCTCGGCCTCCTCCACGGCGGTAATGCCGCAGTCCACCGTGATGAGCAGCGTGATCCCATCATCCCGGAGACTGTCCAGCGCGGCGCAGTTGAGCCCGTAGCCCTCCTCGTTGCGGTCTGGGATGTAGCCGACACAATGGAGACCCTTGCTGCGCAGATAGTCTGTGACCAGACAGGTGGAGGTGATACCGTCCACGTCATAGTCGCCATAAACGGCGACCGCCTCCTTCTGCTCGATGGCGCGGCGGAGACGCCGGACGGCCTGGGCCATACCTTGCATCTGCATGGGGTCATACAGACAGGAAAGCCCACCGTCCAGCAGCTCCCTGGCATCCTTCAAAGTGCGGATGCCGCGAAGCGCCAAGACAGCAGAAAGAAGCGGCCCGCAGCCCGCCTGTTTCAGCTCAGCCGGGATCTCCGGCCTTGAATATGGTATTTTCCATCCCTGCGTCTTCATAAATTCCCACTCTATCTTTTTTCTCAGCTATCATTCTATCAAATCCGGCAGATGATTGCAAGGGCAGAGGGGAACTTTTTCGCTACTGTTCAGTCCCCCCCTCGGGGGACTGAACAGTTAGGGGGGCACTCGCGCTTATCGCAGCGGACTGTTGGCCCGCTTTGGTCGGCGCGAGGCCTCGCGCAGCTCGGCTTAGGGTGTTTTTGCCGAGGCGAAGCCCCGCCAAAAACGGATCAGAAAATGTTTTTCGCCTTCCGAGGCGAAAAATCAGAAGGGAGATCCCCTCTGAACTCCTCCCCTTTGAAGAGAGTCAAGATCGAACCAGAACACTTTTTGCTATTTGAGACGCCTCAGCGGGCGTAATCCTCCAGACGGTCCAGGCCGCCTGTAGGGGCCTGCTCGGTGAGGACGTGGTCCAGGGCCTCCCGTGGCGTCTCACAGAGACCGTAGAGCCGGAAACAGCGCCGGGACAGAAATCCGTCCTTCGCGGCCCGCTCCAGCAGGGCGGTGAGCGGTTCATAGTAACCCAGGGTATTCAGCAGGGCCATGGGCTTGCGGTGCCGGCCCAGCTGCTTCAGGGTCAGGGTCTCAAAAAACTCCTCAAAGGTGCCGATACCGCCGGGCAGGGCGATGAAGGCCTCGCTCTCCTCGAACATGGCGGTCTTGCGCTGGGCCATGGTCTCGGTATAGACAAAACGGCTGCAGTGGGGATAGAGGATGCCCGGCTCGTCAAAAAAACGGGGCGCGATGCCGATGATCTCTCCGCCCAACTCGGAGGCCCCCTCGGCACAGGCGCCCATCAGCCCGTGGGCGCCGCCGCCGAAGATAAGGCTGTGCCCCTCCCCGGCGAGCATCCGGCCCAGCTCCCGCGCAGCGTCGAAATAGGGCCGCGGCAGCTCCTGCCCGGACGCCCCGTAAATACAGATCTTCATGAAGGGAAGCCTCCTCATAAGCGTGTTTTTCCAAATCTTACCCCAAAGCGGCCGGCGAGGCAATCTTTTTTTGTGAAAAAGGGAGAAGTGAGGAAAGTCTGATAAAATATTTGAAACTTGATACTTGCAATTGATAGCGCGATACGCTATAATAACACTGTCAATTTTTTAACGAAAGGAAGTATCCCTCTATGGCAAATCGTATCGTACTCAATCCTGTGTCCTACCACGGCGCCGGCGCCGTCAAGGAGATCGGCGGCGAGCTGCAGCGCCGCGGCTTCAAGCGCGCCTTCATCGCCTCCGGCCGCCACGTGGTCAAATCCGGCGAGATCAAAAAGATCACCGACGTGCTGGATGAGATCGGCGTCACCTACACCTTCTTTACCGACATCAAGCCCAACCCCTCCATCGAGAACGTGCAGAACGGCGTGAAGGCTTTCCAGGAGTTTGGCGCTGACTGCATCATCGCGGTGGGCGGCGGCTCTGTCATGGATACTTCCAAGGCCATCGGCATCATCATCAACAACCCCGAGTTTGCCGACGTCCGCTCTCTGGAGGGCGTGGCCCCCACCAGGAAGCACGCGGTGTTCACCATCGCCGTGCCCACCACCGCCGGCACCGCCGCGGAGGTCACCATCAACTACGTCATCACCGACGTGGAGAAGAAACGCAAATTCGTCTGCGTGGACGTGAACGACATCCCCGAGGTGGCCGTTGTGGATCCCGAGATGATGTACACCATGCCCAAGCCCCTCACCGCCGCCACCGGCATGGACGCTCTGACCCACGCCATCGAAGGCTATATCACCAAGGGCCACTGCGAGATCTCCGATATGTTCCATCTGGAGGCCATCCGCCTCATCGCGAAGAACCTGCGCTCCGCCGTGGAGAACGACCCCGAGGGCCGCAACGGCATGGCTCTGGGCCAGTATATCGCGGGCATGGGCTTCTCCAACGTGGGCCTCGGCATCGTCCACTCCATGGCTCACGGCCTGAGCGCCCTGTATGACACGCCCCACGGCGTGGCCTGCGCCATCCTGCTGCCCCTGGGCCTGGAGTATAACGCTCCCGTTTCCGGCCGGCGCTACCGCGCCATCGGCAAGGCCATGGAGGTCCCCTATATCGACAGCATGAACGATGAAGAGGCCGCCAAAGCCACCATCGCTGCCGTGAAGAAGCTGGGCGCCGATGTTGGCATCCCCGCGGACCTGAAAGAGATCGTCAAGGACGAGGACGTACAGTTCCTCGCCGAGAGCGCCTTTGCCGACGCCTGCCGCCCCGGCAATCCCCGGGACACCAGCGTGGAGGAGATCGCCGCCCTCTACCGCAGCCTGATGTAAAACCATCGAACCAAAAAGCACCCCCTTCGCGGGCCGCCGCGAAGGGGGTGCTTTTCAGTGTTGTCGTGATCCGGCTTTACAGATCCAGACCGCCGATCCAGGAGCGCAGCTCGCTCTCCCCGGCTCTGGCAGAGAAGCGCCTGCCGGTCAGGACCTTGGCGCCGCGGGCCAGCTTTTCAATGCGGCCCTGGCCCTCGCCCAGGCCGCTGCCGCCGGAAGTAAAGAAGGGGACCACGGTCTTGCCGCTGAGATCATTGGCGTCCAGAAAGCTGTCGATGATGCTGGGCTCCCGATACCACCAGATGGGAAAGCCCAGGAAAAGGACCTCTGCCTCCGCCACGGGAGCGGCGCTGTCGGCCAGGGCCGGGCGGCAGTCGGGGTCCTGCATCTCCAGGGTGCTGCGGGACTTCTTGTCCATCCAGTTCAGATCCTTCCGCTCATAGGGGACGGCGGGGCGAATCTCGTAGAGCTCTGCTCCCGCGGCAGAGGCGAGGGTCTTGGCCAGCTTCGCGGTGCTGCCGCTGGCGGAGAAATAGGCGACGACGGTTTTCGGCATGACTTGTACTCCTTTCCCTTACAGCTTGTTGTAATCTTCCTCGGACACCGGCTCCAGCCACTCGTTGGAGGCCTGCTCCCCGGCCACCTCGATGGCCAGGTGGGAAAACCAGCTGTCCGCCGCGGCGCCGTGCCAGTGCTTCACGTTTGCGGGGATGTTCACCACGGTGCCCGGGCGCATCTCCACGGGCTCCTTGCCCCACTCCTGATACCAGCCCCGGCCGCCCACGCAGATGAGCAGCTGGCCGCCGTCGGACGACGCGCGGTGGATGTGCCAGTTGTTGCGGCAGCCGGGCTCGAAGGTCACGTTGAATACGGGGACCTGTTGGGTAGAGACGGGAGCCAGGTAGCTCTGCCCCACGAAAAACTGCCCGTAGGGGTTCTCCTGACCGATGGGGAAGAAGATGCTGTTCTGGTAGGCGTCCTTTTCGCTGCGGGCGGGGGTCTCCTCGTTCCAGATCTCTTTCGCCTGGCGGAACACGGCCCAGCCCTTGGGCCAGCCCACATACATGGTGGCGTGGGTGATGATGGCGGCGATCTCCTCTTTGGTGACGCCGTTGTTTTTGGCGTTCTGCAGATGATAGCCCAGGGAGGAATCGGTGATGCCGGAGGCCATCAGCGACACCACGGTGATGATGCACTTGGTCTTCAGGTCCAGGGCTTCCTCATTCCAGACCTCACCGAACAGCACGTCGTCGTTGAGATGGGCGAAGCGGGGGGCGAAATCTCCCAGCTGCGTCCGCCCGGCGGTCTGTGTGATCTTCTTGCTCATTTCTCTCTCCTTATCGTTTGATGAATTTCAGGTCCTGTTCCGGCAGCGCCTCATCGGAGACGAAGCGCTCCACCGTCATATGCAGGTCGTATTTCTCCCGCAGGGCGGCGATCTCGGCCATCATGGGGGAGGCGTGGTGGGCGTCGATGGCGGCCTGATCCCGACGGTTTCAGGATCCTCCATGGGGAAAAAGTAGGCATAGCGGAGGTTTCCCTCCTCGGCGCGGATGGCGTCAACCACGCCGGTGCGGGTCATTTCCGCGGCAAAGGCCCGGGCCGCGCCGTGTTCGCCGCGGTAGTAGATGTTTACGGTAATCATGTGAGTCCTCCCAATATAGTCCGAAGAAAGGTATAGGCCATGTCATAGGTGCTCATGTAGACGTAGCGGATCCCGGCCTCTTCCATGGCGCTGCGCTGCTTTTCCGTCACCACGGTGTAGGGGTAGAGCCCGTAGATGAAGGGGAGCAGGGTATAGAGGAAGGTCTGCCTGCCCGTTTCGTCCAGCGAGGGGACGAACTTCCGCAGGCAGCGGTCCAGCGCAGCAACCGAGGCGCCGTAGGCGGTCTTGAACTCCACCAGATGCTCCATACGGGAATTGGCCTCCATGTCATAGAGGTTCATGCTCAGAAGCTTCAGCATCATCGGGCGGTTGGAGAGCGCCCGGGCCAGGGCGTCGGCCAGCTCGTCCCGGGAGAGGCTCTCTTCCCGGGCGCAGAGCGCGTCCAGATCCCGGACAAAGAGCTCGTATTCCCGCTGGAAGAGGGCCAGGAAGATCTCTTCCTTGGTTTCAAAATAATTGTAGATGGACGTGCGGGTAAAGGAGGTCTCCTGCCCGATGTCCTTCAGGGTGATCTCCTTGAAGCTCATGGTCTCATAGAGCTTCCGGCAGGCGGCGACGATCTCCTCCTTCCGGGCCCTTGTCAGCTCGGCGGATCCTTTCGGCATCTGCATCATCCTCTCTCGTTCAATAGCTTTTTGACACGCTGTCAGAAAGAATATACCACAGTTCTGACAGCGTGTCAACAAAAAACACCTCCCTGCGAAGAGCACGCAGGGAGGTGTTTTGACTATGATTCGAAGGGGAGAAGGATTTGCTGCTCCGCCGTGCCGGCCTTGGACTGGCTGGCTTTCACGGCGATGGGATCTCCCGGCTTTCCCCGGACCAGCCAGCGGACGCTCCTGCGGGCCTTGGCTCTGGCCATGGTGGCGGGGTTTCCGTGGAAGGAGAGGCGGGTGGCGGAGTAGCCCTCCAGATCGCCCAGCTCTTCCTCCGCCTTGCCGCTGAGAAGCACGGCACCTTCGATCCGGACCTTTACCGGGTCGTTCAGCTTCAGGGAGCGGCCCAGCTCCGTGAGATTGGTGGGCAGATAGCCCAGGTTGCCCACGGTGACCTTGATCTCATAGACCCCGCCGCCCAGGGCCTTGGCGGAGAGAGCATCCACCGTCAGCCGGGGAAGGGTCTGCAGAAAACGCAGGTGGAAGCGGGTGGCCTTTTCACATTCCGCCGCCAGGTATTCCTCCGGCGGGTTCTGGATGGTGAATTTGCTCTGCAGGCCGCCGATCTCCACAGGGCCCAGCTGGGGATGCTCCCAGGCCGTCCAGCCCAGCTCGTACCGGGGCGCATGCTCCCGCACCCAGGCCCGACAGGCCTCGAAGCGCTCCAGCTGCTGCGCCGCGGTCTCCGGCTCCTTGCCGCCCCAGAGGTAGGGTTTGCCGGCTTTTCCCGGCAGGTCCCAGTATTCCATGGTATAGGCGGGGATGCCCCGGCACTGGAAGCACCAGTCGTCAAAGGCGCCGGAATCGAAATTCTCCTGGTCGGAGAGGAAGGAGTCAAAGATGTTCAGAGGGACGTAGCCCAGTTCCTCCTGCCCCATCCCGGCAATCTCCCGCAGGAGCTTCAGATCCTGGGGCGCGGCCTTGGCGCTGGGCATGGTGCCGGGGGGATAGAGCAGCAGGCCGCCGCTGGTGTGGCCGATGGAGGCGCCGCCGATGTTGGGATGGGCGATCACAAAGTCCGCCAGGGCCTTGCACTCGGGATTCGAGAGGGGATAGTCCCCCGCGCCGGGCTGCCGGGGAGCGGGGTACCAGCCGAAGGGGAAGTTGCGGTTGAAGTCCAGGCTCCAGTCCGGCTTTTTGGGCTGGAGATTGTCCTCGTCCGTGTCGCCTTCCTCCCAAAGGCCCTCGGTATAGAGATCGTAGAAGTCTCCCTCGGTGTCCGAGGGGCTGCGCAGGCACATGCGGGAGGGATCGCCCGGGTCCTTTTTCCAGGCTCCGTAGGGACTGGGGACGCGCATGCTGCGGATGACGCCGTCTCCGTCCAGGTCCGCGGGGAAGAGGCCGCCTGCCTTGGGATGGTCCGCCCGGTCCGCAGAACGCAGATGGGCGGGGGAGTGAAGATAGACCTCCGCCCCGTCGGGACTGACCCGGGGGATCACATAGACCGTGCAGCGGTCCAGGAGGCGGCGGATCTGCTGGTCCCCGGCATAGCCGGTGAGCAGGGTGTCGATGAAATGAAGGGCCACCATGCTGGCGGTGACTTCCCCGGCGTGGATGTTGCCGTCCAGATACCAACCGGGCTTGGAGAGCGCATCGCCGGTGTCCTTGTTGGTGAGGGTCATCACGAACTGCTCCCGGCCCTTTTCGGTGACGCAGTTGGACTCCAGCGTGCAGAGCCCGGGGTATTGCCGGGCAAAGTCCTCCAGGGCCGCCTTCAGCTCGGCGTAGTCATAATAATGGTCGTAGGAAAGCGAAGTCTTCACAGCGAGACCTCCTTAACAGCGCTTGGAATAGTCGATCACGAAAGTTGCAAACAAGCGTAGGGTCCTCCCTCCGAAGGGAGGCACAATCTATTATTGAGGCAGCTTTGCCGCCTCAATAATACCCTAAGCCGAGCATGGCGACGCGCGGGAAGCGTGCGACGATCCAAGCTCTGCTGCGAGGCCTCGCGTCGACCAAACGCGGCGTGTCACGCTCCGCCGCGTGCGATAAACGCGAGTTCTGGATTGCGAAACAAGAGTTTCGCAATCCATTATAATACCTGGGACAGGAACTGCTGCGTCCGGGGATTCTTGGGATGGTCGAAGAGTTCCTCGGCCGTGCCGGATTCGCAGACCACGCCCCCGTCGATGAAGAGGACCCGGTCGCTGATCTTTCTGGCGAAGCCCATCTCGTGGGTCACGATCACGCAGGTCATGCCGCTCTCCGCCAGCTTCTGGATCACCTCCAGCACCCCCTTGACCATCTCCGGGTCCAGGGCGCTGGTGGGCTCGTCAAAGAGCATCACCTCCGGGTGCATGGCCATGGCCCGCACGATGGCAAGACGCTGCTTCTGCCCGCCGGAGAGCCGCCGGGGATATTCCCCGGCCTTGTCAGCCAGACCCACCTTCTCCAGCAGGTCCAGGGCCTCCTTCTCCGCCTGCTCTTTGGGGACGCCGTTGACTTTGCAGGGAGCCAGGGTGATGTTGTCCAGCACGGTGAGATGGGGGAAGACGTTGAACTGCTGGAACACCATGCCGATGCGTTTGCGGTACTGGCTGAGATCCCGGGACTTGGGGTCCATTTCCACCCCGTCCAGGAAGACCTTCCCGGCGCTGGGGGTTTCCAGCAGGTTCAGGCAGCGCAGGAAGGTGGACTTCCCGCCGCCGGAGGGGCCGATCACCGAGACCACCTGGCCCCGGTAGATCTTCTCGTCGATGCCCTTGAGCACCTCCAGGGAACCGAAGTTCTTTTTCAGTCCCACAGTCTCGATCAGAACAGAGCTGTTTTCAGTCACTGACCTTCAGCCTCCTTTCCATGAGCCGCACCAGGAAGCTGAGCCCCAGCGTGCAGATGAGATAGATCCCCGCGATGATGAAGAGAGGCTGCCAGCTGAGGAACTTGTTGGCCAGGATCGTGCGGGTGTACATCAGTTCGTACAGCATGAAGGTGCCTGCCAGGGAGGTCTCCTTGATCATGGCGATGTATTCGTTTGCCAGGGCGGGGAGGATGTTCTTCACCGCCTGGGGCAGGATGATCCGGGTCATGCACTGGGAGGAAGAAAGGCCCAGACTGAGGGCGGCTTCCTTCTGGCCCTTGTCCACGGACTGGATGCCGCTGCGCACGATCTCGGACACATAGGCGCTGGAGTTGAGGATCAGGGCCAGGAGAACGTAGACCTCCTTGGAGACCTGGTTGAGCGCGGGGAGCACCATGGGCAGGAAAAAGTAGGCAATGTACATCTGTACCAGCAAAGGCGTCCCCCGCAGCACGTTCACGTAGACCGAGGCCACGGCGTGGATCACCTTGTTGGGGGAGAGACTGAGCATGGCCACAAGGGCTCCCAGAACGCTGCCCAGAGACACGGCGATAAAGGCGTATTTCAGGGTACCCAGGAGGCCCTTCAGGAAGATGGGCCAATACTGGAATAAAACTTCAAGAATCCCCGGCCCCATGTCAGGCTGCCTTTCCCGCAGGATCCAGAGCAATGATCTGATCCTCCACATACATCTGCTGCAGGGAGGAAGCCTGGGCGATGATGTGCTTGCCCACAAAGTCCTGCAGGCTCTTGTACTGGTCCGCCTTGTCGGCGGGGACGATCAGAGTGTGGAAGGTGATGTCGTCGTCGCCGACGTAGCCGATGCTCAGCTCATAGCTCTCCGCCCGGTCGGCCTTCCAGCCGTAGCCGGAGAAGGCGGCGTCCACCTTGCCGGTGTCCAGGGCGGTCAGGGTGGCCATAAAGTCCATGGCCTCGATCTGCAGGGACACGCCCAGGCAGTCCGCCACGTACTTGGCCAGCATCATCTCACAGCCGTAAATCACGCCGTCCTCGGTGATGAACTCATTGGCGGGATAGTCCGGAGAGGTGGCAATCACCAGAGTCCCCTTCTCCAGGACCTGGGCCAGAACGCCCTGGGCAGCGGAGAGGTCCAGCTCGGGCTTTTTGAGCTCGCTGGTGTCCAGCAGGTAGAGATAGGTCCCGTCGATGGGGGCGTCGGAATAGATGGGCATGTCGCCCACGAGCTCCCGGGCAGCGTCGTCGTCGGTGCCGGACTGGAGCTTGGCGATGGCGGTCCAGAGGCTGTAGTAGTTTTCCTCAACGGCGGTCTGGATGCAGGCGTTGATGGCCTGAATCAGGTCCGTCTCGCCCTTCTTCACGGCTGCCACGTTTCCTTCAAAGTCGCCGTACATGGTCAGATCGAAATTGATGCCGGACATGGCGAAGAGACCGTCCGACTGGTCCACATAGTTCTTGGCGGTGGTGCCGTCCAGGGCCACGGCGTCGCATTTGCCGGAGGCCAGGGCCAGAATGGCCTGGTCCAGGCTGGTCACCAGCTCCAGCTGGGTGCCGGCTGCCTTTTCGGCGCCGCAGGCGGACAGGAGCAGCATGGCGCAGAGGATGAGAGCGAGCAGAGAGATGTACTTTTTGCTTTTCATAGTAATAAACTCCTTTTCATGATTCTCAGTCGTTGTTGGATGGCTTTCGGCTTTTCGGACGGAAGGGCTCCGTCGTCGTCGGATGATCATGGCGCTCTGCCTCCTCTCATTCTTTCTTCCTGTGGGAACCGTCATTCCGCAACGAAAAAAGCCGTCCCCGGAGAAAACTCCAGAGACGACTGTCAGTCGCGGTACCACACTGGTTGCCGGAAAATGCCTTCCGACCACTCTTGCCCGTAACGCAGGCGCTGCGATCCCCCATACTCTTCTTTCCGAGGGACATCTCCCGGACGCGTTTCCCCGAAAGCCTTGCCGCCGCACTCGCACTCTGTTGCGGCTCGCTGATGGACTGCTGCCGGGTACTTCTTCCGTTCCACGATTTTATGTTCCGTACTTTATCACGGTAAAACGCCGTTGTCAAAGGTTTTTTTGCCCCGCCCGGCAATTTCAGAGGGATATCCAAGAAAAGGGGAGGCGGAACTGGAAAGAAACGACAGATTTCACAAAGCTTTTCCCGGGGAAAGGCGAGACGGAGGAGAGATTACTACAAAAACTTTATGAATAGAAAGCAAAAAAATCCGTGCAAAAGGATACATGGCATGATACAATACAATAAAGTAAAATGTGCTGCACATCTTCAAGAACAAGGAGGAAACACCATGAGAAACATCATCCGCTCCAGGAGACTGCTGTCTCTGCTGCTGTGCCTGGCCATGTTCCTGAGCCTGGGCTTCACGGCTTATGCAGAACCGGCAGTGGGGACGATCGAGCCTGCGCAGGGACAGATCCAGCCTGTGGAGGAAGCTTCCCCGGAGGCGGAACTGCTCCCCCTCGCGCCATCCAATGTAGGCGAGGAAGGCGACTTTACTTTGGAGGCGGAGCCGATCCTCGTTGAGAATAAAGGCTTCTTCAGCTTTATGGCAACCATGAGGGAGCTGACCTTCGGCCCGGTGATGTGGGAGACGGGTGACGATGTCGGCGCCTTTCTGCCCGATAAATTCCAACTCCATCTGTACGGCGGAGAAGTGAGTGACGGGAAGGGCAATAAGATCGATGTCCTTCCGGCCGACAGTGACGGAGGATTTGACATCACGATCATTTGTTCCCACGATTTCGTGGAATCAGATCCTATCCCGATGGGCTTTCCACTCTATGGATTTATCAGCTCCGACACCTGGGAACATGCGCAGCCCGGCATCTATTCCGGTGCGTATCAGTATCGCGGAGC
>ONCI01000079.1 GCA_900316255.1 uncultured Eubacteriales bacterium | reverse complement strand
GCCCTTGCCCAAATCGTGCGGCACAACCTGGAAACGCACGACCTGGCCCTGCCGGGGACGGCCTACTATGACGAGCAGCTGGATCATCTGAGCGGCTATTATCTTTCCGATCCGGCCAAGCGCTTTTATCTCGTCCTCCGGGACGGGGAAGGGCGGACCCTGGGCGGCGTGGGAGTCGCGGAGCTGCCCTTCTTTGAGCGCTGCGGGGAGCTGCAGAAGCTCTATCTTGCCGACGAGTCCAAGGGCGCGGGCCTGGGCTATGAACTCATCGCCCGCATCGAGGACAAGGCCCGGGAGCTGGGCTACCGGCGGATCTACCTGGAGACCCACAGCAATCTCCGGGCGGCCATCCACGTCTATGAAAAGAGCGGCTACCGCCTGATCCCCCGGCCGAAGGAGGCCGTCCACGGGACCATGGACCGCTTTTACATCAAAGAGCTGTAACAGGATACTTGCATAGAAAAGAGGAAAAAGCATGCGTATCATCACCGTGAGCCGTCAATTCGGCAGCGGCGGCCGGGAGCTGGGAAAGCGCCTGGCCGACCGGCTGGGCTTTGACTACTACGACAAGGAGATCATCGACAGCCTGGCCGAGGACCAGGGCCTGGACCCGGACTATGTCAGAAGGGTGCTGGGCAACCACGGCTGGCAGAACGTGCAGCTGACCTTCCGCAACAGCTTTGACCGGGTGGTGCTGGATCCCGGCATGCGGACCCAACTGCTGGTGAAGGAGCGGGAGATCATCCGGGAGATCGCCGAGGCGGGCAACGACTGCATCATCGTGGGCCGGGACGCGGACGTGATCCTGCAGGACTACCACCCCTTCCGCATCTATGTCTGCGCGGATCTGGAGTCCCGGCTCAGCCGCTGCCTGGGCCATGAGATGAAAAAGCCCCGGGCCCAGCGCCTTACGGAGAAGGAGATCCTGCGCAACATCCGCCGCATCGACAAAAACCGCATCCGCACCCGGGAAGTGCTCACCGGCAAGCACCACGGGGACGCCAGCGCCTTCGATCTGACGGTGAACACCGCCGGCTGGGAGATCAAGCGGCTGACGGACGCGGTGGCGGATTTCGCCCTGCGCTGGTTTGAGGGCTGAGCCATGGAACAGAGACTTGACCGGAAGGACCTGACCCAGGGGGTCGTTTGGAAAAAACTGCTGATCTTCTTCCTGCCCATCGCGGCGGGGACCTGCATCCAGCAGCTCTATAACGCGGTGGACGGGCTGATCGTAGGCCGCTTCGTGGGCACCATCGCCCTGGCCGCCGTGGGCGGCAGCGCCGCCCAGATCATCAATCTGCTCATCGGCTTTTTCGTGGCCACCACGGCGGGGGCCTCGGTGGTCATCGCCCAGGTTTACGGCGCCGGGCGGGATGAGGACGTGCGCCTGGCCGCGGGCAACGCCCTGGCGGTGTTCGCCCTGCTGGGCCTGGTGCTGATGGCCTTCGGGCTCGTTGCCACCCCTGCCATGCTGCGCCTGCTGCACACGCCGGAGGACACCATGGAGGCTTCCATCCTCTATCTGCGCATCTATTTTCTGGGCGTGCCCTTCGTGCTGATCCTGAACATGGAGTCCAACATGCTCCGCTCTGTGGGCGATTCCTTCAGCCCCTTCCTGTACATGGTGGCGGGCTGCGTCAGCAACATCGTGCTGGACACGGTGTTCGTGCTGCTGTTCCACTGGGGCGTGGCGGGGGTCGCCATCGCCACTGTGCTGGCCCAGGTGCTGAACATGGGCCTGCTGACCTGGAAGCTGCTGCGCACGCAGGAGAGCTACCGCCTGAGCTTCCGGGACATGAAGCTCCGGGGCGTATATCTGCGCAACATGATGCGCCTTGGGGTCCCCTCCGGGCTCCAGTCCTCCATGTACGCCGTGTCCAACATGATCATCCAGGTGGGCGTCAACTCCCTGGGCACCATCGTGGTGGCCTCCTGGGCCATGACCGGCAAGACCGACGGCATCTTCTGGGCGGTGAGCAACGCCCTGGGCGCCGCCATCACCAGCTTTATCGGCCAGAACCTGGGCGCCGGGCGGCAGGACCGGGTGAAGCTCTGCGTGAAGCAGGGCCTGATCCTGGCCTTCTCTGTCACCGTCTCCCTCAGCGCTCTCATCATGCTGCTGGGACGGCCCCTGCTGCACATCCTGACGGAGGACCAGGCCGTCATCGACACCACCTACCAGATCATGACCTACTTCGTGCCCTTCTACTTTACCTGGACCCTGATCGAGGTGCTCTCCGCCGTGCTGCGCGGCGCGGGGGACGCGGTGCGCCCGGTGGTGATCATCGGCCTCGGCATCTGCCTGCTGCGCATCCTCTGGATCCTGACCCTGTTCCAGTGGTTCCACACCCTGCTGGTGCTGTCGCTCTGCTATGTGGTGTCTTGGGTGGTCACCAGCACCGCCATGACGATCTATTACCGCCGCGGCCGCTGGATGCAGCGGGCCAACGTGACCGTGGAGCGCTGAAAGGCCGCGAAAACCCCGCCGCAAGCGGAAAACGGGGCCGCCGCAACCGCCGGTTGCGGAAGTTCCAGCCCCACTTTCTGGCAGGAAACCCGGTTTTTGGCTATGCTGAAGCCGCCCGGTGAGAGCAGGGATGCGGAAGCCGGGGGAAAGGAGCGAGTGACATGATCCTTGCTGACAAGATCATTGACCTGAGAAAAAAGAACGGATGGTCCCAGGAGGAGCTGGCGGAAAAGCTGGGCGTGAGCCGGCAGGCGGTGTCCAAATGGGAGGGCGCCCAGTCCGTGCCCGACATGGCCCGGGTGCTGCAGATGAGCGAGCTCTTCGGCGTGAGCACCGATTATCTGCTGAAAGACAATCTGGAGAAGACGGAGCCCGCGGAGGACGCCCCCGCGGAGTCCCTGCCCATCCGCACCGTGGGCATGGAGGAGGCCAACGCCTTTCTGGCCGCCCGGGAGGTCAACGCCCGGCACATTGCCCTGGGCGTGATGCTCTGCATTCTCTCCCCCATCTGCCTGATCCTGGTGTGCGGCCTCTGGGAGTTCGGCTTTGCCGCCCTGAGCGAGGCCCAGGCCGTGGGCATCGGCGTGGCGGTGCTGCTGCTGATGGTGGGCGCCGCGGTGGCCCTTTTCGTCACCAGCGGTCTGCGCACCGGCCGGTATGAGGGCTTGGAGAGCCTGCCCATCGACACCCTCTATGGGGTGGACGGCATGGCCCGGGAGCGGCGGGAGCAGTTTCGCCCCACCCGGAACCTGCAGCTGACCCTGGGGATCGTCCTCTGCGTGCTGGCGGTGATCCCGGTGTTCCTGAGCCTGGTGCTCTACGGGGAGGAGGACCACTTCGGCCATCTGGCGGCTGTGGCGCTGCTGCTGGCCCTGGCGGCTGTGGGCGTGCTGCTGATCGTCCGCTCCTCCATCCTCTGGGGCAGCTACCAGATCCTGCTGGAGGAGGGGGATTACAGCCGTGCCGCCAAGGAGGCGAACGCCAGAGCCCTGCCCTTCAACAGCATCTACTGGGGCCTGGTGACGGCGGGCTTTCTGGCCTGGGGCTTCCTTG
This sequence comes from uncultured Eubacteriales bacterium, assembly GCA_900316255.1. Classification (GTDB taxonomy): domain Bacteria; phylum Bacillota; class Clostridia; order Oscillospirales; family Oscillospiraceae; genus Limivicinus. Next base: position 9,631 of record ONCI01000079.1, on the reverse strand, counting down.
GGAACGCCTGGGAGCGCTGCTGGATCGTCTGGCCCGTGGCCGGCGTGGCCTACGGCGCCGTCTACGGCATCGTGAGCGCCCTGCGCAAGCGCTGAATCTCCAGATCCTACCGCATAATAAGACTGCGGGGCCTTTTGCCCCGCGGTCTCTTTTTTCCTCCTTGCGCGGAGGGGGACGCTGTGATACAGTAAAGAAAAAACCAAACGAGGTGACGGCTATGGCACGTTTTTACGGAGAAGAGAGCGCCGCGCCGGAGGTGCTCCGGCTCTATGAGGAGCTCTGGCCCCTCTGGAAGATCGACACCTGCGCGCCCCGGCTGCGGCCGGACTGGTCCGAGGAAAACCGCACCCTGGGCCAGTGCAGCATCACGGCCTTCCTGGTGCAGGATCTGCTTGGCGGGAAGGTCTACGGCGTGCCCCTTCCGGACGGCAGCGTCCACTGCTTCAACGAGGCAGCGGGCTCTGTCTTCGATCTCACCAGCGCCCAGTTCGGCGATACGGTGCTGGACTATGAAAACCGGCCGGAGCAGAGCAGGGAAGTCCACTTTGCCGATGCCGGCAAGCGGCAGCGCTACGAGCTTTTGAAGGCCCGGCTGCTGGAGGCGAGAGAAAAGGAGGACAGGACATGAAAAAGTCATTTCGGGCCGCGGCGGCGCTGCTGGCGCTGATCCTGTGCCTCAGCTGCACCGCCTGCGGCGGCGCTGCGGAAGTCCCCGTGGAAGCGCCCTCCCCGGCTCCGGCAGAAGAGAGCGCGGAAGCCCCTGCGCCCCAGCAGACTGAGGAGACTCCTGCACCCCAGCAAGAGGAAGAAGCCCCTGTCCTCCCCGGCCTGAGCCGGCAGGTGGAAGCGGCGGAGGGCCCCTCCGCGGTGAGCTATCCCTATATCCTGCGTACAGAGGGCGCGGTGTGGCATCTCTCGGCGGACGACATGGAGCTGCTGGGGCAGGAGAAATACTGCACGGGCCTGGAGCTGCTGCTGCAGGACCAGGAGGCGGACTTTGCCGAGGCCAGGACGCTGCTGGCGCCCTGGATCTGGGAGGAGATCCCGCCCATCGATATCTACACGGACTTCTGCGGCCACGCGGAGGGGGACGAGATCTTTGGGGCCTTTTATTACGGCAGCCGCCGGGAGATCCGCCTGTTTCATGACTGGGACTTTGCGGCCCGCAGCCTGCTGCACGAGTATGTGCACTATTTGAGCTTCACCTGTACGGACAGACCGATCTCCGAGGGCCTGTTCGGGGAAGGCGTGGCGGAATACGTCTCCCACTTTGCCTGCCGGAACCGGATGGACCGGAATGCCTCGAAGCGCGCCCTCAGCCCCGAGGAGCTGCAGATGGCAGCGGAATGTCATCTGCTGGACGAGGACGGCTGCATGGATCCCCGGCGCACGTATCTCTACAATGCGGAAATCATCCGCTCCCCCATGGCGCTGGGGGCGAAATACAACACCATCACCAGCGCCGTCATGACCCGGGACGAGCGGCTCAACGAGAGCCCCAGCTATACCACCATCTCCTATTATGAGGCCGGGGCCATGATGGCCTTCCTGGTGGAAAGCTTCGGCGAGGAGCAGGTCTTCTCCCACTGGGGGATGGATCCCTTCGATCTCAAGGAGGTCTTCGGCAAGGACTTCGGTGAGCTCTATCAGGAGTGGGCGGTGTGGAACCGCACGCAGTGCAATGCGCTCGGCATCAGCTTTGGCTGAAAGGAGAGGCCTATGGCATTCGTGACCCTGGACGATATTATGAGCCTCTCCGCGGACGCCGCCGTGCTGCCTCTGGAGATGACCGGGGCTCCCGCCGAGGGCAAAGCCGCCCAGGCCCTGGCCCGTGCCGGGGGCGAGGCGCTGCGGGATGCCCTGCGGAAGCTCCGGTTCCTGGCGGTGGGCAGCGCCGCGGTGCTGGACGTGCCGGGACTCCCGTTTCCCAATCTCATCGTCACCGCCGTGCCCCGCTGGCTCACCGGCAAGGCCAACGAGCTGCTGGTGCTGCACCGCTGCTATGAGAGCGTCTATGCCCTGGTGCAGGAGCTGTGCTGCCGGAGCCTGGTATCGCCCTTCCTCTGCTGCTGCTACTTTCATTTCCCCCAGGACGACGCGGTGCATATCGCGCTGCGCGCCGCGAAGGGATGGGAGGGGGAGACGGTCTTTGCCGCCGACACGGAGGACCTGCTCGCCCTCAGCGAAAAGCCCTGGCAAAAGCCGCGTATCCTGTCTTACATCGGCTATTACCGGGACCACGCCCTCTTCGCGCTGGATAACGGGCTCTTTGCCCGGGTGGACATCCGCCCGGAGCGGCGGGACGCCGACGTGATCCCCTATTTCGAGGCCTGCTACCGGGAGGGAAACAATCCCCTGCAAAGGCCCCTCTCCAAGGAAGAGATCCTGCGCCTGCGCCGGATCTGGGAAGAAACAGAGCTGTGAGATGCCGAAAGGAGGCGCCCCATGACATTCTATGAACAAGTCCAGCAGGCCGCCGACTATATCCGGGCATGCACCGATCTGCGGCCGAAAACCGCCGTCATCCTGGGCAGCGGCCTGGGAGAGCTGGCCGAGCACATCCAGGACGCGGAAATCATCCCCTATCGGGAGATCCCGGGCTTTCCCGTCTCCCATGTGGCGGGCCACGCCGCCCGGCTGGTCTTCGGCCGCATCGGGGAAACCGAGGTGGCGGCGATGCAGGGACGCTTTCATTATTACGAGGGCTTTTCCATGAAGGAGCTGTGCCTGCCCCTCTATGTGCTGCGGCAGCTGGGGGCGGACGACCTGGTGGTGACCAACGCCTGCGGAGCGGTGAACGCCGCCTTCCAGCCCGGGGATCTGATGCTCATCACCGACCACATCAATTTCAGCGGCCGCAACCCCCTCATCGGCCCCAATGACGAGCGCTTCGGCCCCCGCTTCCCGGACATGTCCGAGGCCTATGACAAGAGTCTCTGCGCCTTCGCCCGGGAGACGGCGGCGAGCCTGGAGATCCCCCTTCGGGAGGGGGTCTACGCCTTCTATTCCGGCCCCAGCTTTGAGACCGCCGCGGAGATCCGGGCCTTCAAGGCCCTGGGCGCCGACGTGGTGGGCATGTCCACCGTGCCGGAGACCGTCACGGCGGTATATCTGGGCATGCGGGTGCTGGGCCTCAGCTGCATCACCAACATGGCCACCGGCATCGCGGAAAAAAAGCACTCCCACGAGGAAGTGCTGCTCACCGCCGCCAAAAGTGCCGAGCGCTTCTGCGCCCTGTGCGACGCCCTGCTCCGGGACTGGCCGGCGCAGGGGAGGGAGTAGTTTTTAGTTTCTAGTTGGTAGATTTTAGCGGCAAATACCGAAGCATGTTCGATTTCCTAAAAACTAGAAACTGGAAACTGAAAAGCTGAATGGGATGTGCTTGAAGCACATCCCATTCAGCTTTTCCGGATCGGCAGCCACCAGGTGAAGCCGAAGGCCAGGCACTGGAAAAAGCCCTCGCTTTTTTCGAGGCCCGCCTCCTCCGCCACCTCGCGGCCCACGAGGAAATACTCGCTCAGGTGCAGGCCCAGCAGGATCAGCAGGGGCAGGGGCTTTTTCTTCCCGGCAAGCCAGCCGAACACCCCGTAGAGCAGCACGCAGATGGGCTTGCCGAACTTCTTCGTAAGATCGAGAAGCACGCAGATGGGCTTGCCGAACTTCTTCGTAAGATCGAGAAACATGATCTTCGCCTCCTGTTTGTGTTGTCCCCTACAGTATACCATGTTTTCCAAAAAATCCAAGTGCGTCTTGCGGGGAGACGGCCTCGTGTGATAGAGTAGCCTGAGGACGCCAATACGAGCACGCCTCTCAGCGGCCTTTTTCGGCGCTTTTTGCCTTGTCCTCCTCGCCTTGCGCCGGCAAGGCTTCGTCGTCCGCAGCAAAAATCCCTCAAAAAATCCTTGCTGAGAGGTGCCTTGCAGTTTTGCCGGAGTCACTTTTCGTCAAGGCAAGGAAAATGGCGCAGAGAATACTATGTGTATTGTCAAGCCTTTTGACGCGGAATTGGCGGAAAGTGGCCCGTCAAAACCGTGTTCGTATTGGCGCCCTCGGGCTAACAGAGAAAAGGAGAGGATGGACATGGCGCTCTATGCCATCGGCGATCTGCATCTGCATTATCAGTCCACGCGAAAAGGAGAGGATGGACATGGCGCTCTATGCCATCGGCGATCTGCATCTGCATTATCAGTCCACGCTGAAGTCCAGGAGACAGATGACCGAGCGGGTCTGGAAAAACCACGAGGAGAAGCTGCGCCGGAACTGCGAGGCGCTCCTCACGCCGGAGGATACCCTGGTACTGGTGGGGGACCACAGCTGGGGACGGAAGCTCTCGGAATGTGAGGAGGATCTCCGCTTCATCACGGATCTCCCCGGGCGAAAGATCCTGACCCGGGGTAACCACGACATGTTCTGGGATGCGGGGAAGACCGGGGAGCTGAACCGGCTTTTTGAGGGAAAGCTGGAATTTCTCCAGGGCGGCTTTGCCCGCTATGGGGACTATGCCCTGGTCGCCACCAAGGGCGCCTGCTTTGAGGGCCCCTTCTACCTGGACCGTCGGGGAAGGATCCTGGGCTGGGACGAGGAGAACGCGGAACAGGCCCGCAAGCTGGTGACCCGGGAGGCGGAGCGGCTCCGCGCCGGCCTGGAAGAGGCGAAGGCCGCGGGCTGTCGCAAGCTCCTGATCTTTCTCCACTACCCGCCCACCAGCATCCTGGAGGAGGAAAGCGTCTTCACCCGCCTGGCGGAGGAATACGGGGCGGAGCAGCTGGTCTATGCCCACATCCATGGGGAGACCCGCTATGGCGACAGCATCCTGGGAGATTTCCGCGGAACGCGCTACAGCCTGGTCTCCGGCGACTATCTGAAATGGCAGCCCCTGAAGCTGCTGGATTGAGAGGAAGAGAATGAAGAGAACGATCGCCCTGCTGCTGGCGGCCCTGCTCGTCCTGAGCCTTGCCGCCTGTTCGCCCGCGCCGGCGGATGCGCCCGCCGTCGCCGTCACGCCGGCCTCCACCCCGGCGCCCACTCCGGAGCCCAGCCCCGAGCCCACGCCCGAGCCAACCCCGGAACCCACGCCGGAGCCTACGCCCGTGCCCATGCGCACCCGCTATGTGATCGAGGAGGACGCCCTCAGCGCCCCGGCGCCGGATGAGAGCTGCTACGGCGCCATCAGTCTGGACGAGCCGGAAAAGGCCCTGGAGATCATCGACCGGGCCAGGGAGCTGGGCCTTCTCCGAGAGGACGAGACCGTGATCTTCGATCCCGCGGTGGACTTCTACCGGGGAGCGGACCGGGAGGACATCGAGTACTACCTGGACGAGACGATCCTGGTGATCTGCTGGAAGGAAGTGGTGGACGGCTGCTGCTGCTCCTATGCGGAGGTGAAGATCGCCGATCCCTCCCAGTTCCGCAGGAAGCTGGCCGGGGACGCCTTCGACCCGCCCCAGCGGGCCCTCTCCACCGAGATGCACGCCGAGACCAACGCGGTGCTCAGCCTGAACGCGGACTTTTACCAGAACCGGGACCTGGGTCTCATGGTCTATGACCGGACGCTCTACCGCTTCCCGGAGTACACCTATCTGGGGGACTACACCTATACCAGCTGCCTGGAAAACTGCTTTGTGAACAGCAGGGGAGAGTTCCTCTTCACCGACCTGGGGCAGAACTTCACCCGGGAGGAGATGGAGCAGTACATCGCCGACAACGACATCCTCTTCTCCCTGGCCTTCGGGCCGGTGCTGATCCGGGACGGGGAGGTCCAGACCTGCGACTGGTACCCGGTGGGGGAGGCCACCCAGATCTACTCCCGGGCGGGCATCGGCTGGGTGGACGATCTGCACTACCTCTATATGTCCCTGAACCACTGCCCGGAAAAGGCGGGCAGCTGGACCGTGACGGAATTTGCCCGGCACTTTGGGGAGAAAACGGCTGTGCGCTGGGCCTACTGCCTGGACGGCGGCCAGACCGGGGAGATGGTCTTCCGGGGCCGGCCCTATAACCACATCGACTTCGGCTGGGAGCGCACCGTCAGCGACAACATCTATTTTGCCAGCGCCATCGGCGCCACCGAGATCCTGGAGCCTGTGGAATAAACGTGGGACAGGGGACGGTTCTCCGTCCCACCAGACCCGGCACAATTGAATCCATAATCCGCTTCGCGGGGACCTCATCCACCGCAAGCGGTCCCCCTTCCCCGTGCGCGGGGAAGGCTTTGCGACACCCCGATGGCACAAGCCCTCGGGGTGTTTTGGGGATCACGCTCTTGATAGACGCCTGCTTTTCGATTATAATGATATCAAATATGGGGCGGATCGGTTGCTTCTGAACCAACAAATACTGGGACAGAGAACCGTCCCCTGTCCCATTCTGTCATGAGGCATGTATGGGTATTATGTAACTGGAAGAATAACCCGGAACTAACTATTGATCGTAGAACTGGACTTAGATTAAGAATAGACAAGGAAGTCAATCCACATCTTCGCATGGCATGCTTAGACTTCTCAAGATGGCTTAGGCGAGAATATCTATTTCCAGTCAGAGTACGTGTTTACATCAAAAGCGACAGAAGAATAAGGGCTAAAGACGGGGATAGTGTTTGTGGAACCTTTTGGCGACCAGACAATTATCTCGAGGAGCCTTATGCGCGGATTGCTACAGGAGACTATGTAGACCTATGCGAAATGCATGGAGAAGATTACTTTCAGTGGATTAACAATCTGGAGTTAACTTCAAGGGGTGAAGAACGCCAAGCGACCCGAAATAGCTACCTTGTTGTGTATAATTATCTGTCACAGCTTCAAGGGCAATTACTGTCAACTTCTTTTCTTTACGACAAATATGAACAACAGTGGGACAGGGGACGGTTCCCCGGCCCACCTGCTTCATTTCACCAGAAATGCACGGAGACGTTGGTGCAATAGAGATGATGGTTTTCCAGATCAAATGGAATCTACATCTTGTCGATGGTGAGTGCCCTAAAAATTTCGGCTGTGAAAACATGGCATGGCCAAGTGAGTAAGAATAAGGATGTGCCAAATAGAAAGGAGAAGCCATGAATCGAAAATGGGTCCTCATCTTATTTTTGTGTGCCCTTGTTCTCGTCGGATGTGGTTTGAATTCAAACTGCAACGATGGAAAGGAGTTGGGTCACGACTCTGCTGCAAATCCTTTTGAAAGTGAAACATACGAGCGTTCAGGCAATCCATATGAATTGAGCGAAGTGGAACTACAGGAACTAATGAATGATGTGAAGATTCTACATGAAAGCTTTTATAACGAATGGGAGCGGGAAGACGAAAGCTGCCTCCTGCACTTGGACTGTGTCCCCGATGCTGAAACCGCATTGATATTGGGAAACCTTCTTCTGACACAATTTCAGAAAACGGGCCATTGCCCCGGCTACTCTGTCCAGTTGATTTCTTATCAGGAAGATCCCGAGGTCTGGATTATTTCCTGCTGGAAGAATGCGGATACCGTCGCCGAAGACAACAGCCTAAGTTTTGCCATACGGAAAGATGATGCACAGGTGCTGTGTACGTGGCTAAACACAGAGATCACTCGTGATGATACAGGGCGTGCGAAAATCAGGGAGCAAGAAGAAGTTTTGAGGAAAATCAGCTATTTGAAGGAAGAGCAATATAACAATTGGAAACAGGTTGACGATGACTTTGTTATTACGGAAAAATGGATTCCCGATGCGGAGTCTGCGCTTTTATTCGGGGATACTCTTTTGAGGCAGTATCAGCGAGAAGGGGCTTTCCCAAAGTATACTCCGCAACAAATCAGCTATCAAGCGGATCCGGAGATTTGGATCATCTCCTGCTGGGAAGACCTAGGCCCAGAGTCAACCAGTTCGAGTGTTAGTTTCGCGATTCGTGCGGACGATGCTCAAGTTGTAAGTGTTTACTTGAGTGAATAAGGCGAAATGGGACGGGGGGACGGCTAATGGGACAGGGGACGGTTCCCCGGCCCACCTGACCCGGCACAATTGAATCCAGAATCCGCTTCGCGGGGACCTCATCCACCGCAAGCGGTCCCCCTTCCCCTTGCGCGGGGAAGGCTTTGCGACACCCCGAGGGCTTGCCCTCGGGGTGTTTTGGTGGATCAAGCTCTTGATAGATGCCTGTTTTTGATTATAATGATATTAGCGATCAGGGCCAATATGGGACAGAGAACCGTCCCCTGTCCCATCCCTGTCCCATGTCCCATGTCCTACGCCTTCCACTGGGGAAGATATTATAATTTTCGATGATGTTCCATTTGATCCCAATCACCCAGAGAGGTAGGTATAGTGAAATGAAAAAAATTCCTTTTATAGCAATACTTCTATTTTTACTATTATCTATTGTTTTTCTCTTTTATCTATTCAGCCGAAACAGACCCTTAGTTATTATGGACTTTTGTGTATCAGATTATCGTAGTTATATTGAGGCATTTCCATCTAGTCAGAATGTTGGGAAAATTCTTGATGAGAAAGATGTTCTTAAAAAAGCCGAAAGCGTTTGGGTAAGTATGTTTGGTGAATCAGTTAAGCGGGAAAGGCCATATTCAGTTTTTTACGATAATCAAAACGATGTGTGGCTTGTTATGAGCTTAGCGACTACTATCAAAAGGGCGGCTCAGCCTTTATCATTATTCAAACAAATGGTACTGTTCTTGCAGTATGGCACGAAGAATGAATCCAAGACAGTAAGATGTGAAAAGGACATGGGATAAGAAAAAAAGTGGGACAGGGGACGGTTCTCCGTCCCACCAGACCCGGCACAATTGAATCCAGAATCCGCTTCGCGGGGACCTCATCCACCGCAAGCGGTCCCTGTCCACCTTGCGGTGCCCGAAAAATGCTGCGGGCTTACGCCGTCCCTTGCATTTTTCGACCGCTGCGGAAAAAGAGCCCTCGCTTTTTCTGCCACCGGCAGCGCGAGGACTCTTTCCCCCGTGCGCGGGGAAGGCTTTGCGACACCCCGAGGGCACAAGCCCTCGGGGTGTTTTTTGGCACGGAGCGGACGGAGGTCACCCTCGCCGTTCCGGAAGGGAAGCTGCCGCCGGCGTGTCGTGAGGTGTTGCCCTAAAAACGAAAAACGAAATGGAAACAGGCCTGAAAAACTGCGCTTTTCAGGCCTGTTTCCGTTTATATCTGATATTTGAGCACGCTGGCGGGGAGATTGGCCGCATCCACGGAGAGGCTGATGACAAAGCTGATCTTCTCCTGGGCGGAGAATTTGTCCAGCCAGGTCAGGAAGGTCTCCAGCGCTTCGGGGGACTTGTCATTCACCAGCTTGTAGAAATTGTCGATGAAGAAATGGGTGATGTCGTAATTGCCGGCGTGAACGCCGCAGATGAGGCCGCGCAGGAACTCATAGCTGCCGATGTCATAAACGCCCGCGTCGATGAGGCGAGCCTGATAGGGGATATCGAAGGTGAGCTTGCGCTCCTTCTCGATGCATACCACGTCGCCGGTCTCTTCATTCACCGCGTCGCGGACCATGTCCACCAGCTTCTTCGTTTTGCCGGAGCCCTTCAGGCCGATGATGAGCTGAACCATAGGGGATCACTCTCCTTACATATATTTCGTTTGTTGGCTTTAGCTTACCATGAATCCGGGAAACTGGCAAGCGAAAAGAAGTGAATC
>ONCI01000111.1 GCA_900316255.1 uncultured Eubacteriales bacterium | reverse complement strand
ATGCCCCCCTTCACGTTCAATCTATGCCAAAATGGGAACTTTTTCGGAAGTTTCCATTTTGGCGTTTCAAGCTGTCGACACTTTGTCGACAGCTTGAAGCGCCCCGGCGATAGCCGGGGCGCTTTCATTTCTCAAAACTCAAAACTAAATACTATATTACTCCACGGAGATCATGTAATAGTAGACCGGCTGTCCGCCCTCCACCACGCTGACCTCGGCGTCGGGAAAATTGCCCTCGATGGTGGCCGCCGCCAGATTGGCGTCCTCGGCCCGCACATCCTCGCCGTAGTAGACGGTGATGAACTCCGGATGGTAGTCGTCAAAGGCCCAGCTCAGTTCCTTGAAGAGGGTCTTGATGTTGGTGTAGCTGCCGATGAGGGCGCCGTCCAGCAGGGCCAGATACTCCCCCGCGTGGATGGCGTGGCCGCCGAAGTCCGAATCCCGGGCGGCATAGGTGATCATGGCGGTGTGGACCTTGCCGATGGCGTCGCCCATGGCGCCCACCAGGGACTCCTCGCTCTCGTCGGGGTTGAAGTTCAGGAGAGCGGAGATGCCCTGGGGCACGGTCTTGGTGGGCATGACGATCACATTCTTTTCCGTCAGGGGGACGGCCTGCTCGGCTGCCATGATGATGTTCTTGTTGTTGGGGAAGACGAACACCGTGGAGGCCGGGGTGGCCTTCACCGCCCGCAGGATATCGTCGGTGGAGGGGTTCATGGTCTGGCCGCCGGTGACCACCTGGTCCGCGCCCAGATCCAGGAACAGGCTCTCCAGCCCCTTGCCGGCGCAGACGGTCACCACGCCGTATTCCTTCTCCGGCGCGGCCTCTTCGGGCTCCTCGGACTGGGCGTCCGCCTCCGCGGCGTCCTCCTGACCCTCCAGCTCCCGCTCCACACCGTCCAGAATGTCGGTGCTGTTGGGCTGCTTTCCGCCCAGCATGTCCAGGGCCTGCAGGCGCATGTTCTCGATCTTGGCCACGTCCAGGTCGCCGTACTTCTGGCTCTCGACCAGGGCCTTGCCGGGGATGTCGGTGTGGACGTGGACCTTGAAGATCTCGTCGTCCTCGTTGATGACTAGGGAATCGCCGATGCTGTCCAGATACAGGCGCAGGGGCAGCAGGTTCACGTTGGCGTCCCGCTTGCGCACCACGTATACGGTGTCAAAGATGTTGACCTCCGGCACGAACACGTTCTCGGCGGTGAAGACGGGCTTCTTCTCCTCCTTCGCGGGGGCGGCCTGGTCGGCGGAGCTCATCTCGCCCCGCAGGGAGGCCAGGATGGCCTTCAGAATGACCATGTAGCCCTTGCCGCCGGCGTCGATGACCCCGGCCTTTTTCAGCACCGGGTTCTGGTTCACCGTGTCCTCCAGGGCAAGCTCGCCCGCGTCGATGGCGGCGGAGAGGGTGTCCTCCAGGCTGGCGCCGCCCTTGGCGGCCTTGCCCGCCGCGGCGGAGGCCAGGCGGGATACGGTGAGGATGGTGCCCTCGGCGGGCTTCATCACGGCCTTGTAGGCGGCCTCCACGCCGTCGTTCATGGCCCAGGCAAAGTCCTGGGTCCCGGCGGTGTCGACGCCCTTGAGGCGCTTGGCGATGCCCCGGAACAGCAGGGACAGGATCACGCCGGAGTTGCCCCGGGCGCCGCGCAGCATGGCGCTGGCCACGCAGTCCGCCGCGGCGGCCACGTTGTCAAAGTCCCGCTTGCGCAGTTCTGTGGCGGCGTTGTTGATGGTAAGCCCCATGTTGGTGCCGGTGTCGCCGTCCGGCACGGGGAACACGTTTAGATCGTTGATGGCCTGGATATTGGCCTGCAGGGCCGCGTCCGCACAGAGAATCATCTCCTTGAAGGCGGCGGCGTCAATATAATCTCTCATATCTATTCTGATTCCTTCACCCGATAATCGTATCGACAAAAACGTCCACGCGCTTCACCGGCACGCCGGTGGCCTTGGTCAGCTTGTAGCTGACCTCCTTCATGATGCTGCGGGACACGGCGGAAATGTTGACGCCCTGGTCCACGCCGATGTGCAGCTCCAGAGAGACGCTCTCGTCGTCGTTGAAGTGTACCTCCACGCCCTTGGACATGGATTCCCGGCGCAGCAGCTGGAGGGGACCGCTATCCTTGGCGCGGCCCACCATGCCCTTCACCCCGAAGCAGCTGGTGGCGGCATTGCCGGCCAGGTTGGTGAAGACCTCGTTGGTGACGCAGATCCTGCCTTTGTCGTTCGTAAGAGTCACCATAATTGTGATCGCTCCTTTCCTTAAGCCGGGGTCGTGTGCGGTATTCCCGGCCCGGTGGGATCCCGGTTTTCTGCGCTCGCACAAAACCAAGTATATAGTATAACGTAAAAAGGCAAAAAGCACAAGGGGAATTTGCTTTTTGCCCCTTTTTCCGGAGATGACGCGGTTTTTCCCGGATCGTTGGAGATACTTTCATTTTTTAACAGAGTTTTATGTTGCGTTTTTGTCAAAGAAATGGTAAACTTAATCTGTCATATAGCGGTCGCCGCAAGGCTTCCGTATGAAATCTTTATCATGGAGATGAGAGATATGCAGAGACACTTCAAAACCATGGACGGCAACAACGCCGCCGCCCACGTATCCTACGCCTTCACCGAAGTAGCCGCCATCTATCCCATCACCCCGTCCAGCCCCATGGCCGACTATGTTGACCAGTGGGCCGCCCAGGGCCGCAAGAACATCTTTGGCTCTACCGTCAAGGTGCAGGAAATGCAGGCGGAGTCCGGCGCTGCCGGCGCCGTTCATGGTTCCCTCAATGCCGGCGCTCTGACCACCACCTACACCGCCTCCCAGGGCCTGCTGCTGATGATCCCCAACATGTACAAGATCGCCGGCGAGCTGCTTCCCGGTGTCTTCCACGTCAGCGCCCGTACCCTGGCCAGCCACACCCTGAACATCTTTGGCGACCACAGCGACGTGATGGCCTGCCGCCAGACCGGCTTTGCCATGCTGGCTGAGACCAACGTCCAGGAAGTCATGGACCTGAGCCCGGTTGCCCACCTGGCTGCCATCAAGGGCCGCGTTCCCTTCCTGAACTTCTTCGACGGCTTCCGCACCTCCCACGAGATCCAGAAGGTCCAGGTTTGGGACTATGAGGACCTGAAGGAAATGTGCGACATGGACGCTGTCCAGGCCTTCCGCGATCGCGCCCTCAACTCCGAGCATCCTGTCATGCGCGGCTCTCACGAGAACGGCGATATCTTCTTCCAGAACCGTGAGGCCTCCAACAAGTACTACGACGCTGTCCCCGCCATCGTGGAAGAGTACATGGGCAAGATCAATGCCAAGCTCGGCACCGATTACCAGCTCTTCAACTACTACGGCGCTCCCGACGCTGACCGCGTCAT
>ONCI01000077.1 GCA_900316255.1 uncultured Eubacteriales bacterium | reverse complement strand
CCAGGCGGATCTCCTTCATCTGGGTCATCCTGCCCCGCTCGGTCAGGCGGAAGTATGTGTTGACCATATCGAGATCCAGCAGCTCCGTCCGCTCTCCCCGCTCCGCCGCGCGAAAGGCGAAGTTCAGGGCCAGCTCGGTTTTGCCGCTGCCATAGTTGCCGATCAGGACCTTCATCTTTTTCATAGGCGCAGCCTCTCTTTTCCTTCTGTGAAACAAGCGTCATTCTTCACTTAGCATTTTAGCATCGTCCCATAGATGCGTCAATGATGCAAAATGCCCATATTTTCATTATTTTAAGCAACACAGTGACGAAGAAATAAAAACTTTGCTCCTGTTTCGGTGCATAAATTAAATTATCCGTAGATTTTGCTCTCCCTTCCGGGGTGTCCGCCGCTGCTTTCAGTCCTCCAGGATCTGGCCGGAGGAGACCAGGATATTCACTTCATTTTTCTCCACGCTGGCGATGCCGGAGCCGATGCGCAGCCGTATCGTCCCTTCCTCGCAGCGCAGGCGGAGGATGCCCGCCTCCAGGTTGCAGAGCATATCCGCGTGGCCCTTCAGCACCCCGACGGAGCCGAAGGCTGTGGGCAGGTTCACCGACTCCACCGTCCGCTCCAGGACCGGGCCGTCGGCGGTGAGCACATACAGTTTGATCCCGTCCATCAGTAGCTCCCCCGCTTTGCGATGACCTCATCCAGGCTGCCGCACATGAGGAAGGCCTGCTCGGGCAGGTCGTCCACCTCGCCGCCCAGGATGGCCTGGAAGCCCTTGATGGTCTCTTTGAGGGGCACGTAGCGGCCCTCCATGCCGGTGAAGTTTTCCGCCACATGGAAGGGCTGGGAGAGAAAGCGCTGGATGCGCCGCGCCCGGTTCACCGTGGCCCGGTCCTCCGCGCCCAGCTCGTCCATGCCCAGCACCGCGATGATGTCCTGCAGCTGGCGGTATTTTTCCAGCACCTGCTGCACGGCCCGGGCTGTCTCGTAATGCTCCCTGCCCAGCACCCCCGGCTCCAGGATCCGGGAGGAGGACTCCAGCGGGTCCACCGCCGGGTAGATGCCCAGCTCCGCGATGGAGCGGGACAGCACCGTGGTGGCGTCCAGGTGGGCGAAGGTCGTGGCGGGAGCCGGGTCTGTCAGGTCGTCGGCAGGCACATAGATGGCCTGCACCGAGGTGACGGAGCCGTTTTTCGTGGATGTGATGCGTTCCTGCAGGTCGCCCATCTCCGTGGCCAGGGTGGGCTGGTAGCCCACGGCGGAGGGCATGCGCCCCAGCAGGGCCGAGACCTCGGAGCCCGCCTGGGTGAAGCGGAAGATGTTGTCGATGAAAAGCAGCACGTCCTGGCCGCTGCGGTCGCGGAAATTCTCCGCGATGGTCAGGCCCGACAGGGGCACCCGAAGTCTGGCTCCGGGGGGCTCGTTCATCTGGCCGAAAACCAGGGCGGTCTTGTTGATGACGCCGCTCTCGTTCATCTCGTGCCAGAGGTCGTTGCCCTCGCGGCTGCGCTCGCCCACGCCGGCAAAGACGGAATAGCCGCCGTGCTCGTAGGCGATGTTGCGGATGAGCTCCATGATGAGCACGGTCTTGCCCACGCCGGCGCCGCCGAAGAGGCCGATCTTGCCGCCCCTGGCGTAGGGGGCCAGCAGGTCCACCACCTTGATGCCGGTCTCCAGCAGCTCGGTGGCCGGCAGGATCTCCGTAAAGCCGGGGGCCTTCCGGTGGATGGGGAGCCGCTCGGCGCCCTCCACGGGGCCCTTGCCGTCGATGGGGTCGCCGGTGACGTTGAACATGCGGCCCAGGGTCTGCTCACCCACGGGCACGGTGATGGAGCCGCCCGTATCAAAGGCCTCCATGCCCCGGGAGATGCCGTCGGTGGAGCTGAGGGCGATGCACCGGACGTCTCCCCCGCCGATCTGCTGCACCACCTCCAGGGTCACCTTCCGTCCCGGCAGGCGCACTTCGATGGCGTTATACAGCTCCGGCAGGTTCCCATAGGGGAAATGCACGTCCACCACCGGGCCGATCACTCGTTTTACGATCGCATTTTCCATAGTTCCTCCTTATAAGCTCCCCTGTGCAAGGGGAGCTGTCCCAGTGCGCACATTGGGACTGAGGGGTTGTCCCGTCTGTCTTTCCTTATAAGCTCCCCTGTGCAAGGGGTCTTGGGTCTGGCGCGCAGCGCCTGAGGGGTTGTTCATTCCGTCATTCCTTCCAGGCTCCCCCTGTGCAAGGGGTCTTGGGTCTGTCAGCCGCCGTCTCACGCAAGGCGGATGACTGAGGGGTTGTAGCGTCTGCACAAAAAAGCTCTATCGAGGCTGGGCAAACAACCCCTCCGTCCCAGTGTGCGCACTGGGACACCTCCCCTTGCTCAGGGGAGGTCAAGCGGAAAGGGATTATAATGCCGCGGCGCCGCCCACGATCTCGGAGATCTCCGTGGTGATGGCGGCCTGGCGGGCATGGTTCAGCTCCAGGGTCAGCTCCTGGATCAGCTCCTCGGTGTTGTCCGAGGCGGAGGTCATGGCGGTCATGCGGGCGGCATGCTCGCCGGTTCGGGCCTCCAGCAGGGCGGAGTGGACCTGATTCACAAGAGTCAGCTCCAGCAGCCTTTCCAGCACGGACTCCCCGTCCGGCTCGCAGATCACGTCCCGCTCCTCCCCGCCTTCGGGAAGCTGCAGGGGCAGCAGGGTCGTCTCACAGGGGCTCTGCTGCAGCACGGAGCGAAAATGCTGGTACACCAGGCGCACCTCGCTCACCTCGCCCGAGCTGTAGAGCTGCTTCAGCTCCTCCGTCAGGCTCTGAGCCTCCTGGGCGGTGGGAGCGTCGCTGATCTCCAGGCGCTTGTCCACGCCTCCGATCAGGTCCCGGCCCCAGCGGCCCGCCACATAGAGCAGGCTCTCCCGGCCGTTTTCGGCCCGCAGCTGCTCAAAATAGCGCAGCAAACTGTGGTTGTAGGTGCCGCAGAGGCCCCGGTTGCCCACGATGAGCACATAGCAGAGCTTCCCTTCCTCCGGTGCGGATCGGAGATAAGGACTTTTTCCCGCAGATGCCCCGCCTCCCAGAGAGAGCAGGATCTCCCGGCTCTTTTCCGCGAAGCTATGCAGGCGGGAAGCGGCAGTCTGGGTCTTGCGCAGCTTGGCCGCCGCCACCATCTTCATGGACTTGGTGATCTGCCGGGTGCTCTCCACACTTTTGATGCGCATGCGGATCGCGCGCAGATTGGCCATTACAATCACTTCCTCTCAGCCTTCCCCTCTGGGGAAGGGGGACCGCGGAGCGGTGGATGAGGCTCCTCGGGGAGGAGCGAAGAGAGCAAAGTGAAGAGTGAAGAGATATGGTGTCCGCTTCGCGGACGATTCCAATCCATCACGCCGCAGGCGTGATACCACAACGATTCACTTTTCACGATTCTCTATTCACTAACCCTGAAAGCTTTCCTTGAACTCCGCGATGATCTCCCGCAGGCGCTGCAGCTCCTCTTTGGTGAGCTTGCGCCCGGAGAGGATCTCGCCCTCCAGCTGGGGCCACTTCTGGCGCACGAAGGGCAGCAGCTCCGCCTCAAAGCGGGCCACGTCCTTGAGCTCCAGGGAATCGGCAAAGCCCTCGCTGACGGCGAAGATGCTGATGACCTGGTCGCTGGCCTCCATGGGGGCGTACTGGGGCTGCTTCAGCAGCTCCGTCATCCGGTCGCCCCGGTGCAGGGTGGCCTGGGTGGCCTTGTCCAGGTCGCTGCCGAACTGGGCAAAGGCGGCCAGCTCCCGGTATTGGGCCAGCTCCATGCGGAGCCTGCCCGCCACCTGCTTCATGGCGCCCAGCTGGGCCGAGCCGCCCACACGGCTCACCGAAAGGCCCACGTTCACCGCGGGCCGGACGCCGGAGTTGAACAGATCCGTCTCCAGGAAAATCTGGCCGTCGGTGATGGAGATGACGTTGGTGGGGATATAGGCGGAGATGTCCCCCGCCTGGGTCTCGATGATGGGCAGGGCGGTCATGCTGCCGCCGCCCTCCTCGTCGCTGAGGCGGGCTGCCCGCTCCAGCAGGCGGGAATGGAGATAGAACACGTCGCCGGGATAGGCCTCCCGTCCGGGGGGACGGTGCAGCAGCAGGGAGATCTCCCGGTAGGCCACGGCCTGCTTGGAGAGATCGTCGTAGATGATGAGCACGTCCCGGCCCTTGTACATGAAGTATTCGCCCATGGCTGCGCCGGCGTAGGGCGCGATATACAGCATGGGCGCGGATTCCGAGGCGCTGGCGGACACCACGATGCTGTAGTCCATGGCGCCGGCCTGGCGCAGCTTTTCCACAAAGCCCGCCACGGTGGATTCCTTCTGCCCGATGGCCACGTAGATGCAGATCATATCCTTCCCCTTCTGGTTCAGGATCGTGTCCAGGGCGATGGCGGTCTTGCCGGTCTGCCGGTCGCCGATGATGAGCTCGCGCTGGCCCCGGCCGATGGGGATCAGGGCGTCGATGGCCTTGATGCCGGTCTGCATGGGCTTGGAGACGCTCTTGCGGGCGATGACGCCGGGCGCGGGGCTTTCGATGGGGCGGCTGTGCCCGGTGCGGATCTCTCCGCCGCCGTCGATGGGACGGCCCAGGGCGTCCACCACCCGGCCGATCAGCTCCTCGCCCACGGGCACCTCGATGATGCGCCCGGTGCGGCGCACGGCGGCGCCCTCCTGGATGGCGTCGTAGCTGCCCAGCAGCACCACGCCCACGTTGTCCTTCTCCAGGTCCATCACCATGCCGCGCAGGCCGCCTTCCAGCTCCAGCAGCTCGCCGGCCATGGCGTCGGACACGCCGGACACCCGGCAGATACCGTCGGACACGCTGATGACCCGGCCGGTCTGGTAGACCTCCGGCTGGGCGCTGATATGGGAGAGCTCCTCCCGCAGGGCCTTGAGGGCGTCCTCGCCGCCGTCGTCGGCCGCGGCGATATTCTTCCTTGCCCGCTCCAGAAGGCCGGCAAGGCTTCCGTCATAGACGGTGTCCCCCACCTGCAGCACCAGGCCGCCGATGAGAGATTCGTTCAAAATAAGCTCCGGCTGCTGCTCGATGCCGGCCTTTTTCAGGCAGCGCGCCAGACGCGCCACCACTTCCTCCGCGGGCTTTTCCACAGCGGAGAGGGTCAGAGTCAGGCTGCCGCCCTCCAAAAGGCGCAGCCGGTCCCCGGCGGTGAGCGTCAGCTCCTGCTCCATCCGCTCAGCAAAGCGCTCGTCCAGGTGACCGCGGGCAGTGGCATACTCCGGCTTTTGCAGGAGCGCGGCCGTCTGCTCGCAGATCTCCTCCGCGGCCTGGGCGTTCAGATCCCGCCGCAGACTCCGCAGATAGCGCTCGTCCTCCCCTGCGGCGTCCCGGGTCAGGGCCGCAAGCTCCTGGTCGGCGGTCTGGGCGCTGATGGCTCTGCGCTGCCGGGCGGCTTCCTCCGCCTCCTCGGCGATGCGCGCCACGACCTCCCGGCCCCGGGCGTCCTTCTCCGGCAGCTCCTGCAGCAGCTTCCCGGCGTTTTCCGCCGCCTGCTCGGAGTCCTCCAGACCTTTTTGCACCTCGTCCCGGTGCTTTTCCAGCATGTTCCGGACGATCTTTCTGCCCACCAGGAACAGGCCGCCCGCCAGGATCACGAAGTTGATGAGGCCGTACAGGATATTCCATCCGCTCACAGCGCATCGACCTCCTCTCCCAGCAGCGTCTTGGCCAGAGAGGCAGCCAGGGCAGGCTCCGCCGCCGCCAGGCGCTCATGCTCCTGCCGGATCTGCTGCTGCATCTGCTCCCGCTTCTGTCCCTCCTGCTCCCGGAGGCCGCGTTTGGCGGCAAGCAGGGTCTCCCCGCTCTCCCGCAGGCTCTCCTCTTCGGTGCGCTGCAGCAGGGCGCGGGCCTCCTCCCGGGCTGCCTGCTCCTCCGCAGCCAGGCGCTCATCCGCCGCCCGCAGAGAGGCCTTGGCCTCCCGCTCCTTCTCCCGGCCCGCGTCGATGCGCGCCTGGCGGGCGTCCATATGCTCGCAGATGGGCTTGTACAGGAAGTGCCGCAGCAGGAAGAGCAGCAGGAAGAAGTTGATGACAGTCCATATGAGCTCGGAAATATTGATGCTTAACATGGACACTGTCCTCCTGTGCCGATGTGTCTTAAATCTTGCCGACCAGCATAAAGGCGACCAGCATGCCGTAGATGGTCAGGGCTTCCATCAGTGCCAGGGACAGGATCAGCGAGCCCCGGATGTCACCGGCAGCCTCGGGCTGACGGGCGATGGATTCCATGGCCTTGGTGGCGGTGCGGCCCTGGGAGATGGCGGTGGCGGCTGCGGTGACGCAGAGCACCAGAGCGGCGGCAAGTGCGATAAGTCCTCTTTCCATGATCAAATCCTCCTAATGATATATAGTAGATTGTTTCTTACTCTTCTTCCACCGCTTCCGACACGTAGATCGAAAGCAGCATGGTGAACACCATAGCCTGCAGCATGCAGAACAGCAGGCTCAGCACGTTCATAATGAGGGGCACGCCGATGGGGAAAATGTCGTAGAGGGTCTCCGTCACCATTTCCTCGCCGTACATGTTGCCGTAAAGACGCAGGGCCAGGGAGGCCGGGCGGATGAACTGCTCCAGGATGTTCAGAGGCAGCATCAGCACCACCAGGATGAGGGGCTTGGTAAAGCTGGCCAGATAGTGTTTCAGGCCTTTTTCCCGGATGCCGATGGTGTGGGTGGTGAAGAAGGCGATCACGCCCAGGCCCGCCGTCACCGAGAGGCAGGCGGTGGGCACCGCGAAGCCCCGCAGATGCCCGGCGCCGGGCAGAATGCCCGAGTAGTTGCAGACGATGATGAAGACAAAGAAGGTGGCAAACACCGAGAAGTATTTGCGCCCGTGCTCCTTGCCCAGGTTCTGCTCATAGTAATTGCGCAGATAGCTCACGGTGATCTCCGCCGCGTTCTGCAGCGGTCCCGGCACCTCCTGCAGGTTCCGGGTAGCCAGCCAGCTCAGCAGCGTCAGCACCGCGATGATGGCCCACATGGTGGTGACGGTGCTTGTCACCTCCAGCGGCCCGATGGAAAACAGTACATTGGACGCGTGTTCCATGTTCTCCCCTCTTCCGTTTATATCTCGTTCCGCCCGCAGAGGCGGCCTCTCGTCCAAACACTAACGTGATAGGGTATTATACACCCATTCTCCCGGAAAAGAAAGTCCCGGCTTCTATACCGTGCGCCAAAATGATGAAACGATACGCAAAAATGACTGTGGGAAATTGTCAAAACGCGTGGATTATCCCCGCGCCAAAAGTTTTTATTTTTCCCCCTTGACAATTCATACTGCCTGTGGTATTCTAATCAAGCTCCAAACAAGGGGCGCAAGTTCATATCGCGGGGTAGAGCAGCTGGTAGCTCGTCGGGCTCATAACCCGGAGGTCGTTGGTTCAAATCCTTCCCCCGCAACCACTAAAAAACACAGTCCACCACTCGGTGGGCTGTGTTTTTTGTGGTTATGGAGAGCCTGAAGCAACGAGCTCCGGAGGAGGTCGTTGGAACTGAGGGCTCCCGCCGCCTGCGGCGGATGCAGGGAGCCCTCAATTTCCGCAGCGGTCGAAAAACCGGAGGATCAGCGTGAGCCCGAACGGTTTTTCGCCTCCCCGCAAGGCGGACCAAATCCTTCCCCCGCAACCACTAAAAAGGCCGATTTCGTTAAGAAATAGACTTTATTCTCCGGGGATCTGGAGCGCGTCATATCCGGACTCACCAGTTCGGATGCGAACAACGTCCTCCACGTCATAGACAAAGATCTTTCCATCGCCGATGTTGCCGGTATGCAGAGCCGCACTTGCGGCGGAGACGACCAGACCCGGATCCACCTTGGAAACGACAATGTCAACCTGAAGCTTGGGAATCAGATGCATGCTCATTTCAATGCCACGGTATTGTCCCGTCTTACCTTTCTGTGTCCCGCAACCCATCACATTGGTTACCGTCATTCCCGTCACACCAATGGAAGCCATGGTATCACGAAGGGTACCGAAGCGATCCTCGTCGCAGAGAATCCGAACGAGAGTATAACGCTTTTTCCCGACAGGCGTATCGCGAAGCCCGGAGGAGAGTTCCAGAGGAAATGGGAGAAGAGAAGCGGTGTCGATTGGGCCGTCGGAATGAATACCGAAGGTCGACTCGATCGGCAGAAAGTCTGCATACGCGCTCGTAAGGCCGTGCTCCGTTACATCCAGCCCTTCCAGCTCTTCCTCCGCCGAGGCCCTCAGGCCGACCGTTGCCCGGATCAGGCGGAAAACGACGGTCATGCATAATACCGTATAGGCGCCGACACTGACGACACCAAGACACTGGACACCCAATTGATGGAGACCGCCGCCGTAGAAGAGACCTTTTGCACCATAGCTGTCATTGCAGGCAAACAAACCGACTGCGATTGTTCCCCAGATTCCGTTCACGCAATGTACAGCGACCGCACCGACAGGATCGTCCACATGGAATCTGGTGTCCAGTATTTCAACCGCCAGATCCACAAGGATACCTGAACCGATTCCGATGACAAGAGCGCCGACAGCATTGACGCTCGCACATCCTGCCGTGATTGCAACCAAACCGGCAAGCGAAGCGTTCAGGCACATGGAGACGTCCGGTTTCCCGTTTTTCTGCCAGGTAAAGACCATGCAGGTGAAGGTTGCAACCGCGGGTGCGATGGTGGTGGTCCCGAAAATACGCGCCATTTCTTCCACATCCGATGCGGCAGCTCCGTTGAATCCGTACCAGGCAAACCAGAGAATAAAGCAGCCCAGAGCCCCCAGGGTTACCGAATGGCCAGGAATGGCATTGGAGGTAATGCTGCCGTCTGAACCGTAGTTGTACTTTCCGATCCTTGGGCCGAGAATAATTGCGCCTACCAGAGCTGACAGGCCACCGACCATATGAATCGCGCAGGAACCCGCAAAGTCAATAAAAGCGAGCCGGGAAAGCCAGCCGCCTCCCCATACCCATCCGGCTTCGACCGGATAGACGATCAGACTGATGATGGCAGAGTACAGACAGTATGCCGAAAACCGGGTTCTCTCCGCCATGGCGCCGGAGACAATGGTTGCTGCTGTTGC
>ONCI01000128.1 GCA_900316255.1 uncultured Eubacteriales bacterium | reverse complement strand
GCCTGCGACATCACCTACGGCACCAACAACGAGATGGGCTTTGACTACCTGCGGGACAACATGGCCCTCTACAAGGCCAGCATGGTCCAGCGGGGCCACGTCTTTGCCATCGTGGACGAGGTGGACTCCATCCTCATCGACGAGGCCAGGACCCCCCTCATCATCTCCGGCCAGGGGGACGAGAGCACCGATCTCTACCGCCAGGCGGACGATTTCGTCTCCCGCCTGAAGAAGGTGGTCTACGCCTCCGTGGACGAGAAGCAGGAGGAGAGCGAGGATCTGGACGCGGACTATGTGGTGGACGAGAAGGCCCGCACCGCCACCCTCACCGCCCGGGGCATCCAGCGGGCCGAGCGCGCCTTCAACCTGGAAAACCTGGCGGATATCGAAAACGCCACCCTGTCCCACCACATCAACCAGGCCCTGAAGGCCCACGGCATCATGAAGCGGGACATCGACTACATCGTGAAGGACGGGGAGATCATCATCGTCGATGAGTTCACCGGCCGTCTCATGCTGGGCCGCCGCTACTCCGAAGGGCTCCATCAGGCCATCGAGGCCAAGGAGCATGTGGACGTCCAGAAGGAAAACAAGACCCTGGCCACCATCACCTTCCAGAACTACTTCCGTCTCTACGAAAAGCTCTCCGGCATGACCGGCACCGCCGTCACCGAGGCGGAGGAGTTCGGCACCATCTACAAGCTGGACATCATCGAGATCCCCACCAACAAGCCCGTCATCCGCATCGACAACCCCGACGTGGTGTACAAAAACGACGCCGGGAAGAACCGGGCCATCATCGAGCAGATCGTCACCTGCCACCAGAAGGGGCAGCCGGTGCTGGTGGGCACGGTGTCCATCGAAAAGAGCGAATATCTCTCCAAGCTTCTGAAAATGCGGGGCGTTCCCCACACGGTACTGAACGCCAAGTACCACGAGAAGGAAGCGGAGATCGTGGCCCAGGCGGGCAAGCTGGGCGCCGTGACCATCGCCACCAACATGGCAGGCCGCGGCACGGATATCATGCTGGGCGGCAACGCGGAATTCCTGGCCCGGCAGGACCTGCGCAAGGCGGACTTTGCCGACGAGATCATTGCCGAGGCCACCGGCTATGCCGAGACCGACGATGAGCAGATCCTGGCCGCCCGGGCGCTCTACGCCCAAAAGCTCCAGGAGCATAAGGACGAGATCCGGGAGGAGGCGGAAAAGGTCCGCCAGGCCGGCGGCCTCTTCATCCTGGGCACCGAGCGGCATGAGAGCCGCCGTATCGACAACCAGCTCCGCGGCCGCGCCGGCCGTCAGGGCGATCCGGGCGAGAGCCGCTTCTACCTGGCCCTCACCGACGACATCATGCGTCTCTTCGGCTCCGAGCGGATCCAGGGCATGATGGAGACCCTGAAAATCGACGAGGACATGCCCATCGACGCCAAGATCCTCTCCAACTCCATCGAGCAGGCCCAGAAGACCGTGGAAAGCCGCAACTTCCAGACCCGTAAAAACGTGCTGGAATACGACGACGTGATGAACAAGCAGCGCGAGATCATCTACGGCGAGCGGCGCAAGGTGCTGGACGGGGAGGACCTGCAGGAGCAGATCCTGGGCATGATCCGGGAGTTTGTCAGCGGCACCGTCCTCAGCGGCCTCAACGGCGCCGGGGTGGAGAATCAGGAGCAGCTGGACGAGGTGCTGAAGCCCTTTGAAAAGCTCTTCCTGCCCAAGGGCCAGCTCCGTGCCCAGAACTACGAGGGCCGCAGCGGCACCGACAAGCTCATCGCCGCCGCCACCGAGCAGGCCGAGCGGGTCTACGCCGCCCGGGAGACCGCCTTCGGTCTGGACCCCCGGGGCATCCCCCTGATGCGGGAGCTGGAGCGGGTGATCATGCTGCGGGTGGTGGATGAGTACTGGATGGACCACATCGACGCCATGACCGAGCTGAAGCGGGGCATCGGCCTCAGAGGCTACGGCTCCGTCAAGCCCATCGACGCCTACAAGCAGGAGGGCTTCGACATGTTCGAGGCCATGGTCTCCGGCATCCGGGAGGAGACGGTGCGCCGCCTCTTCACTGTACAGATCCGCCGGGAGCAGACCATCGAGCGCAAGGCCGTGGCCAAGAACGCCGCCGCCAACGTGGGCGGGGAGCCGGTGAAGAAAAAGCCGGTGAAGAAGGCCCCCAAGCCCGGCCGCAACGACCCCTGCCCCTGCGGCAAGATGAAGGCCGACGGCAGCAGGCGCCTGAAATACAAAGAGTGCTGCGGGAGAAACGAGTAAAGTGAAAAGTGAATAGAGAAAAGAGAAAAGAAATGGCGTCGCCTGCGGCGACGGATCA
>ONCI01000075.1 GCA_900316255.1 uncultured Eubacteriales bacterium | reverse complement strand
AGCCTGCAAGTGTGCGAGCGTCTCCCGCAAGCGAGTGCGCGCAGCAGGCTGAAGCCTCTCCTGTCGGCAAAGCCCTTAGGCTTTGTCGACAGTCTGAGATCCGTCCTTTTATCAGACGGATCTTTCCCGATTTTGTTCCCGTGTTCTTTATCTGCCTTCCCGGCGCTGGAGGTATTCCTCCAGGGTGATGCCCATGCGGTAGATCTCCCGGGCGTATTCCCTGCCCACATAGCGGTAATGCCAGGGCTCATAGATGACGCAGGATGAAGCCGTAGCGCCAGCTGTTGTGCATGAGCCAGATCTGGGTCGGCGTCTGCTCCTGGAGCTCGTCCAGGTAGGGGTAGCTCTCATCGATGAGATCCGCCGCAAGGCCGGATTCATGCTCGCTGGTGCCGGGGACGGCCACGGTCTTGGCCGCTTCCTCCGGCGCCAGGGCCGGGTCCGTGCCCTCCTTGACGAGCCGCTTGATCTTGTCCTGGAACAGCTCCTCCTGGTCCCTGCGCAGCCGGAAGCCGGAGCAGATATAGGGCTCGCCCCCTGCCGCGGCACAGTCGTCCATCATGTCCCAGAAGGCCTGGGCGCAGCGCGCGTCCAGATCATAGGTGCGGCCGTCCTTGTCCGCCACCTGCACCAGCTCCGGGGCATAGTCCTCCGGCAGGGGATGCTCGGCATTCACCAGCATCAGCAGGGACAGGTCCTCCCCCGCCCGCGCAGCCTGCCTCAGCTCCGGCAAACGGGTAAGCCGTGGGGCGGCCTCCTGCCAGAGCCCGCCGCGGCGCTGGGTCTCGTTCTCCGCGGCGGTGCGGGCGGAAAGGCTCAGCTGCTCCAGCAGCCGGGCGCTCCGCGCCTCTCCCCGGGAGAGCCGCTGATAGCCAAGCCCCACCTGGATCCCCAGGCCCAGCAGCAGAAACAGCAGCACCAGCAGCCCGTAATGGGCTTTCTTTTTCTCTTTCGTCTTCATATCAGATATTAAGGATCCCCAGATGCTCCAACAAGATCTTCAGTCCGATCAGGATCAGGATGAGGCCGCCGGCCCTCTCCGCGCCGGACTTCCACCGGGCGCCGAAGGCCCGGCCGATCCGAATGCCCGCGCAGGAGAGCAGGAAGGTGGTAAGGCCGATGGTCCCCGCCGCCGGCAGGATCTTCACCGAGAGGAAGGCAAAGGTGATGCCCACCGCCAGGGCGTCGATGCTGGTGGCGATCGCCAGCAGCAGCATGGTCTTCACGCCGAAATCGTCGTTCAGCTCCTCGTCCTCGGAGAAGGACTCCCGGATCATGTTGCCGCCGATGAGGGCAAGCAGCACAAAGGCGATCCAGTGGTCGATCTCGGTGATGAGGCTCTCGAAGCGATAGCCCAACAGCCAGCCGATCACCGGCATCAGCGCCTGAAAGCCGCCGAAATAGAGCCCCGCCAGCAGCACATGCCGGCCCTTCAGCTCCTTTACGCTGAGCCCCTTGCACACGGACACGGCAAAGGCGTCCATGCTCAGGCCCACCGCGATCAGCAGCAGCTCCGCAAAATCCATTCCTCTCCCTCCAAATAACGGAAGAGCGCCCCCGGAAGGGGCGCTTCCATTTTGTATAAAAGTAGTACAATCCCGGGAAAAAGTCAATGGTCTCCCGCTTCCTCTTTCTTCCGCCTCAGCCGACGCCCACGCCCAGGTAATAAAAGTTACTTCCCGCGGGAGGCTCGGCGATCTCCTCTAGGGTGCGGACCTCCAGCTCCCTGGCTATGTGCTCCAGAGTCTCAAAATCCGCTCTGCCGCCGATGGAGACATACCAGCCTTCCCCGCTATTGAAGAGCAGGAGCATATGCTGGGTCACCGGAGCACCGTCAGGCTCCTTGAAAAATCTCTGCTGCTCGATCTCGGTGATGTGCAGGTTGTCCCAGTCCTCCTCCTTGACTACATGGGCGGAGGGACCGTCCATGTAGACCGTGAAGCCGGGCCAGGCATAATGGCACTCGATCTGATATTCCACGCCTCCCCCGCTGCGGGAACGGTCAAAGAAGCAGGTGTAATACCAGAGCCAGTCCTTGTCCTCCTCGTCGCTGCAGCGCTCGTGGGCATAGATCTCCGTCTTTGGCAGCCAGCCGGGACGGAATTGGATCCGATGGATTTCTCCCTCTCCGGTGAACTGCAGCACCAGGGGAGAATGGGTCAGATCCAATTCCATGGTCACATTCTCGCCCAGTATCTCGTCATAATAGGTATCGTGAACTACCAGGTCCTCCCCTTCCTTCGGGGTGCGGGCCTGCATGGAAAACAGTCCCGCCGCGTAGGCCGTGCCCATCATCAGCACCCCGATCACCGCGGCGATCAGCGCCGCGCGCAGGATCGGCCTTATTCTTTTCTGCTTCATCGTTTCCTCCTCATAGCCCAGGAGGGCTGCCGCCGAGCGGACCGTTTTCCCGTCCAGCTCTGAAAAGGCGTCCAGCAAACGTTCTCTGTTCATCGGTATCCCTCCTCTTCCAAAACTCGTTTCAGCTTCTTTCGGGTGCGAAACAGCATGGATTTCAGCTTGCTTTGGCTGAAGCCGGTCCGGCGGCTCAGTTCCTCCAGAGAGGCCAGGAAATAATAGCGGCTCACAAACACGTCCCGCTCCGTTTTCCCCAGCCGCGCCGCAAAGTCCCGCAGGAGGCGCCCCAGTTCCCGGGTCTCCAGGGCGTCCTGGGCATCCTCCCGGGCGGCGATACATTCCGACAGTTCCTCCAGGGCAGCCTCCGGCTCCCCTCCGCCCCGCTTTTGGGCGTTTCTCTCCCGCAGGCGGGAGAGGGAGAGATTTCTTGTGAGCTTGCCCAGGAAGGTGGAGAGCCGCTCCGGCCTGTGGGGCGGGATGGACTGCCAGGCCGACAGCCAGGTGTCGCTGAGGCATTCCTCCGCGTCCTCTCCGTCCTCCAGGATGTTGCGGGCGATATGGCGGCAGTAGGCGCCGTATTTGGTCTCGGTCTCCCGGATGGCCTGCTGGTCTCTCTGCCAGTAGAGCTCTACGATTGCCGCGTCCTCCATGCGTTCCCCCTCGCTTCTGTGTTTCTGTTGAAAAGCGCTTTCACCCTTCTACACGCAAAAAACGGCCTCCGGTTGCGCCGGATGGCAAACTTTCCTTCTTCCGGGCAGCAAAAATCCCCGGAGGGATTCCGGGGATCAAGTTTACAGGTTCGCTGTCGAAACGCCGCTCCGCGGTCCCAGGCGTTCAGCGCTTTTCCCTGTACTGCCGGACGATGAGGAGAACGGCGGTGAGCATGCCCACGCCGCAGCAGAGGGCGATATAGACCTTGGAGACGGTGCTGGTCAGCCAGTACATGAAGGGATTGTAGCCGTCCAGGATCATGAACACCAGCAGGCACAGCAGCATGCAAAAGCTCAGATGGGGCAAAAATCTCTCCCACTTTTTCATTTCGTCTCCTCCTCCGGCTCCACCTCGCGGATCAGCAGGATGTCTCCTGCGCTGCGCCCGTCCAGGAAGGGATGGCTGACCCGCTCCTGCTGGAAGAACATCACGGAGGAGCGGCCCCCGTCCAGGTTGTAGGCGGCTTTGCAGCCAAGCTCCTCAAAGAGCCGGGCAAAGCGCTCCATGGTCATGCCCTCGGAATAGTCTGCCTGCCGGCCGTCCACCACCACGAAGCAGTAGTGGCCCGGCTCGTAGTAGCCGATGCCTGTCCGGGGATTCGTTCCGGAGATGGGGCCGGTGGTGTTGAAGCTTTCCCGGGGATGTCCTTCCCCGTCCAGCAGGGCGGGGCCGAACTTCCAGATCTGCCAGGGCAGCCGCTCCAGGACCTCCTCCACCTCGTACTCCTCGGGGCTGTAGGTCTCCATGACCCCGTCCCGGTAGAGCACGCAGATGTCGCAGAGGGTCTTCTCGTCCATGTAGAATTCCCCGTTTCGCACCAGAAGGCCGGTCTCCTGCAGGTTCGCATAGTCCCCGTTGATGCTGAGGATGGCCTCCGCCTCCCGGGACAGCTTCTGGGGGTCCGCGTGCCGGCTGTACACCAGAGACCCGCCGGCCCAGCGGGTCTGGAAGCTCTCCAGGTCCGCAAGATAGATATCGGCCACGAAGTAGGTGCTGGGCAATTCATCCGCGCTCCGGTACTGCTGAATGTCGATGGAGATGCCGGGGCTTTGGTAACTGTGATCCGTCTCCACCACGTTCTCCGTGAAGTGGGACGCAAACTTCGTCTTCCAGTCCATGGGGTCCGGCTCCGGGCTGGGCGTGGGCTCCTCCATGCGCGCCGGGGCGGGGGTCTCCTCCCGCACTGGCTGCGGCGTGGGAAGCGGCGTCTGGATGGGCATGGGAGAGGGCGCGCTCTCGGTGGTCAGATGCGGGATCACATGGTGGAACAGGGAGAACAGCACCAGGATCCCCGCCGTCAGCATCAGGTCCCGCAGGAGCATTCCGAGAATGCTCTCCCGCCGGATCTGTTTGCCCGTGGGCGCGGTCTTCCGCTTTTTTCTGTTGTTGCGGCTTTTTTTCATGTAGGCCTGCTCCTCGTTCCGCTCTTGCCGGAATCTTCGCTATTATAAGATCTGTTTCGCCCCCTGTCAACAAACAAAGGCCGCGGCTGCCTTTTCCGGCGGCTTTTCTCTTGTGTATTTCCGGCCCTTATGGTAAGATTTAATAGTTATGCAGAATGATCGTCAAGGGAGGTGCCCCATGGAAAAAAGCGCGTTTATCGAGGCCGGGCGCATTGTGAATACCCACGGCGTGGCGGGGGAAGTAAAGATCGAGGTCTGGCTGGACAGCCCCCAGTTTCTCCGGCGCTGCGGCAGGCTTTTCGTGGAGGGGAAGGAACACAGGATCCTCTCCGGCAAGGTGCAGAAGAGCTTTCTCATCGCGAAGCTGGAGGGCGTGGAGGATGTGAACGCCGCCATGACTCTGAAGGGCCGGACGGTGCAGATCGCCCGGGAGGACGCGCCGCTGCCCCGGGGCGCCTATTTCATCCAGGATATCCTGGGCGCCTCCGTCGTCGATGAAACGGGAAACGAGATCGGCAGGCTCACCGACGTGTTGGAGCGTCCCGCCTCCAACATCTACGTGGTGCAGGGGGAGACGGAGCATCTCATCCCCGCGGTGCCGGAGTTCATCCTGTCAACCGACGCGGAAAAGGGCGTCATCACCGTACATTTGATCGAGGGCATGTAATGAGGATCGATATTTTGACCCTGTTTCCCGACACGGTCAGCGCCGTGCTGCACGAGAGCATCATAGGCCGGGCCGTGAAGAAGGGCGCGGTGGAGGTAAACTGCGTCCAGATCCGGGACTATACCGAAAACAAGCAGAACCAGGTGGACGATTACCCCTATGGCGGGGGCTTCGGCTGCGTCATGATGGCCCAGCCGCTGAAAAGCTGCCTGGACGCG
Source organism: uncultured Eubacteriales bacterium (assembly GCA_900316255.1). GTDB lineage: Bacteria > Bacillota > Clostridia > Oscillospirales > Oscillospiraceae > Limivicinus. Next base: position 14,743 of record ONCI01000075.1, on the reverse strand, counting down.
GTGGTGTCCTCCGCGCCGGAGGGACTGCGCCGCCGGGTGATCTACATGAGTCCCCAGGGCCGGCCCTACAATCAGGAGACCGCCAAGCGCCTCAAGCGGGACTACGACCACCTGGTGCTGGTCTGCGGCCACTATGAGGGCGTGGACGAGCGCTTCATCGAGCAGTGCGTGGACGAGGAGATCTCCCTGGGAGATTTTGTCCTCACCGGCGGGGAGATCGCGGCCATGGCCGTGGCGGATTCCGTGTGCCGCCTGGTGCCCGGGGTCCTCTCGGACGAGGCCTGCTACACCGGGGAGAGCCACTGGGACGGGCTGCTGGAATACCCCCAGTATACCCGGCCCGAGACCTGGGAGGGCCGCAGCGTGCCCGAGGTGCTGCTCCGGGGCGACCATGCCAGGGTGGAGCGCTGGCGGCGCAAGCAGCAGTTCAAACGCACCCGGGAAAAGCGCCCGGATCTCTATGAAAAGCTGACGCTTTCCGATCCGGAGGACCGGAAGCTGCTGCAGGAGCTGGAAAAGGAGGCCGCCCGCACACCGCTGACGGAGCCCCTCTCCTGCCGCCCGGCGGCGGAGGAGGATCTGCCCGCTCTGATGGAGATCGTGAAGGACGCCCAGGCCTCTCTCAAAAAGCACCGGGTGGACCAGTGGCAGGACGGCTATCCCAGGGAGGAAAACCTCCGCTTCGACATGGCAAGGGGCGAGTGCTTCGTTCTGCTCCACGGCGCGGAGATCGCGGGCTTCTTCACCCTCTCCACCCGGGAGGAGCCGAGCTACGCCGCCATCACCGACGGCAAGTGGACCGAGGGCCTGCCCTGCTGCGTCCTCCACCGGGCGGCGGTAGCGAAGAAATACCGGGGCGGGGAGCTCTCCGCCTTCCTGATGCACTGTGTGGAGGAGCAGGCCAGGCTTTACGGTCTCCGCTGCATCCGCACGGATACCCACAAAAAGAACAAGCCCATGCAGACCCTCCTGCGGGAGAATGGTTACCGCTACCGGGGCAACATCCTGGTGCAGGTCAACGATGGCCACGACCCCGCCAGACAGGGCTATGAAAAAATAGTGAAAAGATAAGAGTGAAAAGTGAAGAGTTGTGGTATCACGCCTCCGGCGTGATGGATTATAATCCGTCGCCGCAGGCGACACCTACACTATTCACTCTTCGCTCTTCACTCTTCACTTATCACGGAGTGATACACCATGAACCTGACTGACTACAGCGAGATCCGCGCCCTCCTTGCCCGGCATGGCTTTCGCTTTTCCAAATCCCTGGGGCAGAACTTTCTCACCGCAGCCTGGGTGCCGGAGCGCATCGCCGAGGCGGCGGGGCTGGATGAGCAGACCGGCGTGCTGGAGGTTGGCCCCGGGGTGGGCTGCCTCACCGAGCAGCTCTCCCTCCGTGCGGGCAAGGTGCTGGCCGTGGAGCTGGACAAGGCCCTGAAGCCCGTTCTGGCGGAGACCCTGGCCGGCCGGGACAATGTGGAGATCCTTTTCGGGGACGTGCTGAAGCAGGACCTGCCCGCGCTGGTGAGAGAAAAGTTCCCCGGCCTGCGCCCGGTGATCTGCGCGAACCTCCCCTACAATGTGACCACCCCGCTGCTCACCGCCTTTCTGGAGGCGGGCTGCTTCGAGACCGTCACCGTGATGATCCAGCGGGAGGTGGCAAGGCGCATCTGTGCCGGTCCCGGCACCGCGGACTATGGCGCCTTCGGTCTCTTCGTCCAGTGGCACTGCGAGACGGAGCTGCTCTTCGACGTGCCCCCCTCCTGCTTCGTGCCCCAGCCCAAGGTGACCTCCTCCGTCATCCGCCTGACCAGGCGGGCGGAGAAGCCCTTTTTTGCCGAGGATGAGGCCCTGCTTTTCCGCTGCATCCGCGCCGCCTTCAACCAGCGGCGCAAGACCCTGCCCAACGCGCTTTCCGCCGGCGTTCCCGGTCTTTCCCGGGAGCGGGCGGAGCAGCTTCTCACCGAGTTGGGCTTCGATCCCCGGATCCGGGGAGAGGCGGTGGATCTGGCGGGCTTTGTGAAAATTTCGAACAAAGTTTTTGGGGATCTTTCCGCGAAAAAGTAGGAAAAGCTATTGATTATTCGAGCAAAACTATGGTATTCTAACGAGTGGCTATGTGGTATCAACATTACCAACAGAAAGGATTAAAAAGATGAGCAAAAAGTACGTTTACCTGTTCACCGAAGGCAACGCCAAGATGCGTGAGCTGCTGGGCGGCAAGGGCGCCAACCTGGCCGAGATGACCAATATCGGCATGCCCGTTCCCCAGGGCTTCACCATCACCACCGAAGCCTGCACCCAGTACTACGAAGACGGCCGCCAGATCAACGACGAGATCATGGCCGAGATCATGCAGAACGTCGAGACCATGGAGAAGATCAACGGCAAGAAGTTCGGCGATCTGACGAACCCTCTGCTGGTCTCCGTCCGTTCCGGCGCCCGTGCCTCCATGCCCGGCATGATGGACACCATCCTGAACCTGGGTCTGAACGACGACGTCGTCGCCGCCATGATCAAGGGCAACCCCGACCCCAAGTTCGAGCGCTTTGTGTACGACTCCTACCGCCGCTTCATCCAGATGTTCTCCGACGTGGTCATGGAAGTCGGCAAGAAGTACTTTGAGCAGCTCATCGACCAGATGAAGGAGCGCAAGGGCGTCACCTACGACGTGGAGCTCACCGCCGCCGATCTGAAGGAGCTGGCCGAGCAGTTCAAGGCCGAGTACAAGAAGCAGATCGGCCAGGACTTCCCCTCCGACCCCAAGGTGCAGCTGTCTCCTGGGGCACCGCCGTCAACGTCATGCCCATGGTGTTCGGCAACCTGAACGACAACTCCGGCACCGGCGTCGCCTTCACCCGCGACCCCGCCACCGGCGAGAAGAAGCTGATGGGCGAGTTTTTGACCAACGCCCAGGGCGAAGACGTGGTCGCCGGCGTGCGCACCCCGATGCCCATCGCCCAGATGGAAGAGAAGTTCCCCGAAGCTTATGCCGAGTTCATCGACGTGTGCAACAAGCTGGAGGACCACTACCGCGACATGCAGGACATGGAGTTCACCGTGGAGAACGGCAAGCTCTACATGCTGCAGTGCCGCAACGGCAAGCGCACCGCTCAGGCCGCTCTGAAGATCGCCTGCGATCTGGTGGACGAGGGCATGATCGATGAGAAGCAGGCCGTTCTGATGATCGACCCGCGCAATCTGGACACCCTGCTGCACCCCCAGTTCGACGCCAAGAAGCTCAAGGCCGCCGTCCCCATGGGCAAGGGCCTGGGCGCTTCCCCCGGCGCCGCCTGCGGCAAGATCGTCTTCTCCGCTGAGGAGGCCAAGGCTTGGGCCGCCCGCAAGGAGAAGGTCGTTCTGGTCCGTCTGGAGACCAGCCCCGAGGATATCGAGGGCATGAAGGCCGCTCAGGGCATCCTGACCGTGCGCGGCGGCATGACCAGCCACGCGGCCGTTGTGGCCCGCGGCATGGGCAAGTGCTGCGTCTCCGGCTGCGGCGAGATCAAGATGGACGAGGAGAACAAGAAGTTCGAGCTGGCGGGCAAAACCTTCCACGAGGGCGACTACATCTCCATCGACGGCTCCACCGGCAACATCTATGACGGCGTCATCCCCACTGTCGACGCCTCCATCGCCGGCGAGTTCGGCCGCATCATGGCCTGGGCCGACAAGTACCGCCGTCTGCAGGTCCGCACCAATGCCGACACCCCGCGCGATGCCGCCAAGGCCCGCGAGCTGGGCGCCCAGGGCATCGGCCTGACCCGTACCGAGCACATGTTCTTCGAGGGCGACCGTATCGCCGCCTTCCGTGAGATGATCTGCGCCGACACCGTGGAAGAGCGCGTTGCCGCTCTGGCAAAGCTGGAGCCCATGCAGCAGAGCGACTTCGAGGGCATCTACGAGGCCATGGAAGGCTGCCCCGTCACCATCCGCTACCTGGATCCCCCTCTCCACGAGTTCGTTCCCACCGAGGAAGCCGATATCGAGCTGCTGGCCAAGGCCCAGGGCAAGACCGTTGAGGACATCAAGGCCATCATCGCCTCCCTCCACGAGTTCAACCCCATGATGGGTCACCGCGGCTGCCGTCTGGCCGTCACCTATCCCGAGATCGCCGAGATGCAGACCCGCGCCGTCATCAAGGCCGCTCTGGCCGTCCAGGCCCGTCACCCCGAGTGGACCATGGTTCCCGAGATCATGATCCCCCTGGTGGGCGAGGTCAAGGAGCTCAAGTACGTCAAGGACGTGGTCGTGAAGGCTGCTGACGCTGTCCTCGCCGAGGCCGGCTCCGACATGAAGTACAAGGTCGGCACCATGATCGAGATCCCCCGCGCCGCTCTGACCGCGGACGAGATCGCCAAGGAAGCCGAGTTCTTCTCCTTCGGCACCAACGACCTGACCCAGATGACCTTCGGCTTCTCCCGCGACGACGCCGGCAAGTTCCTGGGCGCCTACTACGAGAAGAAGATCTACGAGAACGACCCGTTCGCCCGCGTGGACCAGATCGGCGTCGGCAAGCTGATCAAGATGGCCGCGACCCTGGGCCGCGAGACCCGTCCTGACCTGCACCTGGGCGTCTGCGGCGAGCACGGCGGCGATCCCAGCTCTGTGGAGTTCTTCCACAAGGTCGGTCTGGACTACGTGTCCTGCAGCCCCTTCCGCGTTCCCATCGCCCGTCTGGCCGCTGCGCAGGCTGCTATCAAGAACGAGAAGTAATTCTCAAGGCATACCAAACCGCAATGCCGCATCCCTCGGGATGCGGCATTGTTTTTGCCTCGCGCTTGCTTCCCCCTTTGGGGGAAGTGGCCGCAGGCCGATAGGGGATCTCTGTTTCCCCCAGGGAACACTGGACGTTCTTGTTTTTCCCGGGGATGCGTGCTAAGATGAATGAAGAAAAGTCATTGATAAACAGGAAAGGGGCTGCACCTATGGACGCCAGACAGACTGTTTCGGATTTTCTGAACGGGAAGATGGACATTCTCACTTTCCGCAAGCACTATGACAAAGAACCGGAGATCAACGCCTTTTTGCAGGGCATTGTGGATCAGATCAAGGCAAGCGGCGGGAGCTTTCAGAAGTATCCCTTCCCATACCCGGGCAAGCCCGGCGAGATCTTTTACTCCGACGAGGGTCTCTCCTACCTTCTCGCTCCGGAGACCGACCCCAGTCTGGCCTATGATTGTCCGCCCAAGTACGAATCCGTTCGGCAGCTGCTTACCTATGAATTCCGCGGAATGACACACAATGTGCGCACGGCTTCCGGTGCTCTCACGTTTTACGACCAGGTGCTGGTCCTTTTCTACCAGGTGGACCCCACGGTGCCTCACCTGCCGCAGTATACGGAAGCCTTTGACTTTGCTCTGGAAGTGATCCCGGAATACCTCTCCGGCGGAGAAGCGGAAATGTACATTCAGGAACATATCCTTCCTCTCTTTCCCGAAACCATGAAGAAAACCGAGCGGAAAAAGGCCATCCGTGCCAAAATCAAAGAAGAATTTCCCAGCGAGAAGGGCTATCCCTGCTGGCCTCAGCACTCCGAATGGCCCCTGGGCAAAGACGGGAAGCCCGCTACCTACATCGGCAAAGGCAAGAGTGAGGGCGACCTGCGCCGCTTCCGCTTCCGGGATGAAAGCACCGGCGAGATTCTTGTGGTAGAGCAGGCATATTGATCCATCGGAAAGCGCAAAACATGCAGATCGCGGGCGACACGTGAATCGCCCCTACGAGAGAACGGGAGAGTCAAGGCCTGTTCCTCCCCCAGCGGGGGAGGATGTCAGCGCAGCTGACAGGTGAGGGACCCTCCGCGCTGTCATCCTGAGGAGGCTTCGCCGACGAAGGATCTCGTCGGCGCCAGGCGGGTTTATCAAAACGCGAGAGAATACGAACCTTGCGCCGGTGGCGGGATCCTTCGCAAAGCTCAGGATGACAGGGCGAGGGAAGGCTTTGCGGGCGATTCGTGAGTTGGTCTACGGCGGAACGGAGCAGGCGCAGGGACGAGCATTGCTCGTCCGCCCGTTTTCCGGAACTGCAATCTTGGACGGCGGCCGACCAATGGTCGGCCCTACGACGGTGGAGACGCAGGCGGCGCGATCAGGGGATCGCGCCCTATGCGGCACACATTGGCCTCCCCTTGCACAGGGGAAGCAGGCGGGCGGCTGATAGCCGCCCCTACGGCGGGGTGACCCGCCATGGCCTCCCCTGAAAGGGGAGGTGTCGCCGCCGCCTGCGGCGGTGACGGAGGGGTATGTTCCTCCCCCAGCGGGGGAGGATGTCAGCGCAGCTGACAGGTGAGGGAGAAATTGCCGGATGTATCCGGTTTCCCCTCCGCGCTGTCATCCTGAGGAGGCTTCGCCGACGAAGGATCTCGTCGGCGCCAGGCGGGTTTATCAAAACGCGAGAGAATACGAACCTTGCGCCGGGGGCGAGATCCTTCGCAAAGCTCAGGATGACAGGGTGGGGGATTTCAAGCAACTCCATATTCCGAATTCTATCCAACACATGTTTCGATCCCGCGGCCGTGACCGGCCGCGGGATCGTTTTTTCTTTCTTCATGCGGCGAAGCCGCGCTTCCTTCATTTCTTCAGCTGTCCCGGGCTGATGCCGAAGCTCTCCCGGAAGGCCCGGTGAAAGGCGCTGTAATCCCCGAAGCCGCTGTCCGCGGCGGCTTTTGTGGCAGGGACCCCCTCCCGGATCAGCCGTGCCGCGCAGAGCAGGCGCTTCTGCCGCACATAGGCGTGGACGGTGCTGCCGGTCTGCGCCTTGAAAAGCCGCATAAAATGATAGCGGCTCAGATAGACCTGTTCCGCCAGGGTCTCCACGTCCAGCTCCTCCGTCAGATGCTCGTTGATATAGGAGAGGGCCTTGCGGATCTTGGGGTCCGCCTGCTCGCTGCGCTCCGGAGCGGCGGGGGCCATCCGCCCGATCTGGATCAGGATCTGCATCATCAGGGTGTCCCGCATGGCCTGGGCGCCGAAGCGGCTGTCGTCCCTTGCCTTTTCAAAAGCCCGCAGGGTCTCCTCCAGCTCGGCGCGCTGCTCCGCATCCGGCACCAGCAGATGCCGCCCGCTGCGGTCCGCCGTCTCGAAGCTGTCCATCAGCCGCTCCCCCGGCAGGGCCCGGTCGAAAAACTGCCCGTCCAGATAGACGATCACCCGCTCATAGGGCACGGACCGGTCGATCAGGGCCTTGTGGATGGCGTGGTGCTTCACCAGCAGCAGGTCCCAGGGCCGGAGAGCGTAGCTCTGCTCCTCCACCAGGTAGTCCACCCGCCCCTCCAGCAGCAGCACGATCTTGTCAAAATCGTGGAAATGAAAGTCCCGCTCCTGCCCAGCGGTGTCCCGCAGATGGAAATAGCGGTAGTTCTCGTGGAGATAGCCCTCCCGTGTATAACTTCCGGCCATGTTTTTGCCTCCTTTGCGGGCCGCCGAGGGCGTCGGCCCCTACAAGATTGGATTCTACCGCACTTTTTGCAAAGTTTCAAGCATCAACTGCCATTTACTGCGCAATCTGTTTGTGTATAATATGGCATGGAAACAAAAACAAGGAGGCAATTCTCATGGCTAAGTTTCTGAAAAGCAACTTCTTCTTTTTCTCCATGATCATCGGCATCGTGGCCGGCTGCCTGGTGGGCTACTTCTGGAAGGGCGCCGCCGTTCTGGAGCCTCTGGGCACCCTGTTCATCAACATGATGTTCTGCGTGGTGGTCCCGATGGTGTTCTTCTCCATCTCCTCCGCCATTGCCAATATGAAGAGCGCCAAGCGCGCCGGCAAGCTCATGGGCACCACAGTCGTGACCTTTATGTGCACCACCGTCATTGCCTCCGTTATCATGTATGTGCTGGTCCGCTTCATCCCCGTGTACATCGGCGAGCCCGCCTTTGAGCCCGGCGCCTCCGAGCCTATGACCGCAGGCGACATGATCGTCGGCTTCTTCACCAAGCCCGACTTCCCCGAGCTCTGGAGCCGCCGCTCCATCCTGCAGCTCATCATCGCCGGCATCTTCTTCGGCTTCGGCGTGCAGATGTGCGGCGGGCCCGAGACCAAGGTGGCAAAGCTGCTGGAGGAGATCACCAAGGTCCTCATGAAGGTCATCCAGCTCATCAGCTACTACGCCCCCATCGGCTTCTTCGGCTTCTTCGCCGCTCTGGTGGCCGCCCACGGCAAGGACTTCGTCACCAACTACGCCCGGGCCATCATCCTCTACTACGTGGTCTCCTTTGCCTACATGTTCCTGATCTTCCCGCTTTACGCCCGCTTCGGCGGCGGCAAGGGCGCCGTCAAGGTCATGTTCCAGCACCTGTTCCGCCCCGCGGCGGTGGCCTTCGGCACCTGCTCCTCTGTGGCCACCATCCCCACCAACATGGAAGTCTCCGAGGACACCGGCATCTCCAAGGACGTCACCGATATCGTGCTGCCCATGGGCGCCACCATGAACATGGACGGCTCCGGCATGAGCGCCATCATCAAGGTGGCCTTCCTCTTCGCCATGTTCGGCAAGGACTTTGCCACCGGCAATGCCTTGATCGCCATTCTGATCGCCACCGTCTCCTCTGTTGCCATGTCCGGCATCCCCGGCGGCGGCGGTACCGGCGAGCTGGTGCTCTGCTCCCTGTTCTTCCCCGAGCAGCTGGCCATCGCCTTCCCCATCGCCCAGGCCATCGGCGACCTGGTGGATCCCCCCGCCACCATGGTCAACGCCGCCGGCGACTATGTGGCCTCCTACATCGTCTCCCGCTTCAATGACGGCAAGGATTGGCTGCAGAAGGCCCTGCAGAAGAAGAACCAGGCATGAACTATACCAAGATGCACGGCGCGGGCAACTCCTTCCTCATTTTAGAGTCCCCGCGGCGTGAGGAGAAGGGCGAGGATCTTTCCGATCTCGCCCTTCGTCTTTGCTCGGAAAAAACCGGTCCCGGGGCCGACGGGCTCATCGTCGTTCTGCCCGGGGAGCCGGGGGTGGATTTTTCCATGCTCTTTTACAACGCGGACGGCTCCCTGGGGGAGATGTGCGGCAACGGCGCCCGCTGCGTGGCCCGTTACGCCGTGGAGCAGGGCCTCTCGCCGGATCCGGAGCACATCTGCTTCCGGGCTACCGCCGGACTCATCACCGCCCGGCGCATGGACCGGGAGCGTTATGAGGTCTGCCTGCCGGACCCCTCCGTCATCGACCTGGACCGCGTGGCCGAGGGAGAGCGCTGCGCCTATGTGGAGCTGGGCGATCCCGGCCTTCCCCACGCGGTGGTGGAGGTAAGCCCCGAGGCTTTCGACGATCTGGAGGCCCTGCGGCAGCGGGGACGCCGCCTGCGCCGCAGCACCGCCTTTCCCAAAGGCGCTAACGTGAGCTTCGTCTGTCTCACCGGGGAGAGCCAGGTCCGCGCCGTCACCTTTGAGCGTGGCGTGGAGGACTTCACCCTGGCCTGCGGCACCGGCTGCGGCGCCATCACGGTGAGTCTCAGGCTGCTGGGCCGTGTCCCGGACGCCCCGCTGGAGATCCGCATGCCAGGCGGGCTCCTTCAGGTTTCCCTTCGCCGGGAGGGGGATCGGGTCCGCGAGCTGCTCCTCACCGGCCCCACCGCAATCGTGGAGGCGGGAACAGTATCGTAGGGACGACCATCGGTCGTCCGCCGTCCCCTTCCGAAGCCTCATCCGTAACAACCGAAAAACACCCATCTTCTGTCCGTTGGCAGAAGATGGGTGTTTTTGCCTTTGTTTTTTTTCTCAGGCCTTGCTCTTGCTGAAAAGCTCTTTGTAATCCGCGGCGGCCAGGATGCTGCAGACCAGCACCACCACGGCGCAGAGGATGGTCACCGGGTTCAGCACGCTGGTATCCCGGAAGATCAGCACCGTGAAGAGGATGGCCCAGGCGGAATAGCTCACGTTCAGCGCCATGGACTTGGAAGCGCCGATCTGGCTGATGGCCCGGTAGTAGAAGAGGTAGGACACCGTGGCGAAGAGGGCCGCCAGGGCGATGGTGGGCAGCAGCCAGCCCGTGCCGGAGAAGAGGCTCACTGTAAAGCCCCAGCCTTTCAGGATGGGCAGCAGCACGATGCCGTAGGTGAGGGCGGAGGTGGTCTGCCGGATCTGCAGGGCGATTTCATCGGTCACCAACGGATCCTGCACGCTCTTGGCGATGATCACGGCCTCGATGCCCCAGCCGAAGGCGCACATCAGGGTACCCACAAAGCCCAGCCAGAAGTTGGTGATGTTGATCTCCGGGCTGTAGGACAGGCCGTACACGCCCAGCAGCGTCAGGATCAGAAAGATCCAGCGGTACCACTGCATCTTCTCCTTCAGGAAGAAGTAGGCCAGCACCGCGCCGATGGCGGGGAAGATGGCGCTGGCCACCGCGCCGATGGAGGCGCCCATGTTCGCCACTGAGAGCACATAGCCCGTCATGCCCACGGGGCCGCCGATGACGGCAGCCAGGGCCACGGCCCGGCCGCCCTTGGTCTTCAGCGCCTTCCAGAGCTGGGGCAGATTGCCCCGCACCCCGTTATAGAGGCAGGAGAAGATGGCGGAACAGGCGTCGTGCAGGAAGGTGGACACAAAGGGGGCCAGAAATACCGCCCGCTCGGTGCCGATAAAGGGGTTCATGGCCAGGGCCACGCCCAGGATGATGGTTTCCAGCGCCCAGGTGACGCCGGCAAGGATTCCAGCTGTCATGTGTTTTTCCTCCTCAGCCGATGCTTCTGTAAGCCTCGATGTTCTTTTTGAGCCTCTCGTAGCGGAAGTCCGCGTAGTCCTGCATGAACTGCCCGTCGAAGGGGACCCTGGTCAGACCCCAGAGGGTCCAGAGATAGTCCACATAGAGCTTGGCCGCCGCAAAGCGCTTTTTCTCCTCCACGGTGGCCGTTCTGCCGTAGTAGGCGTCCAGCAGCTCTTCGTCATTTTCCGGGCTGTATTCCGCCTCGATGGAGAGACAGGACAGATCCCACATGGCCTCGTTCATGCCGCTGTATTCCCAGTCGATCAGGTAGAGCTTGCCGTCCCCGTCCAGGACCCAGTTGCCCACCAGACTGTCGTTGTGGCAGGGCACCCGGGGCGCAGCGCCCTTGCGGTCCACCTGGGCCTTGATGTCCATCACGGTCTGCTTCACGGCCTCGTAGTCCTCGTAGAAGGCCACGCCCCCGTCCCGGATGATCTTCTCGTAGAGCTCCGCCATCTCGAAGACCTCAAAGCGCACGCCGGTGTCCTCCCCGCAGCTGTGGAGCCGACGGAAGATCTCCGCCGCCTGGCGCAGATTCTCCGGCCGCCGCATGACCTCCTCGCTCATGGGCTGGGGGTCATGGATAAAGTGCATCACCTTGTGGCCCGCGTCGTCAAAGTAATAGAGGGGCGCGTCGATGCCCAGCCTGCAGGCAAGCTCCGTGCTCTTGCGCTCGTCCTGTCGGACGATCATCTCCTCCGTGCCCTCGCCGGGGATGCGCACCAGCAGCTCCTCCCCGCTCTCCAGGGTCACCTTGTAGGAATGGTTGGTCATGCCGCCCAGTCTCTGAATGTCCCGGATGGGAGCGTCCCCCCGGGTCTTCCTGACCAGCTCACGCAGCTGGGGCAGGTCCTCCTGCTCGATCTCTCTTACCAGTTCCGCCATGTCTGTTAACTCCTTTTTCAGGCCCCTCAGAGGGCGTATTTTTCGATCAGATATCTGCTGTAGCGCCTGGCCATCACATGCCAGTTGTATAGGCTCTCCCCCATCACCGCGCCGCAGGCCTCCCGGTACAGGGCCCAGACGTACCAGTAATAGGAGATGAGGGCCGTGTAGGCCAGGTAGTGGAACAGCAGCTTCTCGCTGCAGTCCTCCCCGCAGTAGGCCCGGATGAACTTCTCCGCCTCCGGAACAAGCCACATGGCGTCCATGATGTAGCCGCCCAGATCACAGCCCGGGTCCGCGTTCCCGGCGTATTCCCAGTCGATCAGGATGGTGTCGCCCTGCTCCGTCAGCATCCAGTTGCCCCTGTAGGTGTCGCAGTGGCAGAAGCGGCGCTCCACCCCGTCCCCCTGACAGGCCCGGAAGCACTTGCCCACGGCCTCCTTCAGCTTTTCAAAGTCCCGGTCGGCGATGCCGCCCTTTTCTTTGCGCAGGATCTCCTCGATCCCGGCCGCCGCCTCCCAGGGCAGAAAGTCCCAGTCCACGCTGCGCTTCTCCCCGTGGAGCCGCCGCAGCACCGAGAGCACCCGCAGGGAGTCATCCCAGCTGTCGTAGTCGGGTTTCCGGCTCTCTTCCACATAGCGGCTGATCTTCCAGCCCTCGCTCCCGTCCATGTACAGGAATGTGGGCTCCACACCGATTTCCCTGGCCAGCTCCAGGGCTTTTTTCTCGTGGGCACGGGAGACGAAGGCCTCCGAGCCCTCCGCCGGGTGCCGGTACACGTACTTTTCTCCCCGGACGGTGAAAACAAAGCTGGTGTTGGTAAGCCCCGCGTTGATGGTCTTGAGGTCCCGGATCTCTCCCTCCGGGCAATCCAGCACCCGGGCGATGTTTTTCATGATGGCGCTGTGGGTATGGTTCACATAGGTCTCGTCAAAGGCCCGCAGCTCCTCCAGGGAGTCAAATTCAAAGATCGTGTCGTCGGGATAGACCTTGATCTCCATGGGCGGCAGCTGCTTCACATGCTCGGCCAGCACCGTCTCCCACAGCTCCTGGTCATAGCGGCCTTCCTGCTGATCGCCGTTCAGCAGGCCGATCATCGCCTTGGAGAAGGCCCGGTCCCAGTACACATGGCCCAGCATGATGTCGCCCTCTGCGCCGCTGCGGCTGACCTTGGCGATGTTGCCCTTGCTGTCCGGGATCATGTACCACTCGTTGGTCTTCTCCCTCACATGGACGGCGGCGTAGTAGGCCTGATATACGTACTCCTCAAAGGGGTTGCTTGCAAAGTAGTCGTCGGAGGAGCAGATGTAGCTGTTGCCGATGTATTTCTGGGCCAGGAACAGGGTGTAGCTGTTGTTTTTGGTGTTGTAGCAGGGATTGATGAGGATACGGAGGCCCTCATATTTGTTTTCCAGGTAGAAGAAGGCCTCCTTCTTATAGCCCAGCACCAGCACGATCTGCCGGATGCCGGCGGCCTGCAGCTGCTCGATCTGCCGCTCGATGAGCACTTCGTTTTTCACCGTCAGCAGGCCCTTGGGCTTTTCCAGGCTGATGGGCACAAAGCGGCTGGACATCCCCGCCGCCATGATGATGGCATTGTCCACCTTATAGGGGGCCAGCGCCGCCAGGCCAAGCTCCGTGATCGCCCCGTCCCGGACAAGGCCCCGCTCCTCAAAGCCGCGCAGAGTCTGGGAAATAAAGCCCGTGGAGACCCCTGCCAGCTCCCTGAGCCGACGGTGGCTCTGCACACCGTATTTTTTTACCGCGTAGAGCAGTTCAAATTCATTTCTGGTCACGCGCTCTGTCTCCTTCTTCCTCATGCTGCTTAGGCGCTGCCGATCCCCAGGACTGCGGCGCCTCGCGTTTTTGTCAAAAAAAGCCCGCCCCTTTCGTCCTTCTCTTTCGATTCGGCAAATGGGCGGGTCTGATCGCTCATTCTTCTGCATTATAGATCAGAGAATGAGCATCGTCAAGTCATAATGCTCAATATTCGATTTTTCTTTGTGAAAAATGAGCGGATTTACGTTCCGTTCTTCCGGACAAGGAAGCCGCCGCCCAGCAGGCGCTGCCCGTCATAGAGCACCGCGCTCTGGCCCGGGGCGGGGGCGCGCACCGGCTCCTCGCAGCGGATCGAGACGACGCTTTCTCCCTCCGGCATGACGGTGCAGCGGGGCTCCTCCCACTTGGTGTGCCGCACCCGCACGGTGGCGGGAAGGATCTTTCCCACCGGCGCGTCGATGAGCCAGTTGAAATCCACCGCCAGCAGCTCTTTTTGAAACAGCTCCTCCCAGAGGGCCAGCTCCACCGTATTGGACCTGGCGTCGATGGCGGAGACGTAGAGCTTTCGCCCCTCATAGAGGCCCGGGCGCTTCTGCCCCACCGTCCAGCGGAAAATGCCCTCATGCTGCCCGATGACCTTCCCGTGGAAAACGAAGTCCCCAGGGCCGGGCAATTCTGCCCGCTCCGCCATCCAGCGGATGTAGTTTTTGTCCGGAATGAAGCAGATCTCCATGCTGTCGGGCTTGTGGGCCGCGTCCAGGCCCCACTCCGCCGCCATGGCGCGGACCTGGGTCTTCTCGTAAACACCCAGGGGCAGGATCAGGCGGGAGACCTGCTCCCGTTTCAGGCGGCAAAGCATATAGCTCTGGTCGTTTGCCGGCATGCCCTTGTAAAGGGCGCCGCCCTCCGCCCGGGCGTAGTGTCCCGTGGCGACTTTTTCCGCCCCGATCGCATCGGCCAGGGCGATGAGCTGCCGGAATTTCACGCTGGGATTGCAGAGGATGCAGGGATTCGGCGTCTCGCCCCGGAGATAGCTCTCCGTAAAGGGGCGGCAGACCTTTTCCTCCAGTTCCTTCTTCACATCGATCACCGTGAGCTCGATGCCCATCCGCTCCGCGGAGGCCTGCGCCTCCCACAGGGCTTTTTCATCGCTGTTGTCCATATAGAGACCGTGCACCTCATGCCCAGCCTTTTGCAGCAGCCTGGTAGTCACGGCGGAATCCACGCCGCCGGAAAAGCCCACCACGATCTTCATCTTCTCACCTGCCCGTTCCAGGATCCGCCGGCAAGGCCGACGCCGCTCTTCTTGCTTCCTATTCCCTGTCCCGCAGGGACATGTAGATCATCAGCACACTCAGGTCCGCCGGGGACACC
>ONCI01000074.1 GCA_900316255.1 uncultured Eubacteriales bacterium | reverse complement strand
CTGGATGGCGCCCAGAGAGAGCTTGTCCAGTCTCTCCAGGAAGGGGATCTTGATGCCGGCCTTGCCGATGAGGATGCGGGGCTTCTTGTGCAGACCGGAGATGATATAGGCCATGTCAGGCGGGGCCTTCACATAGCCGCTGGCCAGCACGGCGATGATCGCCACGGCCAGCACGATCCAGGGGACATACGCAAACAGCATGGGCATAACACTTCCTCCTTCTTCATGATCGGTTTCCCATGGAAGCACAGCTTCCACAGAAAACGCCCTTCGTCTGATGCTTACGATTATCAGACGAAGGGTGTTTGAAAAAGGTTCCCGAGATTCGGGGAGAATCGGATCAGCTTCCTCACCCAACGGGTGACTGAACAGATCTTTTAGCCGTAGGAGTGCAGGCCCGGAATCAGTTTATTGACCCCGGCGAAGGTGAAGAGGAAGGCCGGCACCGCCAGGATCACATACCAGCAGAGCCAGTATCCGCTCTTCTGCTTCCGCGCGCGGACGTGGAAATAGACGGTATAGATGATCCAGGTGATCAGGGCCCAGACCTCCTTGGGGTCCCAGGTCCAGTAGGCAGACCAGGCGGCCTCCGCCCACACCGCGCCGATGACGATGACCACCGTGAGCAGCAGATAGCCCAGGGCGGTGAGCCGGAAGCTGAGCTCCTCCAGCTGCAGCATCTTGAGGCTGTCCCCCGGTTCGCCCTTCCGGTGCTGGTACACATAGCGTCCCGCCACGCAGGCCGCCACCAGGAAGGTGGAGTAGGACAGCGCCGCGGCCCCGATGTGGAAATTGAACCAGAAGCTCCGCAGCGCGGGCATCAGGGCGTTGATCTCCATGGGCTGGAAGGCAGCGTAGCCCTGGACCAGGACCGTGGCGCCCATGCCGGCGGCGGCGATCCAGCTCAAATCCATGCGGTTGCGCAGCAGCACCAGCACCACGGGGATGCAGAGGGCGAAGCCGCAGGCAAATTCAAACTGGCTGGAGAGGGGCAGGCGCTGGGCCACCACGCCCCGCCAGACGAAATAGGCCAGGTGGGCGCCAAAGCCCAGCAGATAGAGGACCCAGGCGGCCTTCTTGAGGCTCTCCCCTTTCAGGAGTGCGCCGGCCAGCTGCAGGAGAAGGGCAGCTCCATAGAGGCCCAGGGAGATGAAAAACAGGATCTTCATTTTGCTTCCTCCTCCTTTTGCAGCAGTTTCCGCAGTTCCAGACGCGTCTTGTCCGGCCGGGGGCCTGCCACGGTATAGCCGTTCTCATCGGCCCGCACCAGCACCGGGCGCAGGTAGAAGCACAGGAACATGCCCAGAAGCAGCAGCACCATGGCCGCCTCCAGGAGGGTATTGGCATAGGGGAAGGGCATCTCCTTCACCCGCAGGCCCGGGTAGTAGGGATCCTGGAAAAGGAATTCCCAGTCCCCCAGGCTGACGCTCTCTCCGGGCAGCACCGCCATATCCGACATGGCGACGCCGTTGCTCACCAGGCGCACCTGGTAGAACACGGTCTTCTCCGCCTCAGGATCGTCCTGATCCTCCGCCTCAAAGGTGCCCAGGTACTGCACGCCGCTGAGGCCGTCGGCGGAGAGGAAGGCGGGTCGGTTCAGCTCGAAGCGATCCTCCGTGCCGTCCAGCTTGCTGCGGGTGATCACCGCGGGGCTCACGCCGTAGGTCCACTGGAAGACCTTGACCCTGCCGAAGGTCATGGGATAGTTGACTTTGATCTCCTGGGTGGCGCTGCGCTGTCCGTCGGGCAGGGTGATATGGATGCGGCTTGCGTAGTCCATCTGCCCGCTCTCGTTTTTCATGGAGAAGGACTCCACGGCGATCTGGGTGCCGTCCTCCAGGCTCACGCTCTCCCCGGGGCGGCAGTCCAGATCCGTCACCTTGGGCAGCGCCAGGGCGAAGACGCCGAAGAACACCACCAGCAGCACAGAAACATGCAGCAGGAAAAGGCCCCAGTAGCCGATGCGGTTTTTGTGGAAGACAAAGCTCTCGCCGATCTGCTCCTCTTTGCAGCGGCGGGCGGCGGCCCAGCGGCGCAGCTGCTCCAGCTGTCCCGATTCCAGCTGCTCCGCATTGGGCAGCGCCGCCGCCTGTTTCACAGCCTCCCGGCTGCTCCGCAGGGCGCGGCGGAACATCCGCGCGGCGCAGACCAGCAGGCTCAGGCACAGCAGGCCCATCAGCAGCACGAAGTACCAGCTGGAAAACACGTCATAAAAATGGGTCCGGTAGATCAGGGTATAGGCGCCGGGGTAGTTTTCCGCATAAAAAGGCAGCTCCCGCCCCTGGGGGATCAGGGAGCTGAGTCCGCAGAGCAGTGCCACCAGAGCCAGCAGGATATTGGCCGCCTTCATGGAAAAGAGCCTGCTCAAAACATTCTTCATCAAAATCACTCCAAAACGGCGAACGCCGCCCGCCCATTTCTGGGTGAGCGGCGTTCCCTTATGTACACAAATTGTCAGGGTTTGGTCTTCACGATCTGGTGGAACATGGCCATGGCCTGGTTGCACAGATCCTCGGCCTGATCCAGGCAGTAGTTGGTGAGCTTGGGGTTGTGGGCGCCCTCGGCGTTCTCCACAAACACGAAGTCCCAATAGAACTGGGCGTCCCGGGCCAGGGCGCGGATGGCTGCCAGCTCCTCCTCGGTATACTCGCCGGTATCCTGGACCTCGATGAGACGCTGGTGCAGGAACATCAGCTCATAGCCGATGGAGTAGGTGCGGTTTTCCACCTGGGCCTGGACCTCACGGACCTCCTTCACCAGGTCGGCGTGGCACTTGGAGCACTCCGCCTCGATGAGCTCGGGATTGTCCAGAGGGCTGATCAGATAGTGGCTGGAGAAGGTCTTGCCGTTTTCGTCCCGCGTCTGGCCCATGTGGCAGTCGGCGCAGCTGTACTTGTTGCGGTGGGGGCTGCCCTCGCTGAGGAAGGTCTCCATCTCGGGGTGCTGGACCTTGATCTCCCGTACGCCGGAAGTGGTGGTGTAGTCGGCAAAGCCCTGGCCGTCCCAGTTGGGCTCGTTGTAGTAGGCCAGGATGGCGTCGGGATGCATGCTCTCCAGGCTGTCGTGGGGCAGGGTGGTGGGCTTGCCTTCCTTGCGGCTTTCAAAGTAATACTCGTTGTGGCACTGGCCGCAGCTCAGGTTGGCGGCGTCGATGCTGTCAAAGTCCTCGCCCACGCCGTCGATCAAGTAAGTGTGGGTCATGACCAGGTTCACTTCGTTCTGGTCGTTCAGGGGATTGTTGGCATGGCAGTTGAAGCAGCTGATGGGCTCCACCATCATGTCCTTCACCTCGGCAAAGGGCTTGCCGTAGGCGGCGTCCCCTTCTTCCAGGGCCATGGCGGTCATGTTGGGGGTCTTGCAGGTGAAGCAGCTGGACATGGTCTTGCCGCCCACACGCTCGGTGCTGGTCACATCCTCAATGTCGAACATGTGTCCCCGGGCGCCCTTGTAGTCCCAGGAGAAGCCGTAGGTATCATACAGGGTGGAGAGCATGGGATACTCCACCAGGTAATCCTCCAGCACGCCGTTCTCGTCCATGCCGGTGTTCTCCTCATTCTGCTTCCAGGTGCGGTACTGGTTGGGATAGGTCTCTGCCCAATCCGCGGAGGTCAGGACCTTGATATGGCCGCCGCCCTCCTGCTTCAGGGCTTCCACATCCGGCTTCTGGGCTGCCAGCTCCACCTTGATGGGGTTGGCGCCGAAGGTCTTGGGATCGATCGCTGCCTCCTTGGCCTCCAGACTGGTGAAGGCGTTGGTCATGGCTTCCTGGATGGCCGCGGAGCTGATGGTGGCGCCGGAAACAGCGTCCACCTCGGCCACGTTCTGGGCCTGGAACATGGCGGCGGGCAGGTTCTTCACCGCCTCAGAGCCGATACCCTCGGTCTCCTGATGATCGGTGACGGCGATGCGGTAGATCTTTTCGGCATCCGCCACGACCTCCACGGTCACGGGGCCGTTGCGGCCGTCGGCCGTACCGGTCAGGGTGACGGCGCTTTCGGGGATCTCGCTGTCCTTCACGCCGGCCACGGGGGCCTTGTTGCCTGAGACAATGCTGAAGATGGCCAGCACCACCAGCAGGATGCCGCAGGCGATGCCGATCCGGTCCAGCCGCTGCTGTCTCTTCTTTTTCTTGTCCATCATATCCTCCCTGAAGTATGTCCAAAATCATTCCCGGTTTCCGGCATACCTCTTTGTACATTGTACCGGATATCAGCCGAAAAAACAAGCCTTGTTTTTGTCAATTTGATGTCACTCGGTCTCCTCCGGCAGATCCTCGATGTAGACCCAGGAGCTGTTCTCCGGCAGGTAGTTGATGACCACGGGGACAAAGCGGTCGTGGGGGCTGCCGATGGTCACGCTGTTTTCGATATCGGTATAGTTATAGGTATAGGTGTAGCGGTCCGTGCGGTAGTAGATCCGGTCATAGAGCTTGAAGAAGAGCACGCCGTTCTGGCCGGTGCCCTCGTCATAGCGCACCAGGGAGCGGGCCGTGTCCAGATAGATGGACAGCAGCTTTCCGTCCTCCCGCTCCTCCATCTGGTTGGCCACGTACAGGGCAAAGCCGCAGATGGCGTTGATGGGGCTGGGGTCGGCGGACATCTCCCGGGTGTAGAGGAAGGTCATGGGCGCCTCGCCGTTTTTCGTCTCCGGCACCGGGTGGCACACGTCCGAGAGGATCACCTCGTCAAAGCCGATGGCGTAGAGCTCGTTGATGAGGTCGATGACATAGCGCCGGAGATCCGCGTTGTAGGGGTCCAGCCAGTAGCCTGTGTCGTCCACATAGTCCGAGCCCGTCTCCGTGCGCAGGGCAAAGCTGGTGGTACGTGCCGCCAGCAGTCCGTCCACGCAGCAGCTGATCTGCGCGGCGAGCCAGATCTCCTTGTCCTGCTCCGCGCCGTAGTCCCGAAGCTCCTGGAGCATGCCGGCCATGTTGGCGGTGAGCTCGTTCTGCACGCTCAGGGAATAGGCCAGGGCCAGATCCGTATTGGAGACCCAGAGCAGATAGCCGGAACGGGGCTTCATCTCCAGGATCAGGGCGTTGCCGCTGTTGAGCTGCTCGGCCCGCTTCAGGAGATTGTCCCGGTTCACGTCCTCGGCCGCGATGTAAATGGCCCGCATGGGCTTGGCCTGCCGCCCCGCCCGGGCGGTGATGCGGGAGTAGTCCGGCTCGTCGAAGACCAGATCCGTCGCCACGGTCTCAAACTCCCGGATCTCCTCGCCGTCCGCGTCCAGGGGCGTCTCCGCCTCCTGGCCGGGCAGCACCACCTGCACGCCGTCCTTGGTGATGACCACGTACTTCTGCAGTCCGTAGAAGGCCACCACAATCAGCGTGATCAGCGCCAGTCCCACCACAAAGGGGATCAGCGCGTAATTGCGCCGCTTTTTCTGGCCTCTATAGAATTCCCGATTCTTTGCCACTGTTTTCTACCTCTCGTTGGGGTGCGTTTTCCGTTCAGCGTAAAGCTGCGCTGTTTCAGCCCTCGATCTTGCTGATCCTGCGGATATGCCGCTCGTCGTTGGAAAAGGGGGTGTCCAGGAAGGTGTCCACGATCTTCAGGGCCAGGCCTTCCCCCACCACGCGGCCCCCCAGGGCCAGCATGTTGGCATCGTTGTGCTGCCTCGTGGCCTCGGCGCAGAAGCAGTCCGTGCACAGGGCGCAGCGGATGCCGGGGATCTTGTTGGCCGTAATGGAGATGCCGATACCGGTGCCGCAGATGACGATGCCCCGGTCGCATTCTCCGGAGGCGACCGCCAGGGCCGCCTTCTTTCCGTAGTCCGGATAATCGCAGCTGGCCGCCGTATAGGTCCCGTAATCGTGATAGGCGATGCCCCGCTGATCCAGATGGGCCATGATCGCCTGCTTCAGCTGGAATCCGCCGTGATCGCTGGCAATTGCAAGCATGATGCTGATCCTCCTGCCATATATTTTGTTTATTGTACCACCAATTGCGGAAAGGTTCAAGTAAACGATGATGAATTCCGCGAGTGCGATTTGCGAGGTTTTTTTCGTCACAAGGAAGTCGAAAAAACGCGGGAATACTTTGTGTATTTCAAGTTTTTGAGACAAACTTGCGGCGGAAAAAGGCCGCAAAGAGCCGAAGCGGCATTTCATCAGCGTTTACTTCAGGGCAAGCGGCGCTTTCCTGCCCCATGCGCTCCCGCCGCCTGCCTTTTCCTTCAAATATTTTCTATTTTCTCTCAAAAAAGCCTTTCCTCTCGTTGCGTTTCCCAAAAGAGCATGTTATACTGAAAGAACAGGGTTACATAACGCCGTAAATCATGACTCTCGATATGGGGGTACACCATGAGCGTACGATATAAAAAGCTATTCTCGCTGGAACACCGCCTCTACGCCTCCCACGCGCCGGTCCTCATCGAATCCGGCGCCCTGCTGCTGGAGCCGGAGAGCGACACCCTGCTCTGTCAGCTCTGCTTCCGCTGCATCCAGGACCGGCCGGTCAAGGCGATCCGGGCGGTGGTGCAGATGCTGGATGTCCAGGGCATGCCCATGGGAAAGCTGGTGGAGCATCGCTTTCAGGATCTGGACCTGAAGCGGGAGGAGATCTGCGGACGGGACATGGCCATCGTGCTCCCCTCCTCCGAAGCCACGGCTTTTTCCGCAAAGGTCCTGCAGGTCAGCTTTGCCGACGGGGAAGTCTGGGCGGAGAAGGCCCCATGGGAGTCGCTGCCCGAGCAGTACAGCCTGGACGATCATTTTGTAAGCAGCGAAGAGGTCTTCCGCTACCGGCGCCGCTTTGGGGAGGACTGCGCTTTCTTCCCGGTGGAGACGGAGGAGCTGTGGTTCTGCGCCTGCGGCGCCGTCAACGCC
Organism: uncultured Eubacteriales bacterium; assembly: GCA_900316255.1. Taxonomy (GTDB): domain Bacteria; phylum Bacillota; class Clostridia; order Oscillospirales; family Oscillospiraceae; genus Limivicinus. The sequence continues at coordinate 2,727 of ONCI01000074.1, read as the reverse complement.
AACACCGAGGGCCGCTGCCACCGCTGCCGCCGCAAGCGCAGCGCGCTGCTGGGCAAAGGGCCGGAGCTTCCCCTTTCCGAAGACGCGGAGGAAGAGGAATACCGCGCCCAGCGCTTCCTGCCGGAGAAGCTGCCTCCCCGTATGCGCGGCCTTGCCATCGGCGCGGCGGCCCTGGTGCTGCTGGGGATCCTGGCCCTGGTGCTAATCCCCCGCTCCGGCAAGGCGGAGACAGCCGAGACGCAGCCCATCGCCGCCGCGGTCACCGAAGATCCGGCCAGTGCTGAGCAGCGTGCCGCCTATGAAAAGGCGCTGGCGCTCCAGCGTGATGCCGAGGCAGACCCGGAGGACTCTGCGCGCTATCTCTCCGCCGCCGAGGCTTTTGAGGCGCTTGGCGCGTATGAGGACAGCGCGGACCGCGCCGCTCAATGCCGGGAACAGCTGGAGCTGCTGAACGAGGCTGCTCTGCAGGAAGATTATGCCGCCGCGCAGGAGCTTCTGACCCAGCGGCGCTACAGCGAAGCCCGGGAAGCCTTCCTGGCCCTGGGCGACTATGAGGACAGTGCGGAGCAGGCAGACGAGGCTCTCTATCAGAAGGCTCTTGGTCTCTTCCGCTATGTGGAGGAAAACAGCGTTCGGGGCATCACCGCCTCCCTCAGCGCGGATCCCGAGGAGGAAAGTCTCGTTGCCATCCCCCGGGAGCGGCTGCTGAAGCTGGGGCAGGAGGGGCTCCGGAATCTGGAGGAGCTCTTCGGCGAGGATCCCGTAGTCTTCACCGCCGCAGAAGAGGAAAGCGCTCTGCTTCCCCTGCCGGATGCGCTGGGCTCCCTGCTGGAGCCTCTGGGCGATTACAAGGACAGCAAGGAACTGGCCGCCCGGCTTCCGGAGCTGGCGAATCAGAGCGACGCCTTCTTCGATCTCTGCGAGGCGGGCGAGCTGGAAGCCGCCCGGGACTGGCTGGAGGCCTGGGACAAGCCCTTTGAGGACAAGGAGCTTTGGCTGGAGCGGGTGGACCGCTGCCTGGCAGTAGACGGCACCTGGTATTTCCTCAACGGCGATCCCTCCCTGGTTCCCTCCATCGGCGGCATCCACGACAAATACTACACCATCGTCTGCCAGGTGCGCCTGAGCACGGATGGCGCGGTGCTCCGCATCCTGCTGGACGAGCAGAATGAAACCGGACCCGAGCTCTTCGCGGAGCTTGACAACGACTGCTTCCGCATGGAGGACGGCGCCTTCACCTACCTGGTGCAGCTCAGCCCCGGCGGGAGTCTCGGCGTCAACAAGGCGGAGAACGGGAACATCATCGGCGGCGCGGCTTTCGGCCGCAACTGGGGCTGAGCCTGAAATCCGGCGGAAATCCCGGATCCTTTCCGGCCTTTCTGTCAGACAGCGGTATGCCCCGTCCCTCCGACGATTCGATCCTTTTTCAAACAAAAAAACTGGAACACAGTGAGTGTTCCAGTTTTTTTCTTTTGTTTCGGGATCAGTGGCCGTGGCCCTTCTCGGCGCCGCCGGCACCCACGCCCACGCCGAAGTGCAGCTCCTTCATGCCTTCCACCTCGTCGCAGATCCCCTTGAGCGCGCAGATGGAGCAGTCCGTGGGCAGGCCCTCCAGGATCGTGGCCAGGGTGTTCACCGCCTCGTTGGACTTCTTGGCCAGGTCCTTCATGGCCTTGTAGTCATAGCCCGGGGCCGTCACGAAGATGACGGTGGCATTCAGCACGTTCTCATCCTTCTTGTAGGCCCGGATGTAGTCCGCGCCGATGCCGCGGAAGCTGGCGCCGCGCTTGATGGCCTGCTTGCTCACGCGGACCTGTTCCCGGTAATTCTCCGGGGACATGCGCACCATGTAGCCCTCGGGGTACACATGGTACTTGGCAAACTCGATATCCTTCAGGATGCGGTAAACCTTGTCGTTGTCGTCATCCAGCACGCCCACTCGCAGCAGCACGATGCGGGCAAAGTCGCAGTCGCCCTTGATGTCCTTCAGGTCGGGACCGTAGAGCAGCACCTGGTCCTTGTCCACCAGCTTGGGGGAAGAGGTGAAGAGCACATAGTTGGCAGAGCCCTTGCCGGCCGCACCCATCTCATAGGCCGCGTCCTTCTGCAGCACCAGCTCGCTGGAGCCGATCTCATGCCAGCAGTCGCGCTCGCTGTAATCCCAGGCCTTGGGGCTGCCCTGCTCCAGCAGGGCTTTGGTATCCTGAATCAGGGAATTGAAAAGCTCCATCGTTTAGAATACCAGGTCCACTTTCTTGCGGTCGAACATGGCGTTGACCTGCTTGTAGGCCCAGCCCAGGACCTTCTGATCCAGGTTCCAGAAATAGACCACGAACAGCACACCCACCACGATGCCCAGAATCTTCAGCAGCTTGAAAAGCGCTTTCGCTAATTTAGCCATGTATTCCAATAACTCCTTTCCTTATAGGCTCCCCTGCCTTAGGGGAGCTGTCCGCGAAGCGGACTGAGGGGTCTCCTTTCCTTGTAGGCTCCCCTGTCTGTAGGGGAGGGGCTTGCCCCTCCCGTTTGGGAGCTGTCCGCGAAGCGGACTGAGGGGTATTCCTTTCCTGATGCGCGGAAACGTATCAGGAAAGGATCTTCTCAAAACGCAGTATCGGGAAGCGAAGCCTTACTTCTTGGCCAGGCCCTTCTGGCGGGCATACTCGGCAGCGCCCAGAGCGCCCATCAGCTGGGGGTCGGTCTTCAGGTTGATGACCTTCAGCTTCA
>ONCI01000056.1 GCA_900316255.1 uncultured Eubacteriales bacterium | reverse complement strand
TCAATCCGTGTTTTCCGGGGGCGTGTACCTCGGAAAACACACTTTGCAGCCTGCAAGTGTGCGAGCGTCTCCCGCAAGCGAGTGCGCGCAGCAGGCTGAGGCCTCTCCTGTCGGCAAAGCCCTTAGGCTTTGTCGACAGTCTGAAAAACTCCCCCTTTTGGGGGAGTTTTTTGCGTCAGAAACCGCCGTTTCCTTCTGTGATCGCGCCTTCATGGCTCCCTCGCCGCAGGGGCTGAGCAGAGCTGCGAACGTCGCATTTTCCCCGCGCGACGGGATGCCTCTTCCATCCGCCGTTCCCCGCAAGGCGGATGACGGATGAGGTGCTCTCCTGTTCTCGATCCTGGGGCAGGACGATCCGTTCTTTCTCAATCTCTCTTTCCGAATTCTCCCGCCTCTCTTCACTCCCGTTTGCTTTTCCAGGAAAAGGGCACGAAAGAGCGGTTGAAACTTGGAGAAAAAACCTTTATAATGTCGGCACACAAACACAGGAGAAGGACCCATGAGACGATTTCTTGCCGCGGCGCTGCTTCTGGTGTTCTGCTGCAGCGCCTGGTATGGGATGCAGCCGGACGCCTGGATGCGCGCTTCCGTTTTCCGAATAGAAGATCCCGGAGAGATCCCCGCGCCATCCCCGCCTGTTGGGGAAGAGAGACTGGCGGTTCCCGCGGAGACGGCGGCTCCCGCGGCTTCTCCGCTGCCCGCCGCTGTTTCTTCCCCGAGACCCATGCCAAAGCCTGCCCATCTGTCCCGGCCCATGGTCACGCCGGAGCCATCCCCTGAGCCGGAAAGCAGCCCGGAGCCCTATGCCGAGCCGGAGCCGTCTCCGGAACCTTCTCCGGAGGCGACGCCTGACCTGACGGGCCTCTATTACATCAAGGTGAACGTGACCGCCAATACCGTCACTGTCTACACCAGAGGCGAGAGCGGAGACTTTGACCGGCCCATCAAGGCCATGGTCTGCTCCACCGGGGACGATACGCCCAGGTCCGGCGTCTTCAAGCCCGGCTGGCGCCTGGAATGGCAGAACCTCTTTTACGGTGTGTTCGGCCAGTACGTCACCCAGATCACCGGAAATATCCTGTTCCATTCCGTGCCCTATCAGGCAAAGTACAACAAGAATTCCCTGGAGTACTGGGAGTTTGACAAGCTGGGCACCTCCGCCTCCGCCGGCTGCGTCCGCCTCCAGGTCATCGACGCCAAGTGGATCTACGACCGTTACTTCGACCTCGCTGCCGTGGAGTTCTATGAGGACCCCGACCCGGGCCCTTTGGGAAAACCCACCGCCCCCAAGATCTCTGATGACGAGCTTCGCCGGGGCTGGGACCCCAGCGACCCGGATCCGGACAACTTCTGGAACCTGACCGAGGAGGAGATCTACGAGCGCTATCCCTGGCTGGATCCCGACTATGTGCCGCCTCCCATGCCGGATCCTGAGCCGGAGCCCGAGCCAACGCCGGTACCCACGCCGGTGCCCTCTCCCGAACCGACGCCTGAGCCGACACCGGAGCCCACGCCGGAACCGACTCCCGATCCGACACCAGAGCCGACACCGGAACCGACGCCGGAACCGACACCCGATCCGGAGCCTGAACCCGAACCGGAACCGGAACCGGAACCTGATCCCGAGCCGGTGCCTGATCCTGAACCGTAATTCTGATATCTGACATGACACAGAGAGCCTTCCCGCATCACCCGCGGAAGGCTCTTTCCCTTTTCTTGTTTGAGAGACCGGCTTCGCGGGCACAATATATGGGATAGGGAAGGGGAGAGCTGCAAGAAAAAACACAGGATTTCAAAATTTTTTCAACAAATTTTCTTGACTTAATTTGGTCATTATGCTAATATACAGTAGTTCGCGGCCAAGTGCGCCCAAAGTGCGCCCAAAACCCCGGACATCCTTGAAAACACCGGCTTTTTCGGTGGTTTTCCAACAAAGATTTGAAGAAAGGAGGAACACAATGCCCACTTTTAACCAGCTCGTCAGAAAGGGCAGAGAAAAGGTCACCTACAAGTCCACTTCTCCTGCTATGCAGAAGGGTATGAACACCCTGAAGAACAAGGAGACCAATCTGAGCTCCCCTCAGAAGAGAGGCGTCTGCACCGCAGTTCGTACTTCTACTCCTAAGAAGCCCAACTCCGCTCTGCGTAAGATCGCGCGTGTCCGTCTGACCAATGGTTACGAGGTAACTGCCTACATCCCCGGTATCGGCCACAACCTGCAGGAGCACTCTGTCGTGATGATCCGCGGCGGTCGTGTCAAGGACCTGCCTGGTGTGCGTTACCACATCATCCGCGGCACTCTGGATGCCCAGGGCGTCAACGGTCGTATGCAGGCTCGTTCCAAGTACGGCGCGAAGAGACCCAAAGCTGCCAAGAAGAAGTAATTTTCCGACGGCAGAAAAATCTGCCCTGTCGTTTGATATAAGTGAGACCCGAAAAGCGAATTCAAGAATTTCAATTGTCGCGCAGCGACACCGCAATTCTTCACTCTTCACTCTTCACTCTTCACTCTTACCAAGCCTCGGGGCGCAACGGACGATTTCAATACGTTCGAGTACCGATGATTCCATTTTTTAATGAAGGAGGGAAGCAACGTGCCCAGAAGAGGTAATGTTCCCAAAAGAGAAATCTTGCCGGATCCTATGTATAACAGCGTTCTGGTGACCAAGCTCATCAACGGCGTTATGCTCGACGGCAAAAAGGGTGTTGCTCAGAAGGTCGTCTACGACGCTTTTGAGATCATCAAGGATAAGACCGGCAAGGAGCCCCTTGATGCATTCACCGAAGCCATGAACAACATTATGCCCGCTCTGGAGGTCAAGGCTCGCCGTGTCGGTGGCGCAACCTATCAGGTTCCTATCGAAGTTCGGCCCGCCCGCCGTCAGACCCTGGCTCTGCGCTGGCTGGTTGACTACAGCCGCAAGCGCAGCGAAAAGACCATGAAAGAGCGCCTGGCCGGCGAGATCATGGATGCATGCAACAACCTCGGCAACTCTGTGAAGAAGCGCGAGGATATGCACAAGAACGCCGAGGCCAACAAGGCCTTCGCGCACTTCCGCTGGTAAGGCAAGCAGGAGTTACCCCCTATGCCAAGAAAATATTCACTCGAAAGAACCAGAAATATCGGCATCATGGCCCATATTGACGCGGGCAAGACCACGACCACGGAACGGATCCTGTTCTACACCGGCGTCAATTACAAGCTCGGCGAGACCCATGAGGGCACCGCTACCATGGACTGGATGGAGCAGGAGCAGGAGCGCGGTATCACCATCACCTCCGCTGCCACCACCTGTTTTTGGCGTGATACCCGCATCAACATCATCGACACTCCGGGCCATGTGGACTTCACCGTTGAAGTCGAGCGCTCCCTGCGCGTGCTGGACGGCTGTGTGACGGTGCTTTGCGCCAAAGGCGGCGTAGAGCCCCAGTCAGAGACGGTCTGGAGACAGGCGGATCACTACCACGTCCCCCGGATGATCTATGTGAACAAGATGGACATCATGGGCGCGGACTTCTATCATGTGCTGGACATGGTGCATGACAGACTCAAGTGCAACGCCGTTCCCATTCAGCTCCCCATCGGCAGCGAGGAGAACTTTGTGGGCATCATCGATCTGGTGGATATGAATGCGCGTATCTATCACGATGACCTCGGCAAGGACATGACCACGGAGGAGATCCCCGCGGATATGATGGACCTGGCTCTGGAATATCGCGATAAGCTCCTGGAAGCCGTTTCCGATTTCGACGACGAGATCATGGAATTGTATCTCGACGGCGAGGATGTCCCCTCTGACAAGATCAAGGCGGCCATCCGGAAGGCCACTGTCTCGGTGAGCATGGTTCCCGTGACCTGCGGCACTTCCTATAAAAACAAAGGCGTGCAAAAGCTGCTGGACGCCATCGTGGATTACATGCCCTCCCCGCTGGATGTTCCTCCGGTGGAAGGCAAGCATCCCAAGACCGACGAGGTGGAACACCGCGCGGCGGACGATGACGCTCCCTTCTCTGCCCTGGCCTTCAAGATCATGACGGACCCCTATGTGGGCAAGCTCGGCTTCTTCCGGGTCTATTCCGGAACGCTGGAAACCGGCAAGACCGTCATGAACTCCACCAAGGGTCAGCGGGAACGCGTCGGCCGGATCCTGCAGATGCACGCCAATCACAGAGAAGATATCGACCAGGTATGGTCCGGCGATATCGCCGCCGCGGTGGGCCTGAAAAACACCACCACCGGCGACACCCTCTGCGATGAAAAGCATCCCATCATCCTGGAATCCATGGAATTCCCCGAACCGGTCATCCGCGTGGCCATCGAGCCCAAGACCAAGGCCGGCCAGGAGAAAATGGCCATCGCTCTGCAGAAGCTGGCGGAGGAGGACCCCACCTTCAAGACCTATACGGACGAGGAGACGGGTCAGACCATCATCGCCGGCATGGGTGAGCTCCATTTGGAGATCATCGTGGACAGACTCCTGCGGGAGTTCAAGGTGGAGGCCAACGTGGGCAAGCCTCAGGTTTCCTATAAGGAGACCGTCAAGAAGGCCGCCACGGTGGATACCCGCTATGTCCGGCAGACCGGCGGCAAGGGTCAGTTCGCCCATGTGAAGCTGATGATCGAGCCCAACGAGCCCGGTAAGGGTTATGAGTTCGTCAACAAGATCACCGGCGGCGCGATCCCCAAGGAATTCATCCCCTGCGTGGATCAGGGCATCCAGGGAGCCATGCTCTCCGGTGTTCTGGCAGGGTACCAGGTTGTGGACGTGAAGGCAACGCTGCTGGACGGGTCCTTCCACGAGGTGGACTCTTCCGAGCTGGCCTTCAAGATCTGCGGCAGCATGGCTTTCAAGGAGGCCTGCCAGAAGGCGGAGCCCACCTTGCTTGAGCCGATCATGAAGGTGGTCGTCACCGCACCGGAGGAGTATATGGGCGACGTGATGGGCGATCTCAACGCCCGCCGCGGTCAGATCCAGGGCTCCGATATCCGCAACGGCGCCGCCATGATCGAGAGCTTCGTTCCGCTCTCCACCATGTTCGGATACGCCACCGACCTTCGCAGCAAGACCCAGGGCCGCGCCACCTATGTGATGGAGCCCAGCCACTTCGTCGAGCTGCCCCGCAATTTGCAGGATTCCCTTGTGAACAGTCGCATGGGTTTCTCAAAATGGTAAGTTTTCAACAAAGCTGTTTCTAAATTATTTAGGAGGATTTTACAATGGCAAAACAGATGTACAATCGCGCTAAGCCCCATGTCAACATCGGCACCATCGGCCACATCGACCATGGCAAGACCACTCTGACCGCCGCCATCACCAAGTACCTGGCCCTCCAGGGCAAGGCTCAGTACACCGACTACTCCTCTATCGACAAGGCTCCCGAGGAGCGCGAGCGTGGTATCACCATCAACACCGCTCACGTCGAGTATGAGACCGAGGCTCGTCACTACGCTCACGTTGACTGCCCGGGCCACGCCGACTATATCAAGAACATGATCACCGGTGCTGCTGGCCCGTCAGGTTAACGTTCCTTCCGTTCTGGTCTTCCTGAACAAGTGCGATCAGGTCGACGACGAGGAGCTGCTTGAGCTGGTCGAGATGGAAGTTCGCGAGCTGCTTGACTTCTACGGCTTCCCTGGCGACGACACCCCCATCATCCGCGGTTCCGCTCTGAACGCTCTGGTTTGCGAGTCCAACGATCCCAACGCCCCCGAGTACGCCTGCATCAAGGAGCTCATGGACGCTGTTGACAGCTGGATCCCCACTCCCGACCGCAAGGCCGACCAGCCCTTCCTGATGCCCATCGAGGACGTCTTCACCATCTCCGGCCGCGGCACTGTCGTTACCGGTCGTGTGGAGCGCGGCCGCGTGAAGATCGGCGACAAGGTCGAGATCGTTGGCCTGAAGGACGAGTCCACTGAGACCACCGTTACCGGCACCGAGATGTTCCACAAGACCCTGGAGTACGCTGAGGCTGGCGACAACGTCGGCTGCCTGCTCCGCGGCATCGACAAGAAGAGCGTTGAGCGTGGCCAGGTTCTGGCTGCTCCCAAGAGCATCCACCCCCACACCAAGTTCAAGGGCCAGGTTTACGTCCTGTCCAAGGAAGAGGGCGGCCGTCACACCCCGTTCTTCAACAACTACCGTCCCCAGTTCTACTTCCGTACCACCGACGTGACCGGCGTCATCACTCTGCCCGAAGGCGTTGAGATGTGCATGCCCGGCGACAACGTCGACATGGACGTGGAGCTGATCACCCCCATCGCCATCGAGAACGGCCTGCGTTTCGCTATCCGTGAGGGTGGCCGTACCGTCGGTTCCGGTGTTGTCATCGGCATCAACGAGTAATTTGCCTTTCAAAAAATATGCCGCCAATCTGGCGGCATATTTTTTCATATTTCAAACTTTTTGCTGCTCAAAAAATCTCCAATGGAAGGTCGATTCGGGAAGGAGGATCAGATATGTTCAAGAAGAAATGGCTTTGGATCATCCTGATCATTTTGCTGCTGCTCCTCCTTTTCCGCTTTGGCTCCTATTTGCTTCTCCCGTCGGAGCCGGTTGCACTGGTGCCAGGGCTGCGCTACAGTGCAGGCCCTCTTAGTGCTGTGCTGCGCTTGGGCTTGCCGAAGGCGATCGAAAACAGCCTGTCCCAGTGGGGAGCGGCCTATTATAAGTTTTACGCAGAACTGGACGGTGTTCCGGTGGAGGTCGATCTGGGATTTGCTGATGGACTGTGGTTGACTGTATTGTCTGTGCGAGCGGAAGCGGAGGACTCACATCAGGCGGATGTTTTATTTCAGTCTTGGTGCGAGACACTGGACAAATCATATCAAAACGCCGAAGGATATCTAAATTCTGGGATCACCGAAACCGGCAGAGGTAAAGCGCTGCGCCTTGAAATCAACAAGGGTGCTTTGGTCCTGAGCTGTGTTCTCATGCTGGAGGGCAATACGGTCGTCTTTTACGGCATCAATCTTTGGTGAAGGTTTAAGTTTAGGTACATAGAACAGCACCGCAGGAGGAGTTGACTTTCCTGCGGTGCTGTTCTGTTACGTAGTATAAGTCAGTTTTCGTCCGTGAAGATGAAGGCGTCCCCCGCCCTTTGGCGGAAGAGATCATACACCGCGCGGATGGTTTTCATATCTTCCACCGGAATGTAGCTCTCTTCGCCGTTTGTCTCTTTTAAGCGCTGTAATATCACGGCTTCGTTCACATAGGGGCCTTCGGCCGGCATCAGTACCAGGTATTCCCGTTCCTCCACCAGGATGCAGTCCAGAAAGTGAAAGGCCATCTGTTCGCCGTTCTCGTCGGCCAGGTAAAAGAGTTCTTCCTGCGCCGTGTTCCTGTTGTCCATTTCTATCCTCCTCAATTTCCGAAGACCCAGAGATGGGTCACCCCGAAGGCCTCCCGGATGAAGTAGTTGAGCATCACGAAGAAATAGCCCCAGGGTGCCGCCACGCCGGCGGCTTCGACCCCCTGCAGCTTTGCCATTTCCTTGGCCCGGTACAGGTGGTAGGCGCTGGAGACGATGGCCACGTGCCCGTCCGGCTCATCGCCCCGCTCCCGAATGATCTGGAAGGAAAAAGCCAGGTTTTCCTGGGTGGAGGTGGCCCTGGGCTCCTGCAGGATCCGCTCTTCCGGGATCCCGTGGGCAATCAGCCAGTCGTGCATGGCCTTGGCCTCGGTGACTGTCTCGCCGGGTCCCATGCCGCCGGAGACGATGGCCACACTCTCCGGATACGCGTTCAGATAATCCATCGCGCCCTCCAGCCGCCGCACCAGGGTCAGGGAGGGCTGGTCCTTGTAAACCGCCGCTCCCAACACGATCAGATAGTCGCGCTCCGGCTCCTTGTCGGTGCGGGCAGAGCGGATGACGAAGCTCTCCACAAAGCAGAAATAGAGGACCCCGATGCACACCAGCACCACGAGCACCCGCCAGAGCTTCGCCGGCAGAAAGTGGTGCAGCACGATGAGCGCCGCCACGAAGGCCAGGGCATAGCCCCACCAGGCGTAGCCCCGTGCCGCAAAGCGCAGGGCCAGCGCCATGGCCAGCAGCCCGCCGGAGGAGAGGACCCAGCCGGGCCTCAGCTTCACCGCGCCTATCCCGGCCAGGATCATTCCCGCGATCAGCAGGGGATAGGGCAGCCAGCCCATGCCAAAGCGGGCCAGCACCAGCGCGCCCAGGCCCAGGATCCCGGCAGGCACAAAATAGTGAAGGATGATCTTTTTATCCATGCAGTTCCTCCCATTTCTCGTACAGGGCCATCAACTCTCCGTCCAGTTCCTCCCGCTCCGCTCCGATCTCCATCAGCTTCTGATAATCGGCGGCATAGGTCTCGGCTTCCCGGTCCAGCGCGGCGATCTTCTCCTCCAGCCGGGCGATCTCCCGCTCGGTTTTGGCGATCTGCTTTTCACTGTTTGGCTGATGGGGCTTTTTCTTTTCTTCCTTCTTCTCCTGCTTCGGCAGGGCGGCTGCCAGACGCAGCTGTTCCTGCCGCTCCCGCCAGGCGCAGTATTCCCTGTAGCCGCCCCGGAAATCCGTGATCTCCCCGTCCCGCAGGGCCCAGATCCGGGTGGCGAATTTCTCAATGAAATAGCGGTCGTGGGAGACGAAGAGCAGGGTCTGCTCGTAGTCGGAAAGGGCGTCCTCCATCCACTCCCGGCTGGCGATGTCCAGGTGGTTGGTGGGCTCGTCCAGGATCAGCAGGTTGATGTCCCCGCCCATGAGCATGCAGAGCTTCAGCCGGCTCCGCTCGCCGCCGGAGAGGGCTCCCACCGGGGTGAACACGTCCTCTCCCCGGAAGCCGAAGGCGGCCAGCCGGTCCCGGGCCTCCTGGGGCTGGCAGCGGCAGTCATAGAGCATGGTGTCCAGGGCGGACCGGGAATCCTGCGAAAACCGCACGATCTGGGGCAGGTAGGCGCAGCGAATGGCGGGTCCGCGGTAGAGATAGCCCTGATCCGGCGTCTCTTCATTCATGATGAGCTTGAGAAGGCTGGTTTTTCCGGTGCCGTTATCCCCGATGAGGGCGATCCGCTCCCCGCCGGTAACGGTGAGGGAGAGATCGTGAAACAGTGTTTTCTCGCCGTAGGATTTTTCAAGTCCCTCACAGACCAGCACCTCGTCGCCGTTGAACTCCCGTTCCTTGAACTTCACCGAGAGCTTTTTCTGCTCCCTGGGCTTTTCGCTGGTCTGCAGCTTTTCGATGCGCTTTTCCATGGAGAAGGCCCGCTTGTGCAGCTTGTCCGCGCCCATAAAGGCCCAGAGGTGCATTTGCTCGGCGGCCCGCTGGAGCTGTTCGATCTTGGCCTGGTCCTTTTCGTACTGCTTCAGCTTTTCCTCAAAGCGCCGCTGCCGCTCCTGCACATAGAAGCTGTAGTTGCCGCTGTAGAGCTCGGCCTTGCCCTCGCTGATCTCGATACAGCGCTGGGCGATCCGGTCCAGAAAATAGCGGTCATGGCTGATGGCAAGCACGGTGCCCTTGAAGTGCAGGATGTAATCCTCCAGCCACTCCGTGGCCCGGAGGTCCAGGTGGTTGGTAGGCTCGTCCAGCAGCAGGATGTCCGTGTCCTCCAGGATAAGTCTTGCCAGGTTCACACGGGTTTTCTCTCCGCCGGAGAGACTGTCGAAAAGCTGCTCCCGCTGGGCTGCGGGGATCTGCAAGCCGTTGGCTACCCGATTTCGGTCGCTGTCCATGGTGTAGCCGCCAAGCCGCCGGTAGTCGTCGGAGAGCCGGTCGTATTCCTGCAGCAGGGCGGGGGAGGCGTCCTCCTCCATTTGGGCGGTGAGCTCCTCCATCCGCTCGCTCATGCGGGTGAGCCTGGCCTGGGCGGAGAGCAGCACGTCCTCCGTCCGCCAGCCCTCCGGGAACACCGGGATCTGGGAGATGAGGCCGATGCGCTTCCCCGGTGTGATGCTGATCTGCCCCTCGTCGTAGTCCAGCGCTCCCGTGAGGATGCGAAAGAGCGTGGTCTTGCCGCAGCCGTTGGGGCCCAGAATGCCCACCCGCTCCCCGGGATTCACCGTGAAGGACAGCCCGTCCAGCACGTTGCTTCCGATCTCAAAGGATTTTATCAAGTTGGATACGGTGATTTCTGCCATGGTGTTCTCCTTTGCCCGCTCCCAAACGAGGAGAGAGCTTTATCTGTTTACGGCGAATTGCAGGATCTCATTGGCCGCGCTGCCCGCGGCGCCGAGACCGCTGCCGCCCCGCTCGATCATGACGACGAAGGCGTAGGGATGCTCCTCATCCGCAAGAAAGCCCACAAACCAGGCGTTGCTGCTGCCGTCGCCCCGTTCGGCGGTGCCGGTCTTGGCGCAGAGCGCCAGCCCGGGGAAGCGATATTCGCCGTAGCCGTTCACCACGTTGTAGTGCATCAGACGCTGCAGGGCCTTTGCGGTCTCGCTTCGCAGCAGACGCTCCGCGCTGCCGGTGGAGCCGTCCCGTACCAGCTGCGGCCCCAGCAGCACGCCGTCGTTTGCGATGGCGGAGACATAGCGCAGCATGGCGTAGGGGCAGATCAGATCTGTGGATTGGCCCACACCGGCCCAGCCAAGCTCCGGATCGCCAACGAAGTCTGTGGGGAAGCTTCCGGCAACAGTGGGGATCCCGTCCAGCCGCTGGGAGTCCAGAAAGCCCAGGTCCCGCACCTTTTTCACCATCGCCTCCTGGCCCAGCTCAACGGCGATCTGGGAAAAGGCCACGTTGCAGGAGTTGGAAAGAGCCTCCTCGAAGGTCTGCTCTCCGTGGTAGCCGGAGCAGACGATCTCCACACCGGCAATCTCCACCGCACCCTCGCACAGGAAGCGCCGCTCGCTGAGATCCGGGATCTTTTCGATGGCGGCCGCGGCGGTCACCAGCTTGAAGACGGACCCGGGCACAAAGCTTGCCGCAAGGCAGCGGTTCAGATAGGCGCCCTCCGGCGGGTCCGGCTCCGCTTCCAGGGGATCAATGGTCGGGGAGGATACCATGCAGAGCAGCTCTCCGGTTTTATAATTGGTGACGAGCACGGCGCCGGGCCTGCCGTCCAGGACCTGCCAGGCCCGGCGGTTCAGCTCGCTGTCGACGTTCAGGTACAGCACCGCGTTTCGGGAGCGGCTGCTGCCGGTGAGCAGGGAATAGTCCTGATAATCGGTGAGAAGCCCGGTCCCCGTGCGTCCGTAATAGTCACCGGTGACGTGGTAGTTTGCCCGCCGCAGCTCCTCATCCTCTTGAAACAGGCTCTCATGGGGAGAATAGGAGGCCAGCACCACGCCGTTTCGATCGATGAGCGCGCCGGAAGCGCCGGCGTTTTCCCGGGAATAGGCCGCGGCCCAGTCCTGCCCGTGATCCACATAGCGGAACACGTAGAGCAGCGTTCCCACAATGACAAAGGAGGCCAGCAGCAGCACGGAGACGGCGCGATTGGTGATCTGCTTCATGCCTTCGCCCCCTTTTTCTCTTTCCGGGGAAGAAAGACGGAGGAAACGGCGAAGCTGGCGTCCTTCCGGTTGTCCGCGCTCTTGATAAAGGCCAGCAGCATCCAGCAGCAGAGCAGGGAGCTGCCTCCCTTGGAAACAAAGGGGAAGGGGACTCCCGTGAAGGGCAGCAGATCCATGGAACCGAAGACGTTCAGCGCAAGCTGGGTCAGCATCAGACCGGTGGCAGCGCAGGCGCCGATGGCATAGAAGCTGGAGCGTCCGTTCCGCGCGCTGCGCACGGCGAAAAAGGCCAGCAGCAGCACCGCCGTGATGCTGCAGAGCGCGATGATCAGCCCCAGCTCCTCGCTCAGGATGCCGAAGACCAGGTCTGTGTTGGAGGCGGCGTTCATCCGTGTCTGGTGGAGCCAGCCTGCCCCCGCGCCCTTGCCGAAGAGCCCGCCCGCAGCGGCGGCGGACATGGCCCGGGTCTGCTGATAGCCGGCGTCAAAGCGGTCCTCCCACGCATGCCCCCAGACGGCAAAGCGCCGTGCGATGTGGGGCTTCACGCTGACGGCCAGCATGCCGGCCATCCCGGCCCCGGACAGGGCCAGAAACACCGTCGCGATGGAGCCGGAGCGGAGGAAGGCAATGACAAGAAAGGTCACAAAGAAGATCAGCGCCGTGCCGAAATCCCCCAGCAGGGCCAGCACGCCCACGCAGATCGCGGAAAACAAAATGAAGGCAAAGAGGTTTCGCCTGCGGTAGAGCCGATCCAGGGTGGAGGCGCCCACATAGACGTAGGCCACCTTCACCAGCTCCGAGGGCTGAAAGGAGAAGCCGCCGAAGACGATCCAGTTCCTGGCGCCGTTGATCTCCGAACCGAGAAGGTAGTTTGCCGCCAGCAGCGCAAGGGCCAGCAGGGCAGCAGGCAGCTGCAGCTTCTCCGCTCTTTTCAGGCTGCGCAGCCAAAGACCGGCCAGAAGGAACAGGATCACGGCAACAAGGACGATCAGCGCCTGGCGCACCGTGTCCTGCGGTACGGAGGCGGCGCATACGGATAAACCGAGAGACGTGAGATAAAAGGCCAGGGTCTCCACCTCAAAGCCGCTGCGGCCCATGACCCGCATGGCGTTGAAGCAGCTCCACTCCAGCAGGATCAGCAGCGAGAAGGAAAGCGCGATCCCCGGCAGATCCTCCGGCAGCGCGGAGAGCGCGTGCTGGGTCAGCAGAAAGAGCTGGAACACGGTTAGCTCCAGCAGCGTCAGCACAGGGGAGACCCGCTTACCCGCCGGGTTTCGGATGGAATCCAGGCGCTCCCGCCTCGCTTCGTCCGCGTCCAGAAAGCGCAGCGTGGTGCCGCCCAGTCGGATGGCGTCTCCGGTCCTGAGCGGGAGGCCCTCCCGGGACACGGCGCTGCCGTTGACCTGGACGCCGCCCCGACCGAACACGTCAAAGAGGCGCCATGCGCCGTCCTCCGTGCGGCGCAGCACCGCGTGGAAGCGCCGTACGTCCTTTCCCTCCAGCTGCAGATCCGCGCTGCGGGAGCGGCCCAGCAGGTTTTCCCAGTGGGTAACCGGCAGCAGCTGCTGCTTCCCCAGCTTCAGGAAGGCCCAGGTCTCCGGATCGTAGCGGTCCCGCAGCATGGAGCGCAGACAGCGGATGATCACGCTGAGAGAGCAGAGGATCATCACGACGCGGGAGAGATTCAGAATCCATGGGCTGTTCGGCACGCTGCGGGCCTCCTTTCATGTTTGATTAACTTTTATAGTATACCACAATCTCCCCCTGTTTGGCAATCAATGCGCATAGGGTTTGACAGAACGTGCTTTTTGAGTATAATAAGAAAAGATGTTCCATACGAACTAACCATGTGAAAGGATCTATCGATATGAGCGAATGCACCCACGATTGCTCCACCTGCGGCGAAAACTGCCCCTCCCGCAGCGAGCCTCAGAGCTTTCTGAAGAGCCTCAACCCCTATTCCAGCGTGAAGAAGGTCATCGCCGTAGTCTCCGGCAAGGGCGGCGTCGGCAAGAGCCTGGTCACCAGCCTTCTGGCCTCCGAGATGCAGCGCCGCGGCCACCGCTGCGCCATCCTGGACGCGGACATCACCGGCCCTTCCATCCCCAAGTCCTTCGGCATCACGGAAAAGGCCACCGGCACGGATGAGTTCCTCATCCCCGTCACCACCTATTCCGGCATGCAGATCATGTCCATCAATCTGATCCTGGAGAATGACACCGAGCCCGTGGTTTGGCGCGGCCCCGTCATTGCCGGCGCTGTCACCCAGTTCTGGACCGACGTTCTCTGGCAGGATGTGGACTATATGTTTGTGGACATGCCTCCCGGAACCGGCGACGTGCCCCTCACGGTGTTCCAGTCCCTGCCCATCGACGGCGTGGTCATCGTCACCACGCCCCAGGACCTGGTCGGCATGATCGTCTCCAAGGCCGTGAACATGGCCAACATGATGAAGATCCCGGTGCTGGGCATCGTGGAGAACATGTCCTACTTCCAGTGCCCGGACTGCGGCGCGAAGCATGAGATCTTCGGCGACAGCAAGGTGGAGGAAGTGGCGAAGAACTTTGATATCAAGCACTTTGTCCGTCTTCCCATCGACCCGGTGGTTGCCACCATGGTGGACGCCGGCGAGGTGGAATCCGTCTCCGGCGAGGACATCGCCCCCATGGCCGACGCCATTGAGCAGGAGGTCGCCCTGTGAGGATCGCGGTTGCCTATGAAAACGGGGAGATCTACGGCCACTTCGGCCACTGCCCCATGTTTGCCGTCTATGAGTACGGCGAATACGTGCACGAGTGTGAGAAGAAGCTGGTGGACACCTCCGCCCTCTCTGGCCATCAGGCCATGGCGGACAAGATGCGCGAGCTGGAAGTGGATGCGGTGATCTGCGGCAACATGGGCGGCGAGGGCAAGGCCCTGCTGCTCAGCTATGGCATCGTTCCCATCGTGGGCTATTCCGGCGACGCCGACACGGCCTCCGACCTGCTGGTCACCGGCAGGCTTCCCGTGAATCCCAGCGAGTCCTCCGGCGGCTGCTCCTGCTCCGGCAGCTGCGGTGACGGCTGCTCCTGCGGTTCTTCCTGCGGCGGAGAGGAGGGCGGCTGCTCCTGCGGCTGCGGCAGCTTCGACGGGGAAGAAGCCTGGTAAGGGTATAAACGAATAGCGAATAATGAATAGTGAATAGTTGCGGTATCGCGCCTACGGCGCGATGGATCAAAATCCGTCCCGAAGGGACACCATAACTATTCACTATTCATTTTTCTTTATTCACTTCAATACCGGCAGGCTGAAGGTTGCGGCATAGTGCGTGTCATCCTTCTGCACCGTAAAGCTGCCGTCCATGGCCTGCATGATCTTTTCGCAGGTACGCAGGCCGATCTTGGTACTCTCCACCAGGTTCAGGTCTCTGCGGACCGTGTTGGAGAGGCAGACAGAAAGTACGCCTTCCTGCAGCTGGGTGAGGAACACCACCGGCTGGGACTTGTCCGCGTATTTTTTCAGATTGGAAACCAGGTTGTCCAGGACCCGCTTCAGGTAAAGGGGATCGGCGCAGATGCTGCATTCGCCCTCAAAATCCTGCCGCTGGATGTGAAAGCCCGCGTCGCTCAGGTCAAACTGCGCCTCACCCAGCAGCTGCTCCAGAAGCAGCCGGCCGTCCAGCTCCTCTTTGTTCATCTCAAGCTGGGCTCTTCCGAAGACCAGGAAATAGCGGAAAAGCTCGTCGGTAAGGTCCTTCAGCTCCATGGCCTTCTGGTAGGCGGAGTTGGCAAAGCGTTTGGAGCGCTCCGGGTTTTGGAAGCCGTCCTCATTCAACAAATCCAGGTAGCCGATCAGGGCGGTCATGGGGGTGCGGATGTCGTGGGAGATGGCGGTGATCAGCTCGGAGTTTGCTTCCCAGGCCTTTCGCTCGCCGGACATCCGGGCAATGACGGAGTGGCGCATGCTGTCCACCTCCCGGGCCAGCTGGGACAGCTCGTCTACGCCCTGCAGGGTGATGGGCGCTTCCAGATCTCCGTCTCCGATCACGTCAGCTTCTCTTGACAGCCGAATGACCCTTCTCGTGAGCCGCCGCACGTACCAAAGCATCACGGCCAGGAAGGCCACCGCGCCCAGAATCACCGCCAGGATGCGGTTCAGCGTGTCCTCCCGGACCTGGCTGCTGTCTCCGATGGCGATGTGATAAATGCCGTCTGCAAAGCGCATGGAGTAGAGCCTGCCGTATTCACTGGCATACTGCAGGCGATTGGCGTTGGAATAGGCCGCGCCGCCCAGGGAGGGGGAGACGCCCATGGTGGGCAGGTCTTCGTCCCGGTATATGAGGATGGTGGTGTATTCGTCGTTTCCCGGCCAGTTTGCCACCGCGTTTTCGTCGCTGCCGGAGACGCGGTTTGCCTTTACATAGCGGGAGAAATCCGAATAGATCTCCGCCTGCCTGGCGGCTACGGACTCCGGGCTCATGTAGATCCTGTCCAGCAGCAGCGTTCCCAGCCCGTAGGCCGCGAGGAACACCGCCCCGGCCATCAGCAGAGAAAGCAGCAGCATGTACATCATTTTGGCGTCCAGCGTCCGCGGCATTACGGGAAGGCCCCTGCGCTCAGTCAATTTGATACCCCCTGCCCCAGACTGTACGCAGGATCTTGGGCTTGGAGGGGTCCTCCTCGATCTTGCGGCGCACGTTCAGCACATGCACCATCACCGTGTTGCCGGAGCCGGCCAGGAATTTCGCGCCCCACACCGCCTCGTAGAGCTCCGCCGCCGTCACGATGGAGCCCCGCTTCTGCAGCAGGTATTCCAGGATGGCGTATTCCGTGTCCGTCAGCACCACAGGCTTACCGTTGGACTTGACGGAGCGGGAGGCAAAGTCCACCTCCAGATTTTCCACCGTGAGCACGCTGGCGGGCTTGCCCCGGTACTGCTTGTAGCGCCGCAGCAGGGAAGAGATCTTGGCCATCAGCTCCGCCTGGGAGAAGGGCTTGGACAGAAAATCGTCTCCGCCGCTCTCATAGGCGCTTACCCGGTCCCGCTCGGCGGACTTGGCCGTGAGGAACAGCACCGGTGCCGTGGAAAACTCCCGCAGTCTTGTGCAGGTCTCGATCCCGTCCAGACCGGGCATCATCACATCCAGCACCACCAGGTCCGTGTCCGGGTTTTCTTTCATATAGGTAATGGCAGCCAGACCGTCCGGTGCCTCGGCCACCACATAGCTCTCGCTCAGCAGCAGACGCAGCACCTCCCGGATGTCGGGATCGTCGTCCACCACCAGGATACGGGAAACCTCCGCCATGAGATCAACTCCTTTTTTCTTTGTCTGCGCCATTGTACCATATTTTTCCCCGGAGAAAACAGTCCTTTGCGTAAATTAATAAAAATTAAGAGACGCGGGGGACAAGCTATGTTATAATGACCCCGCAATGAGGAAAAGAAGCGCTTTTCGTCCCTTTTGCCCCCTGTGAGCGGAGAGCGGACGGCGGCCTTTTTGAATATCTCTTCAAGGAGGAATACGATGAGAAAGAACATGCGCAGCTTTCTGTGCCTGCTGCTGGTGCTGGCCATGGTGCTGAGCCTGGCTGCCTGCGGGCAAAAGCAGGAGGAAAACCAGGAAAAGACCGAGAAGACCGAGGAACATCCTGACACGGTCTATACCTATGAGAGCCTGAAGCTGGACAACAAAGTCCTGCCCAACGGCATCACCCCCATGGCCTATACGGACCAGGGCTTTTACGGTCAGGTCTATGATGAAGTGGTCGTGCCCCGTCCCCTGATGGCGGAGGGCTCCGCCGCGGAGACGGAGGAGACCGCTTCTGAGGAAACGGCTGAGACGGAAGGGGAGACAGACGCCGATGCGGAAGCCGTGGAGTCCGCCCCCAACTATGGTGTGAAGATCTTCTTCGTGGGCTATGACGGCACGATCCGGGAGCTCTCTGCCTATGAGCCTCTCCCCGCCCAGGAGGATCCTGGCGATAAGCTGAGCTTTTATTCCGGCTCCAGCCTCAGCGCTCTGCGGGTGGATCCCCAGGGCAATCTGGTGGCGGTGGAAAACCTCTATACCCCGCAACGTTCAGGAGTACTACATCCGCCGCCTGAATGAGGACGGCTCCGAGCAGGACTGCGTCAAGCTGGACTATTCCTTTGAGGATAGCTGGGTGAATTTCAGCACCTGCGTTTTCCAGGAGGACGGCAGCATGCTGGTGGCCGGAGATCAGGGCGTTTTTGCTTTTGCTCCTGACGGCAGCCTCACCATGCAGATCAGCTCTGCCGATGTCTATCCGGACCGGATCCTGCGCCTGCGGGACGGCAGCCTTGCCGTTATCGGCTGGGGCGACGGGGGCGCTGCCCTGTATCCTTTGGATCTGGAGAAGAAGATCCTGGGCGAGGCCGTCAAGATTCCCTCCGACGCCTATAACCCCATGCGCGGGGACGAAAAATACGATCTCTACTATGTCAGCGGCGTGTATCTCTACGGCTATAACATTGCCGAAGAGCGGAAGGACAAGCTGCTCAACTGGCTGGATGTGGACATCAACAGCGGCAACCTCTCCGACGTCTATTTCCGGGAGGACGGCTCTCTCATGTGCGTGCTGACCCGCTATCGCAACGACAAGGTTCAGACCGAGCTGGTCCGCGTTTTCCAGGCGCCCTATGACAGCGTCCCCCATAAGGAGACCCTGACTCTGGCTGTGATCTACGGATACGATATCTATGACGCTGTGGTGGAATTCAACCGCCACTCCGACAAGACCAGGATCCAGGTCCTGGATTACTCCGAGTATAACGATCAGGAGAATGAGGATTACGATGCCGGCCGCACCAAGCTCCTCACAGAGATCATGTCCGGCCAGATGCCGGATCTGCTCTGCCTCAGCCAGATGCCCTATCGGCAGCTGGCCGCCAAGGGCCTGCTGGAGGACCTCTATCCTTATCTGGACAGCGATAAGGACTATAAGCGGGAGGATTTCTTCGATAACGTGCTGAAGGCCCTGGAGGTCAACGGCGGCCTCTATCAGATCACCTCCAGCTTCAATGTGGCTACCCTCATCGGCGCCACCAGCGTGGTGGGCGACAAGCCGGGCTGGACTTATCAGCAGCTGCAGGATGCCCTGGCCACCATGCCCGAGGGCTGCCAGGCTATGGACATGTACACCACCCGGGGCGATCTGCTGCAGACCCTGCTCTGCACCGACCTGAACCACTATGTGGACTGGGCAAACGGCAAGTGCAATTTCGAAAGCCAGGATTTCATCGATTTGCTGAAATTTACGGCCCAGTTCCCTGCGGAGATCCCCGAGGATATGGAGTGGGAGAGCTCTGCCACCCGCATCGCGGAGGGACGTCAGATGCTCACCACCGCCTACCTCTACAGTGTAGATTCCATGATCTGGAACGACGCCCAGTTCGGCAAAGACGGCTGCACCTACATCGGCTATCCCACCAACGACGGCGTGGGCAGCTTCATGAGCCTGGAGTCCGGCTATGCCATGAGCGCCAAGTGCGCCGACAAGGAGGCCGCCTGGTCCTTCCTCCGCACCTTCCTGGATGAGGAGAGCCAGGCCAACGCCTGGAACGGTATCCCCATCAGCAAGAAGGTCTATCAGGATAAGCTGGAAGATGCCATGACCGTGGAGTATGAGAAGGACGAGAACGGCGAGTTCGTCCTGGACGAAAACGGCGAGAAGAAGCCCATCTCCATCGGCGGCTTCTGGCAGGAGGACGGCACCGAGGTTCAGGTCTATGCCATGACCCAGGAGCAGGCAGACAAGCTCTGGGAAGCTGTCACCACCTGCAACAAGGTCCTGGAGCAGGACGACGCCATCTATACCATCGTCTTTGAGCAGGCCCAGGCCTTCTATTCCGGCCAGAAGACGGCCGAAGAGGTAGCCCGCCTCATCCAGAGCAAGGTCACCATCTACGTCAACGAACAGCGCTGAGCTTCATCCTTTGATGCCGTAGGGACGGCCATTGGCCCCGCCCTAACCGTAGGGACGGCCATTGGCCGTCCGTTACGCAATGAATCAGAAGAATCTATCTTGCGCGGCGGATTCGCTTCTCGAAAAGAGAGCGGATCCGCTGCGTGCGTCCTTTTCGCATCGTTCTTTGGAATCCATATGAAACCTTATTATTTCTTAAGTTTCCGCTTCTTTGCTTGCGAACGGGGATGCGCTGGTGTATAATTTCACAAGATATGATCCTGTGAGAATAAGGTGTTTGACATGGACGGTCTTCGCACCAAACGAAGAGAAAAACGAAAAGATTTTCTGCGGAGCCTCTGCTTCCTCTGCCCCAGCCTTCTGGGCGTGGGCGTGTTCTTCATCCTGCCCTTCTGCGTGGTGGTGTACTATTCGCTGATCGACGGGGTGGGGTCCCACAATTTCGTTTTTCTGGACAATTTCATAAGTCTTTTCCAAAACTACTCCTTCAAGCTGGCGGCCAAAAACACCCTGCATTTTTCCGTGCTGGCGGTGCCGCTGGCGGTGGTCCTGGCCATGGTCCTGGCCCTGATGCTGGAGGCAAGGATCCCGCTGAAAAGCCAGTTCCGCACCTTCTTCCTCAGTCCCATGATGGTGCCTGTGGCCTCGGTGGTCCTCATTTGGCAGGTGGTTTTCAGCAATAACGGCACTGCCAATGAGCTTCTCATGCTCTTCGGGGGAGACCGGATCGACTGGCTCCAGTCGGATTACGCGGTGTATGTGGTGGTGCTGCTCTTCCTGTGGAAGAATCTTGGCTATAACATGATCCTTTTCATGGCTGGCCTTGCCAACATCCCCAAGGAGCTGCTGGAGGTGGCTGATGTGGAGGGCGCAAGCGAACTGTACAAGTTTTTTGCTATCAAGCTGCGCTATCTCTCTCCCACGGTGCTCTTCGTCACCATCCTCTCCCTCATCAACTCCTTCAAGATCTTCCGGGAGATCTATCTGCTGACGGATGACTATCCCGCCGCCCTCTACATGCTGCAGCACTTTATGAACAACACCTTCCGCAGCCTGGATTACCAGAAGCTCTCCGCCGCGGCGGTGGTCATGGCCCTTGTGATGGTGGTGCTGATCCTTCTGCTCTTCGCCATTGAAGACTGGTTCGGAAAGGATGTGGAAGGATGAAGAAAAAACATTATTTTGGCCGGGGCGCCATGTTCCTGCTCTGCCTGATCTTCGCGGTGCTCTTCCTCCTGCCCACGGTCCTCACCATCACCAATTCCTTTATGTCCGAGGCGGAGCTCAAATCCAACTACGGCGTCATCTTCTCGAACCTGCAGGGCGGCTATGTTTCCAAGCAGGTGAACCTGAAATTCATCCCCGACAAGGTCAGCTTTTCCCAGTACGCAACGGGCCTTCTCAAATCCCCGGAGTATCTGCTGAAATACTGGAACAGCATCCTTCTGGTGGTGCCCATCGTGTTTTTGCAGGTCGGCGTCGCGTCCGTCGCGGCCTACAGCTTCACCCGCTGGCGGGGGAAGATCCGCAGCTCCATCTTCTTCTTTTATGTGATCCTGATGCTCATGCCCTATCAGGTCACCCTGGTGCCGAACTTCCTGGTCAGCAAGTGGCTGGGCATCCTCAACACCCGCTGGGCCATCATCCTGCCCGGCATGTTCGCTCCCTTCTCGGTCTTTCTTCTGACCAAATTCATGCGCCGCATTCCCTATTCCCTCATTGAGTCCGCCAAGGTGGACGGGGCGGGGGAGTGGCAGATCTTTACAAAAATCTGCCTGCCGGAATGCCGCTCTGCGCTTTACTCCATCGCGATCCTGGTTTTCATCGACTATTGGAACATGGTGGAGCAGCCCCTCATCCTCCTGCAGGATGCGGATTCCCAGCCCCTCAGCGTGTTTCTCTCCTCCATCAATTCCGGAGAGATCGGCCTGGCCTTTGCCATGGCCACGCTCTATATGATCCCCTCGCTGCTGCTCTTCCTCCACGGGGAGGAGTACCTGGTGGAGGGTATCGCCAACGCCGGCAGCGTCAAGGGCTGAGCAAGAGACAACGGAGGAATTTCTGGATATGGAAACCCAAATGAAAGTGAAAAACAGAGAATGGGTCAAGAACGCCGCCATCGTTCTCCTTGCGGCCCTTCTGGTGCTGACCTTCTTTTCCAACACCATCATGAACCGCAATCTGCCCGAGGTAGCCACCCAGTATGTGTCGGACGGCACCATCAACGCCAAGGTCCGGGGCACAGGCACCGTCACTGCCAACGGCAACAATGTGGTGAAGGCCGAGGAGACCCGGGAGATCCGCGCGGTCATGATCAAGGCCGGTCAGTCTGTGGAAGTCGGCGATGTGCTCTTCGTCCTCGGCAGCGGTGACAAGTCTGAGCTGGAACAGGCCCAGGAGCAGCTGCAGCAGCTGCAGCTGAGCTATCAGCGCACCGCCCTGGGCGGCAGCTATACCGACTATACGGCGGATGAACTGCGCGTTGCCGCCGCCTGGGAGGATTATGTCCAGGCCGAGGCCGCACTGGATGCCATGGACCCCATGGGCAATACCGATTCCGACGCCTATCGTTATCTGCAAAAGCAGCTGGACAAGGCTACTGCCGAGCGGGACGCCGCCAAGGAGGCCTATGACAGCACCCTCGCCGAGGCCCAGGGAAATCTTTCCTCTGCCGAGAGCGAGCGGCTCAGCGCCGAGCAGGCGGTGCTCCTGGTGGAGGGCTGGAACCCCAACGACCCCGATCCCGAGCAGCAGGCCCTGCAGCAAAAGTATCTGAACGATCCCCAGCTGCGCATCGATGAGCTTCTTTCCGAGTCTTCCCAGCCAGCGGAAGAGGGCGGGGAGCCTGCCGCCCCCGACGGGGACCGGGAACAGAAGCTTGCAAAATGGCAGGCGCTGCTGGAGAAGAAAAACGCGGTGGACGCGGCGGAGGCCGCCCTCAACGCCGTCTCCACCGATCGCATGGATGCCGCTCAGAGTCAGGTGGACGAGCTGCAGGAAGAAATGAGTGTTTTCAACACATCTCCGGAATACAAGGAGGCCGCAGCGGCCAAGAACACCGCGTACCTGACGTATCTGGACCTGAAGAACACCCTGGACGCCCGCAAGAACGCCGACGCCAAATCCAGCGCCTCCATCGGCCTGGACCTCTCTGACCTGAGCCGTCAGATCGAGGAGCAGAAAAAGAAGATCGAGGAGCTCTCCGGCGGGGAGGGCAACCAGGTCCTGGCCAAGGTCTCCGGCACGGTCCAGTCTGTGGAGTGCACCGCCGGCGACACTGTCCTCAAGGACAATCCCCTCTGCGTCATCGAAGTGCCCGACATGGGCTACAGCATGGCCGTCTCCGTCACCAGCGACCAGGCCTCCCGTCTGCACGTGGGGGACAGCGCCACCATTTCCAATTACTACTGGGGCCGTGAGATCACCGCCACCCTCTCCACCATCCGGGTGGACCCCAAGGACCCCCAGAACAAAAAGCTGCTTACCTTTGACATCTCCGGCGATGTGAGCGCCGGTGCCGAGCTTACGGTCTCCATCGGGCAGCGCAGCGCCAATTACGATTGGGTCGTGCCCAAGAGCGCCCTCCACAGCGACTCCGGCGGCAGCTTTATCTATAAGGTCGAATCCAAAAACTCCCCCCTGGGCAACCGCTATATCGCCCGCCGTGTCAACGTGGAGATCCTGGCCCAGGACGATACCAGCGTGGCCGTCACCGGCGATCTGGGCTGGGGCGATTATGTCATCACCACCAGCTCCGCCCCGGTGAAAAACGGCGACATGGTCCGCCTGGCCGATAACTGATCGTCATGAGAAAACTCACCAAACGCCAAGGGATCGTTCTTTGGATCCTCTGCGGCCTTCTGGTCCTGGCTGCCTGCGCCTGCTTCTTTGCCCAGGCCTCTCTCGCCAGGCTCCTGCCCTCCCAGTACGCGGCGGAGCGCTGGGCCGGGGAGGGGGACACGGCCTTTCGCCAGGTCAGCTGCTTTCTGCCCGTGGATGAGAGCCTGAGCCTCAACCAGATCCATGGCTTTCGTTATGCCATTCTGGATCAGCTCCACGCCGCAGCCATCGAGGCCGATACCGATACCCGCCTCTTTCGGGACGCCTGGTGCGCTACCGGCAAGCTCAGCGCTTCCTCGGACCTGGGCAAGGGGGAGGTCAGCGTCATCGCCGTTGGCGGAGATTTCTTCCTCTTCCATCCTCTCCGCCTTTTGAGCGGCAGCTACCTCACCGAGAGCGACGTGATGGACGACCGGGTGCTTCTGGACGAAGACACGGCCTGGCTCCTTTTCGGCGGCACGGATCTGGAGGGCATGCCCATGAAGCTGAACGGCGTCCCCTTCACGGTGGCCGGCGTGGTGCAGCGGGAACAGGACTTTGCCAGCCGCAAGGCCTATACCGCCGGCCAGGGCATCTACATGTCCTTTGACGCTTACACCCGGCTGAAGGAGGGGGCCGGCGCCAACTGCTATGAGCTGGTCATGACCGATCCCGTCAAAAACTTCGTGCTGAATTTCGTGAAGGAGAAGTTCCCTCTCGGCCAGGGCGAGGTGGTGGAGAACTCCGGCCGCTTTGCCTTCTGGAAAGTGCTGGCCTTGGTGCGCCAGTTCGGCGCCCGCAGCATGCAGCGCCTCGGCGTCCTTTATCCCTATTGGGAAAACGCGGCCCACTGCGTGGAGGACTGGTGCGCCCTGCTGAGCTTCCTGGCCGTGCTGCTGCTGATCCTGCCCGGGCTGTTCCTGCTTCAGCTCCTGATCCGTCTCTTCCGCCGGGTGAAGCGCAAACTCTCCGAGGACGTTCTCCCCGAGGTGAAGGACCGGACGGAGGAAGCCATCCGCAAGCAGCAGCGTAAGCATTGGGAGAAAAAACACCCCGGCGAGACGTAAATTGGGCTGGGAAGAAAGAGAAATGTAGGGGCTGCCGCCCTCGGCAGCCCGCAATACAAAGAAATCTCCGACGAATACGGGAAAGAAACTCGTATTCGCCGGAGATCCATTTTTTCTTGTCTGTTTCTGCAGGGACGTCCGGGAGGCCGTCCCCTACAAAGCGTTCTTTCAGCGGTTATCAAGGATTGTTGCTCTTTTCACGGCAACTGTTAAGCGGAAACGTTTTACCGCAGGCTGATGCGCAGATGCACGGGGTTGTGGTCGGAATTGGTAAAGCCCAGGTTCAGGGTCTCCACCATTTCCAGCTGCACGTTGGGGCTGATGATAAAGCCGTCGATCACATAGTACTGGGTGTTCGCGGTGTCTGCCGGATCGTAAGGCTGGTTCAGCAGCCGGCAGCTGGGGACCCGGTTGTCACTGACGAAGAGCCAGCCGGGCTCGTCGGGCAGCTGGTTGTCCTCCAGCAGCCCGGGCTGCCACAGCTCGGGCAGGATGATGGGGTAGTGCTCCAGGCTCCGGGGGAAGAGCTGGTTGAAGTCGCCGCCGGCGATCACGTAATTGCCCTTCTGATACTCGGATTCGATGAAGTCTCTGAGCTGCTTGGTCTGGGCGATCTTGCCCTCGCCGCTGTCATAGGCCTCCAGGTGCAGGTTCACCAGCACCAGCTTCTGCTCGCTCCCCTCGATGGGCAGGTAGCTCACCAACAGGCAGCGCTTCAGATTCACGATCCGCAGAGGCCAGTCGAAGGGGCAGGGGAGGGAGATCCGCTCCGCCGAGTCGATCCGGAAATTGGCTTTGGTCAGCAGACCGCTGTTGACCTTTCCGATGGGGTCATAGAGGATGGTCTCGGGATTGGGCACAAAGGGGCAGACGTAGTTCGGCGCGTAGTAGCTGTTGCCGGAGGACAGGCGCATGGCCTCATCGGTACTGTAGGTGCGGTCGCAATCCACGTCCACCTCCTGCAGCAGCACCATGTCGTAATTGCCGCTCTGCAGCGTCTCCTGGATCCCCCGCAGATAGCGGCTCACCGTGGCTTCATCTCCGGGACGGACGGTCTGTCCGCCGTCCATGATGAAATCCTGCTCCGCGCCCAGTCCCGCATAGCCGATGTTCCAGCTCAGCAGATCCAGCGTGGACTGGGGCAGCAGCGTGGTTTCGGACTGGTAGCAGATGGGCTCCAGCTCCTCAATGGGATCGGGGATGTATTCCGTCATGCTGAGCCAGCCCACCAGGCCTGCCAGACCCAGCAGGATCACCAGCACGACGATCAGCAGTGTTTTGCTGAAATTCTTCATAAGAAGTCCTCCTGAAAAAGACTTTTGTTATTATACTATGGATTTTCCCCGCAAGCAAGGGAAAAAGGAGGGGTCCTGTACAAAAGCCCTGTCCTCCGTAACGGGAGACAGGGCTTGCGTCCCTTATTTCGCGTACATCAGTCCCACGATCCAGTTGGAGAGCCGCCGCGGCAGCAGCTTCGCCAGCACCGCCGCGCCCTTGTACATGGTGCCCAGCGCTACCAGGGGCTTGCTCTTCTTTTTCAGGGCGATCTTCGCCACATAGGCCCCGGCATAGGCGGGGGTCATGCCGCCCCGCTCGTCCTTTTCCATCACGGCCACGCTCCGCTGGATCCGCCCGGCGTAAACGTCGTCGCCTGCTTCGGACTTCTTCCGCGCATCGGTGAAGCCGGAGGCGATGTCGCCCGGCATGATGGCGCAGACGGTGATGCCGAAGGGCCGCACCTCATTCTGCAGAGCCAGCACATAGGCGTTGATGGCCGCCTTGCTCACCGAGTACCAGAGCTGGAAGGGGATGGGCAGGATGCCCGCGATGGAGCTCATGCACACGATCCGCCCGCTGCCCTGCTCCCGCATGGCGGGGAGTACCGCTTTTGTGGCATTGTCCATGCCGTAGAGATTCAGCTCCAGCTGGGCATGGGCGTCCTTGCTGTCGGTGGTCTCGGCCGCGCCGGAGATGCCAAAGCCCGCGTTGTTCACCAAAATGTCGATCCGGCCTTCCCGGTCCAGGACCTCCCGCACCGCGGCACGGACCTGAGCTTCATCGGTCATGTCCGCCGTGATATGGGTAACGCCCCGCTGTGGTTTTTCCCGCCGGGAGAACTCATAGACCTTGCAGCCGGCCCGGTGGAGCTCTGCCGCGGTGCAGCGACCGATGCCGCCGCTGCCGCCGGTGACGATGGCGACTTTATTCATAAGGATATCCTCCCGTATTTGAAAGATTTCCCCCACATTCTACATCAGAGGCGGAGTACAGTCAACCGAAAAACTTAAGGAATCTTAACCTTCTCAGCCGTTGCAGACTGTGGCAAACTATGGTATACTAACGGCCGGATTGCCGTTATGATATGATTTGAAGCCGTTTTTCTCGCCGCTCCCGCGGCAACCGAAAAACATGACACAGTATGCCATAAGTACTTCGGCCTTATGGTATACTACCCACATATTGCCTGGCTCACCGGAACAACGGTAGGCAAGTTCATCGTGACCTTTTTCATCTCCATGGTACCCGTGGTGGAGCTGCGGCTCGGCCTGCCCTACGGGATCGCTCTGGGGCTTCCTTACTTTACCGCTTTGACCGCCGCCGTTCTGGGGAACATGCTCCCCGTGCCCTTTATCATCATCTACATCAAGCGCATCTTCGCCTGGCTGCGCAGGCACTGGGCTGCGCTGGACGGCTTCATCACCCGGCTGGAACGGCGGGCCGAGGGCAAGGGCGAGGCGGTGGAGAAATACGGGACCTGGGGCCTTCTGATCCTGGTGGCGATCCCGCTTCCCGGCACCGGCGCCTGGACCGGCGCCCTGGTGGCGGCACTTTTGAATCTGAAGGTCCGCAAGGCCTTCCCGGTGATCTTCGTCGGCGTCTGCATCGCGGCCGCCATCACGACCGCCGTCACTTACGGTGTCATCAAAATCATCTGAGAATCAAACGCATAACGGGCACGCTGCCGCAGCGTGCCCGTTTTTTATGCGAACAAACAATTTAAGAGCTGGCTCCAAACGCGTAAATGTTTGGTCTGCCCGTAGGGGACGCCGCCCTCGGCGTACCTCGCGAGACGAAAGAAAGAACAACGCAAAATTCCGGCGAAAAGGGGATACTGTACCCCTTTCACCGGAGTTTTTCTGCTCTTTCAGATGTTCACGACGGGATACCGAGGGCAGCATCCCCAGCATAGGATTGCAGACCGGAACTGCTATCTCCTGGCTGCGAAAAAGGCCTTCAGCAGCCCTGCGCAATCCTGTTCCTTCACGCCGCCGTAGACCCGCGGCGTGTGGCCGTAGCGTTCAAAGAACAGGTCGATCACACTGCCGCAGGAGCCGAACACCGGTTCCTTGGCCCCGTAGACAACCGTGGGGATCCGGGCGTTGATGATGGCGCCGGCGCACATAGGGCAGGGCTCCAGGGTCACCGTGATGGCGCAGTCCTCCAGCCGCCAGTCGCCCAGCGCTTTGCAGGCTTCCCGGATGGCCTCGATCTCCGCGTGAGCGGTGGCGTCTCCGTTCTCCTCCCGGCGATTCCGGCCCCGGCCGATCACGTTCCCGTCCCTATCGGTGATGACGCAGCCTACCGGCACCTCTCCGGCGTCGGCGGCCTCCCGGGCCAGGGCCAGCGCCAGTGCCATCGTCTGTTCAAATTCCATGATTGATACCTCAAAGGGCGGCCTTTTGGGCCGCCCTTTTCTGTGTTCTGTAAGGGGATACTTGCTTTCTCAGGCAAGAGCCGCGGTGATGATGGACATCTGGTAGACCTCTTCCGCGTTGCAGCCGCGGCTCAGGTCGTTGATGGGGGCGTTCAGGCCCTGCAGGATGGGGCCAAAAGCGGCGTAGCCGCCCAGACGCTGGGCGATCTTGTAGCCGATGTTGCCGGACTGGATCTCGGGGAAGATGAAGGTGTTGGCATAGCCGGCGACCTTGCTTCCGGGGAACTTCAGCTGGCCGACTTCGGGAGCCACGGCGGCGTCGAACTGCATCTCGCCGTCCAGCATCAGCTCGGGGGCCTTCTCCTTGGCGATGGCGGTGGCGTTGCGCACCAGGTCAACGCTGGCGCCCTTGCCGGAGCCCTTGGTGGAGAAGCTCAGCATGGCGACCTTGGGATCCATGCCGAAGACCTTGGCGGTCTTGGCGGTCTCGATGGCCACTTCAGCCAGCTTCGCGGCGGCGGGCAGGATGACGTTTCCTTCCTTGTCCACGGTATCCTGGTAGTCGATGTTGATGGCGCAGTCGCCCATGCACAGCATCGGGGCGCCTTCCTTCACCAGAATAAAGCAGGAGGACACCAGGTTCGCACCCTTCCGGGTCTTCACCAGCTGCAGCGCGGGACGCACGGTGTCGGCGGTGGAGTAGGTGGCACCGCCCAGCAGCGCGTCGGCCACGCCCATCTTCACCAGCATGGTGCCGAAGTAGTTGCCCTTCTGCAGGGCGGCGCGGCAGTCTTCCTCGCTCATCTTTCCCTTGCGCAGGGCGACCATGGTCTGGACCATCTCTTCCATCCTGTCATAGGTCTTGGGATCCAGGATCTCCAGGCCCTCGATGTCGAAGCCGCCCTTTTCGGCAGCGGCCTTGACCTCTTCCACATTGCCCACCAGGATGGGGGTGAGGAAGCCTTCCTTCTTCAGACGGGCCGCGGAGGAGAGGATGCGGGCGTCGGGGCCTTCGGTATAGACGATCTTGCGGGGATTGGCTTTCAGAACTTCGATCAGGTTTTCAAACATTTTCAGAATACCTCCAAAAAGTATTTTGATCTAACACCATCAATCTACCACTAAGCCGGGGATATTTCAAGTTTTTCACCGAATTTTCTTGTTTACAAAGCGCCGCTCTGCCGTTATAATACTCGCTGTTATCGTTGGAAGAGAGGATAATTATGGAACGCAGTTTTCCCGAGACCCTTTCCGCGCTGCGGAAGGGCCGCAACATCAGCCAGCGGCAGGCCGCCGCGGACCTGGGCATCAGCCAGGCCCTGCTGAGTCATTATGAAAACGGCGCGCGGGAGCCGGGCCTGAGCTTCGTGTGCCGCGCCTGTGATTATTACGGCGTCACGGCGGATTATCTGCTGGGCCGCTCCGCCCATCCGGGGGATGTGAGCCTCCGGGATGCCAAACAGTTTTTAAGCGAGCTGCGCGCCCGGCTGGATCGGGCGGAGAGCGCGCTGCAGTCTGCAGAGGGGGAAGAGACATGATCGAACAGGATAAGATCCGCAATTTTTCCATCATCGCCCATATCGACCATGGCAAGTCCACCCTGTCCGACCGGCTCATCGAGAAGTGCGGCGCGGTGGAACAGCGCATCATGGAAGACCAGATCCTGGACAACATGGATCTGGAAAAGGAGCGCGGCATCACCATCAAGGCCCGCGCCGTGGGCCTGACCTACAAGGCAGGGGATGGGGAGAATTATACCCTGAACCTGATCGACACCCCGGGCCATGTGGACTTCAACTATGAGGTCAGCCGCTCTCTCGCCGCCTGTGAGGGCGCCGTCCTGGTGGTGGACGCCAGCCAGGGTGTGGAGGCCCAGACCCTTTCCAACACCTATCTGGCCCTGGACAACAATCTGGAGATCCTTCCCGTGGTGAACAAGATCGACCTGCCCGCGGCGGAGCCTCAGCGGGTGAAGGATGAGATCGAAGAGATCATCGGCATCCCCGCCCAGGACGCCCCGGAGATCTCCGCCAAGGCCGGCATCAACATCGACGCCGTGCTGGAGGATATCGTGGCGAACGTCCCGGCGCCTTCCGGCGATCCCGACGCTCCTTTGAAGGCCCTGATCTTCGACAGTCAGTATGACAACTACCGGGGCGTCATCGTCTTTCTTCGCCTGATGGACGGCCGCATCCGGCGGGACAGCGAGATCCTTCTCATGTCCACCGGGGCCCGATACAAGGTGGTGGAGGTGGGCCATCTCCGCCCCATCGGCCTGGATCCCTGCGAGGAACTGGCTGCCGGCGACGTGGGCTATTTCACCGCCAGCATCAAAAACGTCTCCGATACCCAGGTCGGCGATACCGTCACCGAGGCGGAGCGGCCCACGGCTCAGGCCCTGCCCGGCTACCGTCCCGCCCGCCCCATGGTCTTCTGCGGCATCTACACCGAGGATGGCTCCAAGTACCCTGACCTGCGGGATGCTCTGGAAAAGCTCAAGCTCAACGACGCCTCCCTGAGCTACGAGCCCGAGAGCTCCGTGGCCCTGGGCTTCGGCTTCCGCTGCGGCTTTCTGGGCATGCTCCATATGGAGATCATCCAGGAGCGGCTGGAGCGGGAGTTTGACCTGGAGCTGGTCACCACCCTGCCCTCCGTGATCTACAAGGTCGTGAAGACCGACGGCACCGTGGTCATGGTGGACAATCCCCACAACTATCCGGAGGTGCCCTCCATTGCCGAGGCCTATGAGCCTTACGTGAAGGTCTCCATCATCACCCCCAACGACTATGTGGGCAACATCATGCCCCTCTGCCAGGACCGCCGGGGCGAGTACAAGAACATGCAGTACCTGGATTCCCGCCTGGTGGAAATGCATTATGAGATGCCTCTCAACGAGATCATCTATGATTTCTTCGATACCCTCAAGGCCCGCACCAAGGGCTACGCCTCCCTGGACTATGAGTTTTCCGAGTATAAGCTCAGCGACCTGGTAAAGGTGGACATGCTCTTGAACGGCGACCAGGTGGACGCCCTGTCCTTCATCGCCCACCGGGAGAAAGCCTATCCCCGTGCCCGCAAGCTCTGCGAAAAGCTGAAGGAGAACATCCCCCGCCAGCTCTTCGAGGTCCCCATCCAGGCTGCCATTGGGGGCAAGATCATCGCCCGGGAAACCGTGAAGGCCATGCGCAAGGACGTGCTGGCCAAGTGCTACGGCGGCGATATCACCCGCAAGAAGAAGCTGCTGGAAAAGCAGAAGGAAGGCAAAAAGAAGATGCGCCAGCTGGGCACCGTCCAGATCCCCACCGAGGCCTTCCTGGCCGTCCTCAAGCTGGACGAGTGAGATCAATTCCGAATCAGAATTCTCTCCCTCGCGTAGGGAGCGATCCCCTGATCGCTCCGTTTTTCCCCTCGTAGGGACGACCATCGGTCGTCCGTTCCCCCCACCCGCAGCAATGTTTGCGCATGAGCAATGCTCATTCCTGCGGCGCGGAAGCGGCAATTCGGAAGGCAGAATGCTATTATCAGGGGTCTTAAACATTTCTTAATGATATACCCTCTTGGTTCTTAAGGACCGGGAGGGTATAATGATATCGAAAGCTGAGGGATGCACATGAGCTATAACATTCTCATCTGTGATGACGAGCAGGATATCGTCTCCGCCCTGAAGATCTACCTGGAAGCCGAGGGCTACCGGACCTTCGCCGCCGCAAACGGCAAAGAGGCCCTGGAGCTTCTGGACCGGGAGGACATCC
The DNA here is from genome assembly GCA_900316255.1 of uncultured Eubacteriales bacterium. Classification (GTDB taxonomy): domain Bacteria; phylum Bacillota; class Clostridia; order Oscillospirales; family Oscillospiraceae; genus Limivicinus. The sequence goes on along the minus strand of ONCI01000056.1, from coordinate 908 downwards.
ACCTGGTGCTACTGGACATCATGATGCCGGTGCTGGACGGGGTCTCCGCGCTCTCCAGGCTCCGGGAATTCTCCAACGTGCCGGTGATCCTGCTCACCGCCAAGAGCGAGGATACGGACAAGGTCCTGGGCCTCAACATCGGCGCGGATGACTACGTCACCAAGCCCTTTAATCCCGTGGAGCTGCTGGCCCGGGTCCGCTCCCAGCTCCGCCGCTATCTGCAGCTGGGCGGCGGCGCGGTGCGGGAGAGCGTTCTTGTCATCGGTCCCATCAGCCTGGACGACGGCAGCAAAGCTGTCACCCTGGACGGGGAACCGGTGAACCTCACGCCCCGTGAGTATGACATCCTGAAGCTTCTCATGCAAAACCCCGGCCGGGTCTTCCACCCCCGGGATCTCTATCGCAAGGTCTGGAACGAGGAGCCCTTCGGCGCCGAGAGCACCGTGGCCGTTCACATTCGCCATCTCCGGGAGAAGCTGGAGATCGACCCCGCCTCGCCCCGCTACATCCGCGCCGTCTGGGGCCAGGGATATAAGATCCAATCGTAGGGGCCGGCGTCCTCGACGGCCCGCCAAAAGCCTTCCCCTTGAGGGGAAGGTGGCATCCGCCGATCCCTCGCGAGGCGGATGACGGATGAGGTGTCGTCTGTTCGAAAGCTGTTGTTGGGGAAGACGCGATCACCCACCCGCCCAAACCTCCCCTGCGCAAGGGGAGGCGGCATCCGGCGCGTAACAGTCCGCCGGATGTCGGAGGGGTCGTCGCTTCTGCCCGTTTCGCAGTACTCACGTAGAGGCCGACGTCTTCACCTTCCCGCCAAAAGCCTTCCCCGCGCACGGGGAATTGCGGCCTTGCGCTGCAGGTGGCAGAAAAAGCAAGGACGCAATTTCCGCAGCGGTCGAAAAACCGGA
>ONCI01000073.1 GCA_900316255.1 uncultured Eubacteriales bacterium | reverse complement strand
TTCTTTCAGAGGTCTCCTTTGAGCTCTTTTCTCACTTTTATGATACCAGTCGAGAGTGAATTATTCTATCGTTTTTGTCTACTTTTAGTATAGCAACAAGTTCTTTTCAAGCAGGAGACCCCTCCCCTTCGCAGGGGCAGAGAGCGGCGCGATCTGGGGATCGCGCCCCACGCGTGGGGACTCTCAGCCCCGGCGGACCCCTTCCGTCAGCTTCGCTGACAGCTCCCCCACCGGGGAAGAAGCCTGGAGAGAGCAAAGAGGGCCTCCCCCCTTGCCTTTCAGGAGGAAAAGTTCTATACTGTAGCCGGAGATCGCGGAACCGGTCTCCGGCGGAAAGGAAGAGATCATCATGGACGTCAGCATCCAAAATCCCGCCTGGGACGCGCTGTCCCACGCGGAGAAGAACCATCAGTTGTTTCTGAGCCAGAAGCACACCCTGGCTCTCTTTCTGGAACGGGGCGCCATCAGCCGCGCCCAGCACGACAAGAGTCTCCGCGATCTGGAGCTCAAGATGGGTGAGAAGGCTTAGGAGGACGGGTATGGATAAGACACTGCTGCGGCAGGCAATGATCAAATTCTTCAGCGGCGTGCTGCTGGTGGGCCTGCTGCTGTTCCTGCCGGCGGGGACGCTGTACTTTCGGCGGGCCTGGCTTCTCATGGGCATCCTCTTTATCCCCATGTTCCTGGCGGGGCTGGTCATGCTCTTCAAAAGTCCGGAGCTGCTGCGCCGGCGGCTGAAAGCAAGGGAGAGCGAAGGGGAACAGCGGATGGTGATCGCCCTGAGCGGTCTCATGTTCCTGCTGTCCTTCATCCTGGCGGGACTCAACTACCGCTCTGACTGGATGATGCTGCCCCGCTGGGTGTCCCTCGCGGCGGCAGCCGTCTTTCTGCTGGGCTATGGGTTCTTCGGCGAGGTGCTGCGGGAAAACGTCTACCTTGCCAGGACCGTGGAGGTGGAAAAGGGGCAAAAGCTCATCGACACCGGACTCTACGGCATCGTACGGCACCCCATGTACAGCGCCACGGTGCTGATGTTTCTGGCCATGCCCCTGGTGCTGGGCTCTCCCCTCTCCTTTGCGGTGATGCTGCTGTATCTGCCCATTATCGCCAAGCGCATCCGCAACGAGGAGCAGGTGCTTTCCAAAGGGCTGGAGGGCTACAAGGAATACTGCGGGCGGGTCAAATACCGCCTGTTCCCGTGGATCTGGTGAGTCTGGAACCATGGAAAAAGCTCCCCCGGCTGTCTGCTCATGACAGCCGGGGGAGCTTTTAGTATCCGTTCATCGCCGGATCGCTTCCACGATCTCACCGATGAACATGGTGTGGGGCGGGACCCGGGTATAGATCCAGTCCGCCACGTCCTGCGGCACCTTTTCCACCTCGAATTGGTGGGTATAGAGCTTGCGGCAGACGAAGCTCAGCTCCGCCTCCTGAAAGTCCACCCCGTGCTCCACCGCCACGGGAGTCAGGGAAGTGAGGGCCACCTTGTCCCCGTCCCGTCCGGAACGGCTGCCCAGGATGCCCAGGTCCCTGCGGTATTCCTCCGGGAAAAAGCTCACGGTGAAATACTCGTTCTTCTCCAGATAGCTGTGGGTATAGCGGGCGGGAGAGACATAGACCGTCAGCACCTGCTTTCCTCTGTGGGGCGGGCCCCAGATGGTGCCCATGCTGCCCCAGCCGATGGTCATGGTGTTGAAATCCTCCAAAGTCCCCGCCGTGACCAGGGCCCAGCGGTCATTGAAGAGCTGAAAGACCTCGTAGCTGTTTTCCGTGAAATCCATGGTTCCTCCTTATCCCGGGATGCGCATGACGGCAAAGGACCATACCCTTTCCGCTCTCGGAAAGGGTATGGTCCTTTTTTCCTCGCGATCAGTAATTCTCGTTGGGTGCGCCCTCGGCGTTCTCCATCTCCATGGCAAGCTTCACGATGCGGCTGGTGCCCAGACGGTCCGCGCCCAGGTTGATGAAGTCCTCGGCATCCTGCAGGGAGCTGATGCCGCCGGCGGCCTTGACCTTGACTTCGGGAGCCACATTGGCCCGGAGAAGTGCCACATCCTCCCGGGTGGCGCCGCCCTTGGAGAAGCCGGTGGAGGTCTTGATATACTCGCAGCCGCAGGCGCTGACGATCTGGCAGAGGCGGATCTTTTCCTCATCGGTCAGCAGGCAGCACTCGATGATGACCTTCAGGAGCTTGCCCCGGGTGGCCTCGCGCACGGCGGCGATGTCCCTGGCCACGTCGTCCCAGCAGCCGTCCTTGACCATGGAGACGTTCACCACCATGTCGATCTCGTCGGCGCCGTTCTTCACCGCGTCCGCCGCCTCAAAGGCCTTGGCCGCCGTGGTCATGTAGCCGTTGGGGAAGCCGATGACGGTGCAGAGCTTCAGCGCGTCTCCCACATAGCGCTTGGCGCCGGGGATGTGGCAGGGCGGGATGCAGACGCTGGCGCAGTGGTACTTCATGGCCTGGTCACAGAGCTTGCGGATCTCCTCGCCGGTGCAGTCCACCCGCAGGAGGGTATGATCGCATTTTTCAAGAATTTCTTTTATTTCCATGATGATGCTCCTTTGTGGATTGATGCTTTCATTATACAGACTTTTCCCAGCATATTCAAGCCCCTCCCTCTCATAAGCTAGAGGGAATACAGGGGAAAGGATGTGCCCATGGAACTCTTTTCGGAAACGAATCTGGTGCGGCTCTGCGGAAGTCCGGAGGGGCCGCCCCGCTATTCCCACAGCAGCAGAGGGCAGGACTTTTATCTGCTGCCGCTGCGGGTCAGGCGGCTCTCCGGGGTGGAGGACCGGCTGAATCTGACGCTGCGGCAGGAGCTTCTGCCTGCGGTGGAGGCCGGCGGCGGCAAGCTTGCGGTGACGGGAGAGCTGAGAAGCTTCAACAATCATCGGGGAAACGGGCCGAAGCTGGTGCTGACGGTTTTTGTGCGGGAGCTGGAGGTCTGGGACGGTGAGGATCAGAATCTGGTGCGGCTGCAGGGAGCCCTGTGCCGGCCGCCCAAACTGCGCTGCACGCCCCTGGGCCGGGAGATCGCCGACCTGATGCTGGCGGTGAACCGGCGCTGCGGCCGCTCGGACTATCTGCCCTGCATCTGCTGGGGGACGCTGGCGAGGCGGGCGCAGCGCTGGGACACCGGGCAGCGCCTGCAGCTGGAGGGAAGGCTGCAGAGCCGGGAATACACCAAGATCACCGAGGCGGGCAGCGAGATCCGGACGGCCTTCGAGGTCTCCGCCGCCCGGGCGGAGGAAGCTCCCCTTCTCTGAACCGGCGCTTTTCCTTGCTTTTTCCCTACTTTTGTCGAAGGCCTTGACGGAAGGAGCGGGCCGGACTAAGCTGGCAGCGGAGGTGGTTGGATGAAGAAAAGGAGCGACCCGGCAGCCCGTGCCCTGCGGAGAAAGATCTTGCTCATGGCGCTGGCCCTGGTGCTGGTGCTCTCTTCCCATCTGCGGCCGGTCTTCCGGATCACCGTGCAGGGAGAGGCTCTGCCGGGGCGCTACAGTCTGCAGCAGGCAAGGTCCGGGGAGGCTCATGCCCGGGAGATCGCGGAGGAAATCCTGGGCAGCACCGCCACGCTCTATCTCCCGGAAAAGCGGCTCTGCCTGACCTTGCGTCGTGCGGACGGGGAAGCCGCTGCGCTGACGGAAGCGCTGCTGGAGCGGACGGAGGGGATCCAGACGGCAGCAGAGGTCCGGGTCAACGGGGTAAGACTTGGGAACGTGGCGGACGAAGAAGCCCTCCGGCGGGCGCTGCAGCGCTCCATCCGGGGGCAGATGCCCCTGCGGGCAGTGTCCGGCAGCATCAGCGGCGAGTTGGAGCTGCGGCCGGTGTACACCCGGGCAGGCTCCTTCACCCCCGACAGCGACATGGTGCTGCTGATCACCGGGATGGCACCGGTGATCTATCTGGACCCGGAGGGGAAGCTGGCCTGAGCTTCCCCTCTTGTTCTTTTCCCCCGGATCTGGTACAATCGTGGCCGTAATCAGAGAAAGAAGGAATTGCCCATGTCCACACCAAATTGCACGCAGGAGCTGCCGGAAGGCTATCGGGAGATCCTCTCCATCGATCTGCAGAAGGATCGAAAGACCGCGCTGCTGGTAAATGGCCTTACCCTGATCCCCACCGTGATCCTTGCCCTTATCGGTCTTGCCGTAACGCCCATCCGCAGTCTCTTTGACATGTCCCGGGGCTTTGGCCCCTATTTTCTCCGCTTCGGCGTCATGCTGGCGGGGCTCTTTCTCTACATCGTGCTCCATGAGCTGACCCACGCCGCGGTGATGAAGGCCTACGGCGCGAAAAAGCTGCGCTTCGGCTTCACCGGGCTCTATGCCTATGCCGGAAGCGAGGAGGACTATTTTGCCAAGCGCCCCTACCGGCAGATCGCCCTGGCGCCGCTGGTAGTCTGGACCCTGGTCCTCGGCGTGCTGGCCTTTCTTGTGCCCCGGGTTTGGTTCTGGGTGGTCTGGTTCTGGCAGATCATGAACGTTTCCGGTGCCGCGGGAGACGTGTATGTGACGCTGAAGCTGCTGCGCCGGCCCAGGGACATCCTGGTGAAAGACAGCGGCGTTGCCATGGCGGTCTATTCCGCGGAATGAAAAAACAGGCTGTGAAAAACTACGTATTTCACAGCCTGTTTTTTTGGACGGGCGATTCGTGTATCGCCCCTACGGCAAGGGGACGCGGGAATTCGAAATGCGGAATGCGCAGTTCGGATTGCGGAATTGCGGAGAGACGCGGGAGGGGCAAGCCCCTCCCCTACGCCAACGGGCTCCCTTTCCTTGCTTCCTGAAAAACGAAGGAGCAGCCTGATCGCTGCTCCTTCGTTTTCAAATCTCAATACGCAAATTCGGTCTCGCTGCAGACGGTGATGCCGCTTTTTTTCAGCATCTCCGCGGTGACGCCGTCGCCGGGGATCACCGTTCCGGTGAAGCTGCCGTCATAGATCCGGCCGCTGCCGCAGGAGGGGCTGCGCTCCTTCAGAAGAGCCAGGCGGCAGCCTTCCCGCAGAGCCCTCTCCAGGGCGAGCTCCGCCCCGCGGCGAAAGGCCTCGGTCACATTCTCCCCTGCCCGGTTCACCACCTGTTCTCCCCGGCGCTCGCTGGGAAGACGGGGCGTGGGCAGGCCGCCGGCCTGCTCGGGGCAGACGGGAACCAGGCGGAAGCGCTCTTCCAGAGCGGTCAGCTTTTCCGGCGGAAGGGCGTTGTTCCCGCCGTTATACTTGCAGTTCGTCCCCAGAAGGCAGGCACTGATGAGAAGGGCTTCCTTCATCCCTGCTTCTCCAGCGCCCGGTCGTAGAAGGCCTTGGTGCGCAGATCGAAGCAGACCATGCGGACGCGCCTGATCTCCGGATGCTCCCGCAGATAGGCCGCGATGGTGCCGATGGCGATCTCCGACGCCTTGTCCAGGGGGAAATGATAGACCCCGGTGCTGATGGAGGGGAAATCCACCGTCTCGCAGCCATTTTGCGAGGCCAGCTCCAGGCAGGAGCGATAGCAGGAGGCCAGCAGCTCCTCTTCTCCATAGCCGCCGCCGTGCCACACGGGGCCGGGGGTGTGGATGACGTATTTGGCAGGCAGGCGGTAGCCCTTGGTGATCTTGGCCTTGCCGGTCTCGCAGCCGTGGAGGCTGCGGCACTCGGCCAGAAGCTCCGGCCCCGCGGCCCGGTGGATGGCGCCGTCCACCCCGCCGCCGCCCAGCAGGGAGCAGTTGGCGGCGTTTACGATGGCGTCCACAGACTGGCGGGTGATATCGCCCAGGATGATCTCGATGTTCGGCATGGTTAGGACCTCCCAAAACATAGAATTCGGAATTCGAAGTTCGGAATACTGCAAAGAGAAATGGATTCCGTTGCACATTCCAATCTCATCTGTGACAGGGAAACGAAAGGACCTCATCCGGCGCTTCGCGCCACCTTCCCCATGCGTGGGGAAGGCTTCCCGATCGGCCTTCAGGCACTCCCCCTTTGGGGAAGCGTATGCTTGCAGATGTTTCAGCCCTTACAGGCGCGGCGTCTCGAAAGCTACCGCCGCGTCTTCTCCCAGGCGAATGGCGACCTTGTCGTTTTCGGCGCTGAGGCAGATGGTATCCACACCCTGACCCCGCTTGGCGATGAGCTGGGCGGCGATGGCGTCCTCGATTTCCTTCTGGATCAGGCGGCGGAGGTTCCGGGCGCCGTAGGTGACGGAATAGCCCTTCTTCACCAGGTAGTCCAGCAGGCTCTCGTCCCAGCTGAGGCTGTGGTTCTTTTCCGCCATCACGTCCCGCAGTTCGGTGAGCATGAGGGCGGCGATGCCGCGGAAGTTCTCCTCCGTGAGCTGGTTGAAGCAGACCACCTCGTCCACCCGGTTGATAAACTCGGGCCGCAGGAATTCGTTCAGCGCCTTCAAGGCCCGCTCCCGGCTCATGTCCGAGAGGGTGCCGCCGAAGCCCACGCTGCCGGTCTTGTTGCCGGAGCCGGCGTTGGTGGTCATGATGATGATGGTGTTTTCAAAGTTCACGGTGCGGCCCTGGGCGTCGGTGATGCGGCCCTCGTCCAGGATCTGGAGCAGGATGTTCATCACGTCGGGATGGGCCTTCTCGATCTCGTCGAAGAGCACCACGCTGTAGGGCTTGCGGCGGATCTTCTCGGTGAGCTGGCCGGCCTCGTCATAGCCCACATAGCCCGGAGGGGAGCCGATGATACGGGAGACGGAGAATTTCTCCATAAATTCGGACATATCCAGCCGGATGAGACTCTCGGGGCTGGAGAACATATCGGCGGCCAGGCGCTTCACCAGCTCCGTCTTGCCCACGCCGGTGGGACCCACGAAGATGAAGCTCACGGGCTTGCGCTTGACCTTGAGGCCCACACGGCTGCGGCGGATGGCGGCGCAGACCGCGTCCACAGCCTCGTCCTGGCCCACGATGTGCTCCTTGAGGCGTACGTCCAGATTGGCCAGACGCTCCAGCTCATCCTCCTTGATGCTGGAGGCGGGGATCTTGGTCCAGAGCTCGATGATCCGGGCCAGGTTATCCACCGTGAGGGCGGGACGGCCCAGGGCGTCCAGGGCCTTCAGTTCCTGCTCCCGCTGCATCTCCTTGCTGCGCAGCTCCGCCAGCCGGGCATAGCGCCGGTCCAGCTTCTCCGGGTCGCTCTCGCTGTTGTCGCTCTGCAGGGCTTCCCGCTCGAAGCGCAGGTTTTCCAGGTCTCGCTGGGCGATCATGCGCTTTTTGATGTTCTCGTCCTTCAAATTCACGTCGGAGCAGGCCTCGTCGATCAGGTCGATGGCCTTGTCCGGCAGGAAGCGGTCGGTGATGTAGCGCTCGGAGAGGAGCACCGCCTGGCGGCACATCTCCTCCGAGATGGTGACGCCGTGGTAGTCCTCGTAATAATGGGCAATGCCCTTCATGATCTGGATGCTGTCCTCGATGGAGGGCTCGGAGACGGTGACCGGCTGGAAGCGGCGCTCCAGGGCGGCGTCCTTCTCGATGTGCTTGCGGTATTCGGTAAAGGTGGTGGCGCCGATGACCTGGATCTCGCCCCTGCTCAGGGCGGGCTTGAGGATGTTGGCGGCGTTCATGCTGCCCTCGGCATCCCCGGCGCCCACGATGTTGTGCACCTCGTCGATGACCAGGATGATGTTGCCCTCCTTGCGGATCTCCTCGATGAGGCCCTTCATGCGGCTTTCAAACTGGCCCCGGAACTGGGTGCCCGCCACGAGAGCGGTCAGGTCCAGCAGATAGACCTTCTTGTTCTGCAGCTTATAGGGGACGCTGCCCATGGCGATGCGCTGGGCCAGGCCCTCGGCAATGGCGGTCTTGCCAACGCCGGGCTCGCCGATGAGGCAGGGATTGTTCTTCTGGCGGCGGTTCAGGATCTGGATCACACGCTCCAGCTCCTCCTCCCGGCCCACCATGGCATCCAGCTTCCCCTGGGAGGCCCGCTGGGTCAGGTCGATGCAGTAATTATCCAGGAACTTGTGCTTGAGGGGCCGGGAAGACTGGCCCGGCTGGTTCTGGGGACGGGAGGGCTGTTCCTCCCGGGGCGCGGAATTGTTCTGGGCGCCGGGGCCGCCGAAGAGGCGGTTCAGGAAAGGGAAGGTGGCGGTCTTGCCGTCGTCGTCGCTCTCGTCCTCCGAGCCGGAATTGTCCAGGTTCATCAGCTCCTCCGCGCCGTTGAGGGCGGTGGTCATCTCCCCTGCCAGGCCCTCCAGATCCTCATCGGAGAGACCCATGCGGTTGATGATATCGTCCACGGGCTTGATGTGCAGCTCCCGGGCGCACTTGAGGCAGAGGCCCTCGTTCTTGGCCTGGCCGTTTTCCAGCTTGGTGATGAAGATCACGGCGACGTTTTTGTTGCAGCGGGAGCAGAGAGTGGGGTTCATAGTCATTCCTCCTTGGGGGTTTAAACGGAACAAGGCCGGCTGATGCCGGCCTTGAAAAAATCTGTTTGATTACAGCAGGCCGCTGGTCAGGAATTTGATTTGCAGGAAGAACTGGGCCAGGGTGGTGCTGGCGAGAGTGTCCTTCCCGATGACCACGCCCAGGAAGCTGAGCACCCAGCAGAGCAGCAC
>ONCI01000099.1 GCA_900316255.1 uncultured Eubacteriales bacterium | reverse complement strand
CACAGTGATTGCAAAAGGAGGCATGACTTATGTTACCGAGTATTTTTGGAGAGAGTTTGTTTGATGACTGGATGGGCTTCCCCTTCCGGGATTTCACGTCCGACGTGGACCACAAGCTTTACGGCAGACACGCGGCCCATGTGATGAAGACGGACCTGAAGGAGCACGACGAGGGCTATGAGCTCTCGGTGGATCTGCCCGGCTTCAAGAAGGATCAGATCGATCTGCAGCTGCAAAACGGCTATCTGACCATCACCGCGTCCAAAGGTCTGGAAGAGGAAGGTCAGGACAAGAAGGGCAAGATCGTCCATCAGGAGCGCTACACCGGCTCCATGACCAGAAGCTTCTACATCGGCGAAAACGTCCGGGAGGAAGATGTGAAGGCCAAATTCGAGGACGGCGTTCTGAAGCTGGACTTCCCCAAAGAAAAGCCCATGAACCTGCCGGAGCGCAGAACCATCATGATCGAATGATCAAACAATGACACAACAGCCAAAGGCCCCGCTCATCTGAGCGGGGCCTTTTCCATATTGCTGTCATACTTTCGCGGGCAGGGAGGGCGGCTTGTTCCTTTCGTTCAGCAGGCCGCCGGGCAATGCTCGTCCGCCCGTTTTTCCAGAGCTGCAGTCTTGGGAAGCGGCCGACCAATGGTCGGCCCTACGGCGGAGACGGAAGCGAACTGTTCCTCCCCCAGCGGGGGAGGATGTCAGCGCAGCTGACAGGTGAGGGAGAAGAATAATACATATTTCTCACAGCTGGAAAAGATACGGTTTTCTCCCTCATCACCCTCCAGTGTGCGTACTGGAGGGTGCTTCCCCGCTGGGGAAGCATTGCGGCCGACCAATGGACGGCCCTGCGGCGGAGACGGGAGCCGGCCCGATCGTAGGGGCGACCTGTGGTCGCCTGATAGAACGAAGCCAAACGGAGGCGTCCAAAGGCCTGCCCTGCGGCAGGCTGGGGCCTTGGGCCTGTCCTCGGGCTTCAGGTCTCGTAGAGGGCGGCGAATTCCTCCAGGGTCTGCCGGATGGGCAGGTGCTGGGGGCAGTTGCGCTCGCAGAGGCCGCATTTGAGGCACTCGGAGGCCTTGCCGTGGTTCAGGGAATAGCGCTGATAATACATGTTGGTCTTTTTCCCGGTGACGGCGTAGAGGTTCAAGAGCCCGAAATAGTTGGGGATGGCGATGTTCTTGGGGCAGACCTCCATGCAGTAGCGGCAGGAGGTGCAGGGCACCCGGATGGCGCGCTTCAGTTCCTGCTCGATTTCCCGGGTGAGACCGTGCTCCTCCTCCGTCAGCGGCGCGAAATCCCCCATGAAGCCGGTGTTGTCCGCCACCTGCTCCGGGCTGCTCATGCCGCTGAGCACCACCTTGACCTGGCTGAGGGAAGCGGCAAAGCGGATGGCGAGACTGGCGGGCGAGGGCGCGGCGTCCCCGTAAAAAGCGGTGAAAAGCTCCATGGCCTTCCCGGGAAGCGCGGCCAGCTGCCCGCCCTTCACCGGCTCCATGACGATGACGTCCTTCCCGTGGCGCTTCGCCGTCTCATAGCAGCGGCCGGACTGTGCCACGGTGCCGTTCCAGTCCAGGTAATTGATCTGCAGCTGCACCACGTCCACCTCCGGGTGCTCGGTGAGGATCCGGTCCAGGGTCTCGGCGTCGTCATGGAAGGAAAAGCCGATGTTCCGGGCCAGGCCCTGCTCCTTCAGCTTCCGGAGAAAGGCAAAGCCCCCCAGACGCTCCGTATTGGGATAGCGGTCCCGCCCCAGGTTGTGGAGCAGGTAGACGTCGAAATACTCCACCCCGCAGCGTCGGAGCTGCTCGGCAAAGATCCGCTCATAGTCCTCCGGCTGTTTCACCAGATACACCGGCATTTTATCCGCCAGCAGAAAGCGATCCCGGGGATAGCGCTCCGCCACGCACTGGCGCACCGCCTCCTCGGAGAGGCCCTCGTGATAGGGATAGGCGGTGTCGAAGTAGCAGAAGCCCCGTTCCAGATACAGGTCCGCCATCTGCATAAAGGTCTCCAGGTCGATGCTCTTCGGGTCCTCCGCATCCAGCAGCGGCAGCCGCATGGTGCCGAAGCCCAGTTTTTTCTCTAAAAGAATGCTCATGTTGTGCCCTCCTCCGGCTTTGTTCTCCCGTCCGGCCGTACCCGGCCGGACCTTCTTCCGGTTTCCTTTGGCTCCAGTATATTCGCCGCTCTTTCCGCTGTAAAGTCATTTTCCTTATCAGGGGGCGGGAGGGCCTCCCTTCTCTTGACTTCCCCCGTTTTCCGGGTTACGATAGGAAAAACGGAGGGATGCTCCATGGAAAAAAACCGTTCCCCCATCGAAGCGATCTGCGCCTCCCCCATCGGGCTGGGCTGCATGCGTCTGACCACGCTGCCGGATGAAGAGGCCGTCCGCCGTCTGGTGGACACCGCCCTGGAAAACGGGATCCGGCTCTTCGACCACGCCGACATCTATAACGCCGGAGCCTCGGAGGCTCTCTTCGGCCGGGCCATCCCGCCCAGCTACCGGGACCGGATCCTGCTGCAGAGCAAATGCAGCATCCGCCCCGGCGTCTGCTATGACCTGTCCCGGGAGCACATCCTGGAAAGTGTGGAGGGCAGCCTGAAGCGGCTCGGCACCGACCACCTGGACCTGCTGCTGCTCCACCGTCCGGACGCCCTGGCGGAGCCGGAGGAGGTGGCGGAGGCCTTTGCGCAGCTGCGGCAGAGCGGAAAGGTGCTGGCCTTCGGCGTGAGCAACCACAGCCCCATGCAGATCGAGCTGCTGAACCGGGCTTGCGGCGGGCAGATCCGGGTCAACCAGATCCAGATGAGTCTGGCCCACTGCCCCGGCATCGACGCGGGCTTTCACGTGAACATGGAGGACAGCTTTGCCTGCAGCCGGGGCGGAGACATTCTGAGCTACAGCCGCCTGCAGGGGATCAAGCTGCAGGCCTGGTCCCCCTTCCAGTACGGCAGCTTTCGGGGCAGCTTCATCGGGAACGCGCAGTTTCCCGCCCTGAACAAGGCTCTCTCCGCCATGGCCGAGAAATACGGCATCACGGAAAACGCGGTAGCCATCGCCTGGCTGCTCCGGCACCCGGCGGTGATCACGCCCATCGTTGGCACCATGAACCCGGAGCGCCTCAAGGGGATCGCCGCTGCCGCCGGGGTCAGGCTCAGCCGGGAGGACTGGTACGCCCTGTACCTGGCCGCCGGAAAGGACCTGCCCTGATTCCCCGCCGATGGCACAAAACGTAACCCCACAAAGGAGACTGCCGAATGAAAAAACTCTCAATGCCGCTTGCCCTGCTTCTGCTGCTATGCTGTCTGACCGGCTGCGGCGGTGCCGGGAAAAGCGCGGATCAAAGGGACGCGGAGGGGCTCTGCACCTACACGGTCTCCTGCCTGGGTCAGAACGGGGAGCGTGTGGAGGGCGTGATGATCAATTTCTGCACCGACAGCATGTGCACGCCCGTCATCTCGGACGAGCAGGGCGAGGCGGTCTTCACCGGCCCGGCGGAGCCGTATCACGTGCAGATCGTCACGGTCCCGGAGGGCTGGGAATTGGCCGGTGAGGAGGAATGGACCACCGAGCCCTGCAGCCAGAGCTTCCGAATCTCCTTCCGGGAGGTGGGCAAATGAAAACAAAACAGGCGCTGTGGGCGGCGCTTTTTGTCCTGGGGCTCGCGCTGGTGGTCCTGGGGATTCTGAACGGAGGGGCCCAGGACGTGCTGGCCAAGGCCATCCGGCTCTGCTCGGAGTGCATCGGCCTTGGCTGAGATGCGCAAAAAGCCCATGACCCGGCGGCTGATCCAACTCTACTCGGCGCTGCTCTATAACGCCCACCTGAAGGGCTTTGCCGAGGGCCGGATCTACACCGGGCCCCTGAAAAACCTCTGCGTCCCGGGGCTGAATTGCTACTCCTGCCCGGGGGCGGTGGCCGCCTGTCCCCTGGGCGCGCTGCAAAACGCGGTAGCCGCCTCGGCGGACCGGCCGGCCTTTTATGTGGTAGGGGTGCTTCTGCTCTTTTCCCTGCTGCTTGGCCGGGTCATCTGCGGCTTTCTCTGCCCCTTCGGGCTGCTGCAGGAGCTGCTGCACAGGATCCCCACGAAGAAAGTGCAAAAAAGCCCCCTGACGCGAGGGCTCAGCCGCCTCAAATACGCGGTGCTGCTGCTCTTCGTGCTGGGCATCCCCGCCTGGTTTGCCTTCCGGGGGCTGCCCCTGCCCGGCTTTTGCAAGTTCATCTGCCCGGCGGGCACCCTGGAGGGGGCGGTCTCGCTGCTGCTCCACCCGGCAAACAGCGCCCTGCGGGCCATGATCGGCGGGCTCTTCTGGTGGAAATGCGGCCTGATGCTGCTGATTCTCACCGCCTGTGTCTTCGTCTTTCGCGCCTTCTGCCGCTTTCTCTGTCCCCTCGGCGCTCTCTACGGGCTCATGGCAAAGCTGGCTCTGCTGGGGGTAAAGCTGGACGAGGGCCGCTGCACCGACTGCGGCGCCTGCCTCCGTGCCTGCCCCGTAGATATCCGGAAGGTGGGCGACAGCGAGTGCGTCCACTGCGGCAGCTGCATCGATCTCTGCCCGGCGCGGGCCATCTCCTTCCGGGCGGGCAGGATCGTGCTGCGGGGACCGGAGCTGCCCGAAAAGGAGGCGCGGCCATGAACAGGACGATCCGCCGCCTGCTTTGGGCGGCCGCGCTGCTGCTGCTTGCTTTCAGCCTTCGCTGCGTGGACGGCAGCAGCTTTTCCCTCTCCGAACAGCGGGGAAAGACCGTGGTGATCAATCTCTGGGCCACCTGGTGCACGCCCTGTGTCCGGGAGCTGCCCCATTTCGACCGTCTGCTGCGGGAGAGGTGCGAGGAGGTAGCCGTGCTGGCGCTGCACACCCCGCCGGTGACCGCGGATGTGGAGAGCTATCTCGCGGATTATTCTTATGCCATGCCCTTTGCCGTGGACGAGGATGGAAGCCTGGCTTCCCTTCTGGGCGCATCCTCCGTCCTGCCCCAGACGATCATCCTCAGCCCCGACGGGGTAGTGACCTACAACCAGGCAGGCTCGCTCAGCTATGAGGATCTCTGCGCCCTTGTGGACAGGGCCGGAGACTGAGCCTGCTGTTTGGCAGAAAGGCCGAAACGCGAATTCAGCATCTTAGGGTGAGCGGTATAATCCGAACCCGCCAAAACGGCGATCTTTCGGCGCTTTTGGGCTTGTCGTCATGGACTTGCGTTAGCAAGTCTGCTTCCTCCGCACCCAAAATCATCCGAGATCTCATCCGTTTTGGTCAAAGAGTTTTGCCAGAGCAGGATTTCGTCCAGCCAAGGCAAAAACGCAGGGAATACCTGCTGTATTCCCGAGTATTTTAACGAAGGATGGGCGTAATCCTGCCTGGCAAAACCGTGGTTCGGATTATACTGCTCACCCTATCCCGGAAAGGCCTCCCTTTCCAAAAACAGCGCGAAAGAGGACCCCCGCGCACAAACGAGAAGCGCCGCATCGGAAAGCCGGATAAACCGACATTCCGATGCGGCGCCTCTTA
>ONCI01000110.1 GCA_900316255.1 uncultured Eubacteriales bacterium | reverse complement strand
TCCGAGGTACACGCCCCCGGAAAACACGGATTGAACTTTATTTTTCGCCTTCCGAGGCGAAAAACTCGGTGAGACCTTTTCTTTTCTTGACTTTGTCTATACCTTGAAAGCGCCGGGAAACCCCGGCGCTTTTCCAGTTATAGTCTTTTGTTCTGCCGGAGCCGCGCCGGTGCCTTGTCCTCGACCCGTTCAGCGGCGGTCCTGATTTGTAGGAAAGGATCCTTGCGGGATCTCTTTCGGACTGTGCTGGACAAGCACCGTGCAAGCTGCTACAATACAGAAAGTACAAAAGATGTATGAATGCTTTCGCGCCTGCTGTGCGGAGCGAAAGCAGCAAAAGAGAAAACCGGGCGTTCGGTCTACCCCGATGAACAGAAGGAGAGGATGATAAGCATGGATCGACAGACGGAGAACAAATGCCTGAAGCTGGTGGAAAACTACCGCGTTCTGGCGGCAGGGAACAAGATGCAGTTTCAGGAGATGATCCTGGCCTGCGCCGGGATCTATCTGGCGGCGGGAGAAGAGCCGGATCTGGAAAGGATAAAGGCCTGCAAAAAGCTTCTGAAAAACAAAGCGGGCATTTTCTCCAATTTCCGGGGTTCGGACGAGCTCCTTGTGCGCTGCAAGATGGCGCTTGCCCCGGAGCCTGAACGCTATTTTGACAGCATGGAGAAGGCGTATCGGCGCATCAAGACCTTCTTCAGCGGAGAGCAGACCGCTCTTGCCGCCATGATCCTGGCGGAGCAGGGCGACTCCGAGACCCTGGCGGAGAAGACGAAGCAGATCTATCAGGAAATGAAGGGCGCGCACCCCTGGCTGACTTCCGAAAATGATCTGCCTTTTGCGGCGCTGATGGCTGTGTCCGGGAAGAACACCTCCACGGTCTATGCGGAAGCGGAGGAGATCTATGCTGCCCTCGAGGGAAAGCTGAAGGCGGACAGGGACACGCGGCAAATGCTCAGCCATATCCTTGCCATCCGCGGCGGACGGCCGGAAGAGAAATGCGAAAAGCTCTGCGCTCTGGCCGAGGGCCTGAAAACGGCGGGGCACTCCCTCGGCAGAGGGAGCCGGCTTGCCATCCTGGGCATCCTTGCCGATTCCGCCCTCCCCACGGAAACGCTCCTGGAGCGGATTTGTGAGGCGGATGATCTCCTGAAGCAGCACAAGCCCTTCCACGGGCTCTTCGGCGTCGGGGCAAACTGCCGCAGAATGTTTGCCGTTCAGATGGTGCAGTCCGCCCTCTCGGAGGAGGACAGCCTCGGCGCATCGGCGATGCTGACCGCCTCTGTGGAGCTTGCCATCATCACGATGATCCTCATGATGATCATTATCAGCAGTACGGCTTCTTCTCATTCCAGCTCTCACTGACAGCGTATCAAAACCGTTGACGGATCCCGGACGACAGAAGATCGGAGCGTGCTGCCCATGACGGAACTGACAAAAGCACAGGCGCGGCAGTTCATCCTTGCCAAACAGGGCTTGCTGGGCAACCGACGTTTTTTCGGCAAGGCGGGAGCTTACGACTATATCCGGCAGGCGGGATGCATCCAGTATGATCCTGTGGATGTGTGCGGGAAGAATGCGGAACTGACGCTCCAGTCCCGGATAAAGGACTTTCAAAAATCCATGCTGGAGGACCTGCTGTATCGGGATCGCCTGCTTGTGGACTACGTTGATAAGGAGCTTTCCATCTGGCCCGCGGAGGATTGGCCCTGGTTCGCTCCCTTTCGGGAGCGGAGCCGCATCCATGGGGCGGCGTTTCCGGGATTTGCCGAACTGGAGCGGGAGGCGCTTTCCTATATCCGGTCCAATGGCCCGGCATCCAGCGACACGCTCCCTCTGGACGGAGAAGTGTTCTGGCACTCCTCGATGCATTGGAGCGGAAACTGGCATGGAAAATCGAAGGCCTCCCGTTCCGTGCTGGAACAGCTTTACACCGACGGAACGCTCGTCATCCACCATAAGAGCGGTTCCCGCAAATTCTATGACCTGGCTGAGCGGCATCTCGAAGCGGCGCTGCTGTCGGCGCCATCTCCCTGTGAAGACGAGGACGCCTTCCGCCGCTGGCGCATCCTCCGGCGGATCGGCGCGGTCGGCCTGCTTTGGAACAAGAATTCACCGGCCTTTTTGGGCATCCCGATGAACGCGGATCAGCGCAGGCAGGCCTTCTCTGCGCTGGAGGCCTCCGACGCCATTCTGCCGATCCGCATCGAAGGGAGCAGGACGCTCTTTTATTACCGGGCGGAGGATGAGGCCCTGATGCAGGAGATGCTTTCCGGGAGCCTTGACAGGAAACCCCGTCTGGAATTTCTCGCGCCCCTGGATCCTCTGCTGTGGGACAAGGCCATGATCGCCGCGCTTTGGGATTTCTCCTATGCCTGGGAGATCTACACGCCGGCGGACAAGCGAAAGTACGGCGCCTATACCTTGCCGATCCTTTGGGGAGAGAACTTCATCGGCCGGATCGATATGGCTGCCGATCACAGGGACAGGGTCCTCCGGGTCAGGAAGATCTGGTATGAACCCGGCGTCCGCCGGACAAAAACCATCGGGAACGCCCTGGATCGAAGCCTGAACCGGTTTGCCCGATTCAACGAATGTACGACGGTAGAGCTCCCTTGATGGGACGGAGTATCATACACGGAAGGAGTCAGACGATGAAAGCGATCATCTTAAACGCAAGTCCCCGGAAAAACTGGAACACGGCCCAGCTGCTGAAGAGTGCCCAAAAGGGCGCGGAGGAGGCCGGAGCCGAGACCGAATACGTCGATCTTTATGATTTGAACTTCACCGGCTGCCGCAGCTGCCTGTTGTGCAAGCGCAAGGACGGAGAGCGCTGCAAGTGCTTCTGGAAGGACGATCTCAGCCCGCTGCTGGATAAGGTCTTTGCCGCAGACGTGCTGCTGATCGGCTCTCCCATCTACCTGGGGGACACCACCAGTCAGTTCCACGCCTTTGTGGAGCGGCTGCACTTCTGCACCCTGTCCTATGATGATTACAGCAACTACTTCACCGGCAAGGTCAATGTGGGCGTCATCTTCACCATGAATGCGCCCCAGCCCTATTATCAGCTGCAGTACAAGCGAAAACTCACGGCCCAGGCGGAGGCCTTCCGCAGCCTGAACGGTAAGGTGCAGATGCTTGCCAGCTGCGATACGCTTCAGGTCAAGGACTACAGCAGGTTCAGCATGGCGAGCTTCAGCGAGGAGCACAAGAAGGCCCACCACGAAAAGCAGTTCCCGCTGGATCTGGAAAAGGCCCGGCAGATGGGAGCGGAGCTTGCGCGGCTGGGAAAAACAGAATAAGGATAGTCAGAGGCTGCGCCGGGATAGCGCAGCCTCTGACTATTCTGCTTCTGATCGTCCATTGACCGCAGCCTCGGTCTTTATCCTCGGAGCAACGAGGCGCCCCAGGCGGCGTCCTTCAGCAGGGCGCGGCCCAC
>ONCI01000072.1 GCA_900316255.1 uncultured Eubacteriales bacterium | reverse complement strand
TATCTTCCGGGGAAATACAGGGCCCGTTCCTCGGGCGTGACCTGGAGGTAGAAGCAGAGCTGGTCGATGCAGGTCTGGTCCCAGTTGCTGCTGATGATCAGGTCCTTCAGCCAGTTCACGTTCCACTCCCAGTTCTCCTTGAACATCTCATAGAACTGGTAATCCCGGGACACCTCGGGGTCGATGACGGCGCAGAGCCGGTCGATCTCCTCCAGGATGCGCTCGTTGGAAAGGGCGGTGGGGATCAGCTCTCCGGCCCGGGAGAGCAGGTCTGCCCGGAAATCCGGATTCCGCAGCAGCGCGTCGGCCAGCTGGCCCACCTGGCGGGACTGCAGGCTCCAGGGCGCGAACAGGTTGGTAAAGCAGTTTTCCGAATAATAGAAGCAGCTGTCCAGGTCGTAGAACATCAGGCGCCACTTGCCGTCGCCCTCGGTGGAGCGGCAGTAGCGCACGTTGGAGTAGGTCAGGTCATCGTTGGCAAAGCAGCCCTCCAGGATCAGCCAGTCGATGAAGCTTGCCACATCGAAGCGGCGGCAGAGCTCCTCGTAGTTTTCCGGCAGGGACATGTCGTTGTCCACGGCGAAGGAGACGACCTCCTGATACATGGGGTCCCGCTGGTCCAGGGGCGCGGTGTTCACGGTGACGCTGTCCTTGCTCACCCCCAGGAGATGGGCGTACATGGCCTCGTTCAGCTTTTCCTCCAGGGCATAGATGCCCATGTACTTGCCGTTGAGGTAGAGGATGCAGTGGCGGCAGCGGGAGGTGATGATCCGGTCGCTGGCCGCCCGGGCCAGCTCCGTGCAGAGCTCATTGCGGATGATGGCGTGGTAGTAGTCCTGGCCGGATCGCAGCAGGAGATTGGTGAAATCGGAGACGCCCCCGTCGCCGAACACGTCGTACTGCAGCTCTTCCTGGCCGTAGATCCCGCGAAAACGCAGGCTCATGTTCTTTTTGGGCAGGACCAGAGAGGTCTCCCCGTGCATTTTCACGCCGCAGGGGAGGGTGAAGCTGCCGCCCTCCTCGTAGAAGGAGACTGTGGCGGCGACTTCCATGTCCTTGGTGCTGCTGATATAGATCTGATAGAGCTGGGCATTGTCTCCCAGCAGGCTCACCACCGGCAGGCTGAAGTCCTCGTTGATGAAGTAGTTCAGGCTCAGCGCCCGGCTGGGCAGCGCGCCCTCCTCCAGGCAGATGGCCCGGACAACGCCGGTCTCGGTGAGGGTGATGGGCTCCTCGTAGAGCTCGCTGTATTCATCGGGGTAGCCGCCGTTGGTGGTATAGCGGATCTCGCCCTCACCCTGCAGGGTGACGGTGATCTCCTCCACCCCGTTGAAGACGCCGTCGGCTTCCAGAGCCGTGGGAGCGGCGGCGACCCGGCGCGCTCCGCCGAAATTCTCGGAGCCGGGGCTGGGCTGGGGCAGGAAGAACCAGCCGTTTTCGCCGGGCAGGCGGCCGTAGCTGGCCTCATAGGGGATGTCCCGCAGGGAGACATAGTCGGCAAGCTCTCCGTCCTCGCGGCTGAGATAGACCCGGTCCGCGGTGGAGCTCAGGGAAAAGGCGTCGCAGAGGGGAGCCGCCCCCAGAAGGGAGCCCTCCTCGTTGCACAGCACAAGGAAATAGCCGCCCGGTCCCAGGACCAGGTCCGGCAGCTGCCAGAGCAGACGCTCGTTCACATCGTCGGAGATATAGTAGTCCGCCAGGGAAATGTCCTCGTCGGAGACGTTTTGCAGCTCGATCCAATCGCTGATGCCCACCATGTAGGTCCAGCGGGAGGTCTTGTTGTAGGTGCAGACCTCGTTGATCACAAGAGGACTTGCGGTTTCCCGCTGCTCCATCAGGGCGTCATAGCTCTCGGAGCTGTTGGGAAGGCCCGGCGTGGGGTAGAGGGAGCTCTTCCAGCCGCCGTCCTCCCTGGGGATCCAGGCCACATCGGCCTCCCCCTCAGGGCAGAGAAGCTCCGCCACCGGCGCGCCCAGATCCGTCAGGATCTGCAGCGTCTCCCCTTCGGAGAGGGAAAAATCGGCGTGACCGGGCAGGTCCTTGCCGGAGAGGAAGAGCAGCGTCCGCTCCCCGGGCTCCAGCTGCAGCGCCGGAAAGACCCAGAAGGGGTCCTTTTCGGAATCCCGCATCCTCCAGCCGCTGAGATCCACCGTCTCCTCCGAGATGTTCTCCAGTTCCAGCCAGTCGGGGAAGTCCCCGTCCTCGTCGGGCAGGGTAGCCCGGTTCTTCACCATCAGCTCCGAGACCCGGATCTTTTCCGCGTCCGCATCCTTCGGGGAGGGCGTGGGCGGGAGAGTGGGCTGGGGCGCAGGGGTCGGGAGCGGGGCCGGCGTTTCGGCGATGGCCGCGGGCGCTGCCGTTTCCGGCGCGACGGTCTCCGCGGCGGCGGTCGCGGAAACAGGCGCCTCCGTGGGCGCGGGGCTTTCCTTGGCCTTGCTGGGAGAAAAAGGCCACAGGAAGACCAGCGCCGCGCCGAGCACCAGCACCAGGCTCAGCAGGACGCGCAGGATCCAATTGTTTTTTCTGCCCATGACCATTCCTCGAATCCGACAAAATTACAGAATATTATAGCGCAGAACCCCCGGAACTGTCAACAAAAACCGCCTTTTCCGAGGGACGTCCCAAAAGAGGAAAGGCCCTTGCGCCGGGGGAAAGGAGGCGGTATAATATAAAATGATGGAAAAAAGTGTTACGGAGGACAAGCCCATGAAACGGATCCTGCTGATCGGCACCGGCGGCACCATCGCCTCCGGCATGACCAAGGACGGCCTGACCCCGGAGCTGAGCCCGGAGCAGCTGCTGCGCTATGTGCCGGCGATCTCCGAACTCTGCAAGGTGGAGTGCCTCTCCCTCTTCAATCTGGACAGCACCAACATCGCCCCGCCCCACTGGATCGCCGTCACCCGGGCCATCCGGGCCCATTACCATGAGTACGACGGTTTTGTCATCAGCCACGGCACCGACACCCTGGCCTATACCGCGGCGGCCCTCTCCTATCTGATCCAGGGGGCGGACAAGCCCATCATCCTCACCGGCTCCCAGAAGCCCATCAGCGACGACTCCACCGACTCCAAGACGAATCTGATCGACGCCTTCACCTGCGCCTGCTCAAGGGAACTCTGCGGGGTGTGCATCGTCTTCTCCGGCCGGGTGATCCTAGGCACCAGGGCCCGCAAGACCTGCTCCAAGAGCTACGCCGCTTTCTCCAGCATCAATTACCCGGATCTGGGGAATCTGCTGGACAATCGGCTGCTGTGCTATATCCGGCCGGAGCACGCGGCCTTCCCCTGGTTTTACGACAAGCTGGACGAGAAGGTGGGCCTCATCAAGATGATCCCCGGCACGGACCACGAGCTGCTGGAGTTCATGCTGCAGCGCAAGGACGCCCTGATCCTGGAGTGCTTCGGCGTGGGAGGCCTGCCCTCCTATGACGACGACCGGCTCTTCCAGGTGCTTCACGATTACACCGGGCGCGGAAAGTACCTGGTGATGACCACCCAGGTGCAGAACGAGGGCTCGGATTTCTCCGTCTACCGGGTGGGCACCCGGCTGAAGGGCAATCCCCATATCCTGGAGGCCTACGACATGACCACCGAGGCCGCCCTGGCCAAGATTATGTGGATCCTGGGCCAGACCAAAGACCCGGAGGAGGTCAACCGCCTCTTCTACACCCCCGTGGCCCACGACATGCTGCATCGAGGATGAAGCCATGAACACTGTCATCGTCATCGGCGGCGGCGCCTCCGGCATCCTGGCCGCCCTCACCGCCGCGGAAAACAAAAATAACCGGGTGCTGCTGCTGGAGCGGCAGCAGCGCATCGGCCGCAAGCTTCTGGCAACGGGCAACGGCCGCTGCAACCTGACCAATACCGGCGCCGGGCCGGAAAACTACCACGGGGAGAACCCCGCCTTTGCCCTGCCCGCCCTGGAGGCCTTCCCGCCCCAGGCGGCCCTGGACTTCTTCCACGGCCTGGGCCTGCTGACCCAGGAGGAAGAAGGGGGAAGGGTCTATCCCCTGTCCAATTCCGCCAATTCCGTGCTGGACGTGCTGCGCTTCGCCCTGGACAGGGCCGGGGTGGAGCAGCGCTGCTCCGCCCTGGTGAAAAACCTGCGCCGGGAAAAGCAGGGCTTCACCGTGGAGCTGGAAAATGAGCGCCTCCACGCGGACAAGCTGATCCTCGCCTGCGGCGGCGCCGCGGGGGCAAAGCTCGGCGGCGTCATGGACGGCTACCAGCTGGCGAAGGCCCTGGGCCACAAGCGCACCGGGCTCTATCCCGCCCTGGTGCAGCTCACGACGGAGCCGGACTATCCCCGGGCCCTCAAGGGCGTGCGGGTGCAGTGCTCCCTGCGCCTCAAGCGCAAGGCCTTCCTCCTGGCCAAGGCCAGGGGCGAGCTGCAGTTTACGGAGACCGGCGTCTCCGGCCCGGCGGCCTTCGACCTGTCCCGAGCGGCGGCCACCGGAGGCGAGGGGCTGAGCCTGCACATCGCCCTGCTGCCCCAGCGCTCCGGCGAGCTGCTGGAGCTGCTGCGCCGCCGGAGGGAGCAGTACCCGGAACTGCCCGCTTCGGAGATGCTCACCGGCATGCTCCACAACCGCCTGGGGCGGATGGTGGTGAAATACGCGGGCCTCAACGCAAACACGCCCCTCTCCGCCCTCGGCGACGGGGACCTGGAGCGCCTCTGCGCCGCCTGCCTGGACTTTAGCCTGCCCGTCACCGGCACCGAGGGCTTTGACAATGCCCAGGTCACGGCGGGGGGCCTGCGCAGCTCGGACTTTGACCCCCGAACCTTACAGAGCCGTCTGGTCCCCGGGCTTTTCGCCTGCGGGGAGCTGCTGGACGTGGACGGGGACTGCGGCGGCTATAATCTCCAGTGGGCCTGGGCCAGCGGCAGACTTGCCGGGAGGCTGGGCACATGATCCGCCTGAACGACCTGCGCCTGGGCCTGGAGGAGCCGACGGAGGCGCTCCGGGACCGGGCCGCCAAAAAGCTCCGGCTGAAGCCGGAGCGCATCGAGGAGCTCAAGCTCCTCCGCCGCTCCCTGGACGCCCGGGACAAGAGCAATCTGCACTACGTCTGCTCCGCGGCGGTGACGGTCCGCGGCTCTGAGGAGCTGCTGGTCCGGCGCCTGCGGGACAGGAGCGTCAGCCTCTATGCGGAAGAACAATATGAGATCCCCCGCTGCCCCCTGCCGGAGCGCCCGGTGGTGGTGGGCTTCGGCCCGGCGGGGATGTTCGCCGCCCTGTACATGGCCCGGGCCGGAGCAAAGCCCCTGGTGCTGGAGCGGGGACAGGAGGCCGAGCGCCGCAAGGCCGCGGTGGACGCCTTCCGCTCCGGCGGGAAGCTGGATCCGGAGAGCAACGTCCAGTTCGGCGAGGGGGGCGCCGGCACCTTTTCCGACGGAAAGCTGAACACGGCGCGCCGGAGAGCGTCTGCTATGACGCAAAGCCCCACATCGGCACGGATATCCTGATCCGGGTGGTACAGAGCATCCGGCGGGAGATCGTGGACCTGGGGGGCGAAGTGCGCTTCGGCACCCGGATGACGGAGCTGCTCACCGAGAACGGTGCGGTGACGGGCCTGCGGGTCCGGAACGACAAGGGGGAGGAGATCATCCCCTGCCGCCGCCTGATCCTGGCCATCGGCCACTCCGCCCGGGACAGCTTTGAGATGCTCCACCGCCTGGACGTCCCCATGGAGCCCAAGGCCTTTTCCATGGGGGTGCGCATCGAGCACCGCCAGGAGGACGTGGACCAGAGCCAGTACGGCAGAGTCCGGGGCAGTCTCCCCGCGGCGGACTACAGTCTGAACGTCCATCTGCCCGACGGGAGCAGTGCCTATACCTTCTGCATGTGCCCCGGCGGGGAGGTCATCGCCGCCGCCTCGGAAGCGGGGGGCGTGGTGACGAACGGCATGAGCTATTCCGCCCGGGACGGGGAAAACGCCAACGCCGCGCTGCTGGTGACCCTGCATCCGGAAGATTTCCCGGAAGGAGACCTGCTCTCCGGCATGCGCTGGCAGCGGCAGATCGAGCGCCGGGCCTTTGAAGCCGGCGGCGGGAACTATCACGCCCCGGCCCAGCGGGCGGGGGACTTCCTGGCCGGAAGAAAAAGCCAGGGCCCGGGAAGGGTCAGGCCCAGCTACCGCCCCGGCGTCACCTGGTGCGAGCTGCACGAGGTGCTGCCGGCGCGCATCACCCGGGTGCTGGAGCAGGCCATCCCCGCTCTGGGAAAGAAGCTCCGGGGCTTTGACGATCCCGACGCGGTGCTCACCGCGCCGGAGACCCGCTCCTCTTCCCCGGTGCGCATCCTGCGGGCCGCGGACTGCGAGTCCCCGGTGCGGGGCCTCTACCCCTGCGGCGAGGGCGCGGGCTATGCCGGCGGCATCACTTCCGCCGCGGTGGACGGGCTGCGCTGCGCCGAAGCCCTGGTAAAGTCCTACAAAACAGAAAGAGATAGACAGTCATGAAGCAATCGAAACCGAAAGCCCTGTGGAAGGTCATTTTCACTGACCTTCTGGTGGGGGCGCTTGCCCTGGGACTGGTGGTGTTTTTCCAGATCGGCCTGCCCTATCTGCAGGGAAAGATCCGCAGCGCCGACCTTCAGGCTGCCAGGGCCGCCGCCCAGACCGCGCCGCCGGCGGAGAGCGTCGCTCCCGCCGCGCCCACGCCCTCTGCCCTCCCGGAGACTCCCGCCGCAGAGATCCCGGCGGTGCAGCCCACGGAGGAGGCGCTGTCCACCCCCGAGCCGACGCCGGAGCCCACGCCCGAGCCCACCCCGGACACCCGCACCGAGTGGCAGATCCGCTTTGCCGATCAGTTCACCGACGAGGTGGTCATCACCGATCATTCCTACACAAGCCCGGAGGTGGCCATCCATGTGGACACCCGGGAATACGGCGAAGGAGAGGAAAAGTCCGTGTACCATGTGGCGGACATCTACGTGGCGAGCCTGGACAATTTCCGCACCTACACCGCTTACGGGCAGATGGAGCCCTGGGTCACCCAGGACCCCATGGAGATAGACGCGGACGCCCATGCGATCCTGGCCATCAGCGGCGACTTCTTCTGCTACCAATCCTTCGGTTTCCTGGTGCGAAACGGCCAGATCTACCGGGACGACCAGACCTACTGTGACCTCTGCGTGCTCTACGAAAGCGGGGAGCTGGCCTGCTACCGCCGGGAGGACTACCTGGTGGAGGACATCCTGAGCCGGGGCGTGGTCCAGGCCTGGAACTTCGGCCCCTCCCTGCTGGACGAGAACGGCCTGCTGGAGGAGGACTACATGGAGCGCCTCTCCAAGGACGAGAAGGCCAGCATCGCCATCGCCATGCCCAATCCCCGCAGCGCCGTGGGTTACTACGAGCCGGGACACTACGTCTTCGTGGTGGTGGACGGACGGCAGGACGGCTACTCCAGGGGCATGACCATCCCGGAGCTGGCCTCGGTGTTCCGGGACCTGGGCTGCAAGGTGGCCTATAACCTGGACGGCGGCGGCTCCGCCCTGATGACCTTCCTCCATGAGCGCTACAGCAGCCAGAGCAACCTGGCCGACCGGGAGCTGGGAGACATGCTGATCGTCACCGAGACGGGATGGGAGGACAAGCGATGAAATTCTGGAAAGCGTTTATGCCGAACCTCTGCATCTCCCTTTGGCTGGCCCTGCTGACCCTGGTGGTGCTGGATTCCTTCAATCCCACCATCGGCTTTCTCCGGGGCCGGGCCTTCCTGGTGCTGGTGGGCCTCTGCGCCGTCGCCTCCCTCTCCAGCGCCGTCACCCTTTACGGAAGCTGGCGGCGGGAACGGCGCCGCGCCGTTGACGAACAGGAGCGTCCGTGATAGAATAAGAACACCGGAAGCGGCAAATTTGCTTTGAAAAGGAGAATCATCATGGATTTCAGAAGCCTTTCTGTGAAGGATTGCTTTGCCAATCCCAAGTGCGTGGAGATCATCCAGCAGTACGCCCCCAACCTGATGAAGTACCCCATCAAGCTCTTCAACAAGAAGTCCTGCGGCGAGATCTTTGATCTGGTGGTCAGCAAGAAGCTGGTCCCCGAGGACAAGGCCAAGGCCATCGAGGCCGAGATCAACAAGATCCTGTGAGGCAAAACCCCCGGCTGTGAAAAGTGTGTTTTCACAGCCGGGGGTTTTGAGATTTGAGAATTGGGTTTCGGGAGGAGATTGCCCGCCGCGGCGCGCCTGCGCCGTGGGGGCGACCATTGGTCGGCCGCCTTGCCTCCCCTGAGCAAGGGGAGGTGTCATCCGCCGATCCCCCGCGAGGCGGATGACGGAGGGGTTGTCGCGCGAGAAAACGATGGGCGGATCCGTACCACACCCGGTGCGGATCCGCCCAAGGTATTCTTTTGGTTTCATGTCCCCGCGCCGGGACGTCGATGGCAGTCTGTTGTGCCCCCTTGCCTAAGGGGGGGTGCCCCAGTGCGCACACTGGGGGGATACGTCTTTTTCCCTTCGCCATGATTACCCTTGTCGCGCAGGGACGTCCGGGAGGCCGTCCCCTACGATGGGGACGGGGAGGAACGCATCCCCCAGCCACCGGCGGGACCCCTTCAGTCAGCTTCGCTGACAGCTCCCCCGGAGGGGGAGCCAAGGGCGGCAGCCCCCCTTCGGCAAGGGGCCATTGCGGGCGGCTGATAGCCGCCCCTGCGGTTGGTGTGGCGCCCCCGTCTCCACCGTAGGGCCGACCATTGGTCGGCCGTCCCCCAAGGCTGCATTCCTGGAAACCGGGCGGACGAGCAATGCTCGTCCCTGCGCCTGCTCCGTTCCGCCGTAGGGGCGGCCTTTGGCCGCCCGTTGTGCTTCCCCCAGCGGGGGAAGCTCCCGCGAAGCGGGTGATGAGGGAGAATGACGGACCACAATCAACAGTGGAGATAAGCGAAGTTGGCGGCGCTCTCCCTCACCTGTCAGCTGCGCTGACATCCTCCCCCGCTGGGGGAGGAACAAACCCCTCCGTCACCGCCGCAGGCGGCGGCGACACCTCCCCTTTCAGGGGAGGCCAATGTGTGCTTCGTAGGGGCCGACGCCCTCGGCGGCCCGCTCCAAGCCTTCCCCGTGCACGGGGGCGATCCTGGAAAAGACGCGGACGAGCAAGGCTCGTCCCTACGCTAGGTGGGGACTCCCGGTTCCGCTGTCGGTGCCCCCGACGGGGGAGGCAAGGGCTTACGCCCCTATGGGGGCCATGGGAAACAGAAAGGATCCCCGGCGGACGCAGTCTGCGTCCGCCGGGGATCCTGCTCTCTCAAAACTGAAAACGCAAAACTCAAATCTGCTCTGCCGCTCTCTCGTAAGTGCAGAAGCAATAGCGGACGCCGTTCTCCTCCTGCCAGGGGCCTTCCTCCGTGCAGACCCAGGCGGGGTCCGCGTCCAGATCGGGGAAATATCGGTCGGACGCCGGGGTCAGGTCGATCTTCGTGATGTGGATCCTGTCCATCCAGGGGAAAAACTGCTCATAGACGCTCGCCCCGCCGATGACCAGGCAGCGGCCCTCCTCCGCGGCGGCCGCCAGGGCCTCCCCGGTGTCGTGCACCACCTGGGCGCCTTCGATCTCGATGGGCTGCCGGGTGATGACGATGTTGCGCCGCCCCTTCAGGGGCCTGCCGCCGGGGAAATCCTCCATGGTGCGGCGGCCCACGATCACCGCGTCAGAGCCGGTGATCTCCCGAAAATGCTTCCGGTCCGCCTTCAGCACCACGGGCTGGGTGCCCTTCAGGCCGATGCCCCAGTCGGCATACACGGCCACGATCGCTTCCAAGGCCATGGGCGCGCCCTCAGACCGCCACCGGGATCTTCCCGGTGAACTCGTGGTACTCATAGCCCTCCACCTGGAAGCTGTCCCGGGTGAAGGCGTAGAAGTCCTTGACTTCGGGATCGATGAGGAACTTGGGCGCGGGCTTGGGCTCGTTTTTGATGAGCTCCTCGATCACAGGCACGTGCCGATCGTAAATGTGGGCGTCGGCGATGACGTGCACGAACTCTCCCGGCTCGAAGCCGGAGACCTGGGCCATCATCATGGTCAGCACCGCGTACTGCACCACGTTCCAGTTGTTGGCGGCCAGCATGTCCTGGCTGCGCTGGTTCAAAATGGCGTTGAGGCGGTTGCCGGAGACGTTGAAGGTCATGGAATAGGCGCAGGGGTAGAGCGCCATCTCCGAGAGGTCGGCGAAGGTGTAGATGTTGGTCATGATCCGGCGGGAGGCGGGATTGTTCTTCAGGTCCCAGAGGACCTTGTCCACCTGGTCCATGTCCCCCTGGGGATAGTGGTGCTTCACCCCCAGCTGGTAGCCGTAGGCCTTGCCGATGGAGCCGTTCTCGTCCGCCCAGGCGTCCCACACCCGGGTGCGCAGGTCGTGGACGTTGTTGCTCTTCTTCTGCCAGATCCACAGCAGCTCGTCGATGGCGGACTTCCAGTAGGTCCGCCGGAGGGTCAGGATGGGGAATTCCTCAGACAGGTCGTAGCGGTTCACGATGCCGAATTTCTTCACCGTGTGGGCGGGGGCGCCGTCCTCCCAGCGGGGGCGCACCTCCCGGTCCGTGTCCCAGACCCCGTTTTCCAGGATGTCCTTGCAATTTTGAATAAAGATCTCGTCTGCTCTGCTCATCTCTCTGCTCCTTTGTTCACCGAGGCGATCATCCGCCGCTTGCGGGCTGTCGAGGACGCCAGCCCCTACAAAATCATTCTACCACAGGCAGGCGACATTGTCCAACAGAACTCTTTGCTGCATCCAAGAATAGTATGCCAAGGAGGTGAGAGCTCATGAAATATGCCGTGATCGGCGGGGACCGCCGGTCTGCCGCCCTGGCGGAGCTTTTGCATGCCGACGGGCACCGGGTCCGGACCTTTGCCCTGGAGCGGGCGGCGCTGCCCCCGGAGATCGGCCGGGAGAGCTGTCTGCAGGGCTGCGTCTACGGGGCGGACTGCGTCCTGCTGCCCTGCCCGGCGGAGATGGGGGGCTGTCTGGCCGCGCCCCTCTCGGAGGAGAGCATCCCCATGCCCCGGCTGCTGGAGGGACTCTGGCCCGGGCAGCTGCTGCTGGGGGGGCGCTTCAGCGACGAGACGGTGACGGCCGCCCTCAAAGGGAAGCTCCGGATGGCGGACCTGCTGCGGCGGCCGGAAGTGGCGGTGGGCAACGCTGCCCTGACCGCCGAGGGGGCCCTCTGCCGTCTCATGGAACATAGCGATCGCGCGCTCTGGCGCAGCCGGGTGCTGGTGCTGGGCTGGGGACGGATCGGCAGCATCCTGACCCGGCGGCTCCAGGGCCTGGGCGCCCTGGTCAGCGTGGCCGCCCGGGGCCGGCGGGATCGGGCCATGGCGGAGGCCCTGGGCTGCCGGGCCTTTGCCTATGAGGAGCTGGAGCACTGCCTGGGGGACATGGACTTCATCGTGAACACCGTGCCCGCCCGGGTGCTGACGGAGGGGATGCTCTGTCTCATCCGGCCGGACGCCCTGCTGCTGGAGTTGGCCAGCCCGCCCGGCGGCTTCGACCGGGAGCTTGCCCGAAACATCGGGCTGCAGGTCCTGTCTGCGCCGGGGCTGCCGGGGGAGACGGCGCCCCGCTCCGCGGCGGAGCTGCTCAAAAAGGCGGTGTACGCCGCCATGGAGGAAATGGAGGAATGAGCATGGAAAAAAAGCGCCTGGGCCTTGCCCTCTGCGGTTCCTACTGCACCTATGATAAGCTCTTTGCGGCCCTGCCGGGACTGCTGGAGCGCTATGAGCTGATCCCGATTATGAGCGACACCGCCGCCGAGACGGACACCCGCTTCGGCAGAGCCTCGGAGCACATCCGGCGCCTCACGGAACTCACGGGGCGCAGGGTCGTCACCACCGTGGCAGAGGCGGAGCCTCTGGGCCCGAAGGAGCCTCTGGACGCGCTGCTCATCGCCCCCTGCACGGGCAACACCCTGGCAAAGCTCGCTCACGGCATCACCGACAGCAGCGTCACCATGGCGGCCAAGGCCCATCTGAGGAACGGGCGGCCCCTGGTGATCGCCTTCTCCACCAACGACGGGCTCTCCGGCTCGGCGGAAAACATCGGGCGGCTCCTGAACCGGAAGCACGTGTATTTCGTCCCCTTCGGGCAGGACGATCCCGTGAAGAAGCCCCGCTCTCTCCAGGCAGATTTTGCGCGGCTCACCGAGACGGTGGAGGCCGCCCTCCGGGGCGAGCAGCTGCAGCCCATCCTGCGCTGAATTTGTTTGCCGCGGGATCGATTCCCTCTGGCCTTTCTCACTCTCCAATGCTATAATGAAATAAAGTACGCACAACAGAGAAAGAGGGCGGATCCGATGAAGAGCACTGCACAAAAAGGAAGAGCGGGCCAGGCGGCAGACGCCGGCATGATCGGAAAGCTGATGCTTCGCCTGCTGCCCATCCAGGTGATGCTGGCGGTGGTCAGCTCCGTCAACGGCATCGTCTCCAGCTATTTTGCCAGCAATCATATCAGCGTGGAGGCCATGGGCGCGGTGGGCCTCTTTTCCCCGCTGAACATGCTGCTGTTCGCCGTGAGCCTGATGCTCACCGGCGGCGCCTCCATCCTCTGCGGCAAGTACATGGGGCAGAACGCACGGGATGAGATGCAGAACGTCTTTTCCGTGAGCGTGGCAGTCTCCGGGCTGGCGGCGCTGTTCTTCGCCGCCGTCTTCGCGCTCATGGGCGGCTTTGACCTCACCGGCTTTCTCACCCGGGACGAAGTGGTGCGGCCCCTGCTGAACCGATATCTGCTGGGCCAGGCCATCGGCGTTTTGCCGCTGATGCTGGGCAACCAGCTGGCAGCCTTCCTCTTTATCGAGAACAGGACCCGCCTCACCTTTCTTGCGAGCCTTGCCAATATCGCGGTGAACACGCTGATGAATCTGCTCTTTGTCCTCAAACTGCGGATGGGGGCTTTCGGGCTGGCGCTGTCCAACGCCCTGGGTCTCTGGACCTTCCTGCTGGTGCAGGCCTGGCCCTTTGTCACCGGGGCCTCCCACTTCCGCTTCCTTCTGCGGGGACTGGCCTGGGGAGAATGCGGTCAGATCCTCAAGATCGGCGCCCCCGGTGCCCTTTCCAACGGCTATCAGACGATCCGCGGTCTGCTGGTGAACGAAATGATCCTGCTCTATGTGGGCAGCGCAGGCGTGTCCGCCTTCGCGACGGCGGACAATGTGATGCGTATCTTCTGGGCGGTCCCCACCGGCATGGTTGCGGTCTCCCGGCTGCTGCTCAGCGTGAGCTACGGCGAAGAGGACCGGCAGACCCTCACCGACGTGATGCGCGTCATGTTCACCCGCTTTCTCCCGCTCCAGGGCCTGATCTGCGCAGGCATCATCCTCTGCGCCGAGCCCTTCACCCGCCTCTTCTTCCAGGACCCCACAGCCCCGGTCTATGAGATGACCGTCTGGGGCCTGCGCATCCTGCCGATCTGCATGCCGCTGAGCATCATCGCCATGCATTTCACCGCCCTCGGGCAGATCACCGGCAGGAAGGTCCTGGTACACGGGCTGGCGCTGCTGGACGGCGTGGTCTGCGTCGCCGGCTACACGGCGCTGCTGATCCGCTGGATCGGGATGAACAGCGCCTATGTTGCCAATATCCTGAACGGTCTGACCACCACGCTCTTCATCGTGGCCTTCGCCTGGTGGGTGGGCAAACGCTTCCCCCGGAGCATGGATGCGCTGATGAGCTTTCCGGCGGGCTTCGGCGCAAAGCCGGAGGATCGGATGGATCTCACCGTGCGGGACCTGGACCAGGTGGTCTCGGTGGCTCGCAGGGTGCAGGAATTCTGCCTCTCCCGGGGCGTGGATCCCCGCCGGGCCAATCTCTCCGGCCTTGCCATGGAGGAGATGGCGGGCAACGTGGTGGAGCACGGCTTCACAAAGGACAAAAAAAGACACGCCATCGACCTGCGTGTCACGGTAAAGGACAGCGATGTGATCCTGCGCATCAAGGACGACTGCGTCCCCTTCGATCCCGGCACCCGCCTGGAGCTGGCGGAGGGGGAGGACCCCATCCGCAACGTGGGCATCCGGCTGGTCTTCCGCATGGCCCGGGACGTGGAGTATCAGAACATCCTGGGCATGAACGTGCTGACG
>ONCI01000005.1 GCA_900316255.1 uncultured Eubacteriales bacterium | reverse complement strand
TGATGGTGGACGACGACATGAAGACCGAGGGCCTCCCTCAGACCAACTACCTGAAATCCATCATAACAGCGGAGCTGCCCATGGACCTGGAGAAAAAGAGCCAGCAGAGCTACCAGGGCGAACTGCACTGCCGTTTCCTCGGTTTCGGCAACGGCTCGCTGAAAGCGCTCTATGACCGCAGCGACGGTTTCTTCCGCCGTCAGATCATCCTGACCACCAGGCGCAAGGACAAGAACCGCGTAGACGATCCCTTCCTCTCGGAGAAGCTGATTGCCGAGAAGGAAGGGATCTTTCTTTGGATGCTGGAGGGGCTGAAACGCCTGATCGCTAACAATTACAAGTTTACGATCAGCGAAAAGGCGAAAGAGAACATGACGGAAGCTGTATCCGACGGCAACAACATCGTCGAGTTTATGGCCTCCGAGGGCTATTTCCGCTTCAAGGCGGACTACGAGGTCAGCACCAAGGATCTGTACGCGGTGTATAAGCTCTGGTGCGAAGACAACTCTCATAAGCCGCTGAGTGAACGAAGCTTCAGCCTGTTCCTCCATGAGAACGAGGATCGCTACAATCTGGAGGCCACCAACAAGATCTATCTTGGGAACGGCCGGAGAGTCCGTGGCTTCCTGGGCATCGAGCTGCTGGTCAAGCCCAACAGTTTTTGAAAAAGAACAAAAAAGATCCGTACATGCGTACCAGTGTACGGGTCAGCCCGTGCTGCAGTACGCATGTACGGATGTACGGATAATTTCAACTCTTATCTATATTTTTATCTTCGCTGAAAGGAGGAAGTGCTTAGACTCAGTTCAAGGATTACCCGGATGTGCTGACGGTACAGCAGACCGCAGAATTACTCTCGGTATGCAAGAACACCATCTACAAGCTGATCCGCGAGAATGATCTGCCTTGTCGGCGGATCGGATCGGCCATCCGGATCCGGAAGAACGATGTGCTGGACTATATGCGTCAGTAAGAAACTGTTAATCAAACAAATGAATTATGTGCTTGAACAGCCCGCTGAAGCAAGGTATAATGATCTTGCAACAGCGGGCTATTTTTGCACCTGTCATCGAAAGGAGAAATGATAATAATGACAGGCAGCCTGCAAACCAAAAATAATATCTATTATATCGTTTTAAACACCTATGAAAACGGCAAACGGAAGCAGAAGTGGATCAATACGGAGCTTCCGGTAAAGGGCAACAAGACCAAGGCGCAAAAGTTGCTGCGGGAGACCTTGAAGGAGTATGAAGAGGCCGAGGCGCTTCGTGCTCAGCAAGAGGCAGATCAGGCCAACATTCCCTTTGTGGACGCGATCAAGCTGTGGTATGCCGAGAAGACGGCGGACTTTGAACATCCCATCGATGAGGTAACCAAACAGGGCTATGAGACACTGATGAAGAACCACGTCTTTCCGTATTGGAAAGAGAAGGGGACCCTGCTCAAGGAGATCACCAAATTCAATCTCCAAGACTATATCAACGAGAAAGCAAAGAATGGTCGACTGGATGGGAAAGGCGGTCTGGCTCCACGAAGCCTGCGGCTTTTGAAGAACATCGTCAACCAGACGCTGCTCTACTGTGTGTCGGAGGGGATGATTCCCAACAATCCCTGCCAGTTCGTGAAGCTCCCGGTCTGTGAACGGTATGAGGCCCATTTCTACACCAAGTCTCAGATCGATGAACTGCTGGAGAAGATCAAGGACGAGCCTTTGTATCCGCTGATTCGGTTGACCGCCCTGTACGGGCTACGACGCAGCGAGGCGCTTGGACTTCGATGGGACTGCGTGAACTTCGAAGCGGAGACTATCAGCATTCGCCGCACGGTTTCCAAGGTCACCACAGTGGTTGCCAAGGACAAGACCAAGAACACTTCCAGCCGCCGCTCGTTTCCCATGACGCCGGAGATCAAAGAACTCCTGCTGAACCTGAAAGCGCAGCAGGAGAAGGATAAGCAGTTCTTCGGGGACACCTACCACGACTGCGACTCCGTGTTCCGGTGGAGCGATGGCAGGCCTTTCTCACCGGACTATGTGTCAGACAAGTTTTCCAAACTGTTGAAGGCCAACGGGATGCCGCATATCCGTTTTCATGAGCTTCGTCACAGCGCCGCCAGCAATCTGCTGAACATGGGCTTTTCGCTCAAAGACGTGCAGGAATGGCTGGGGCACAGTGACATCAAGACCACGGCAAACACCTACGGGCATCTGGACGCCAAGCGGAAGCTGTCCATGGCCGAGGCGCTGGTGAGCTAAAAGTGGCCTGTTTCCAAGCCAAAATGGGTGTTAGAAACTGTTAGAAAAAGTGTTAGAAGAGCGCTTGGATGCACTTCAAATGGGAATCTCTGCCAAAATCAAAATGGGACGAAAAGTAAGAAAAAAGTCCCAAATCCTTTCGGATGCGTCGTACCCGACGTTGATGGTGGAGATAAGCGGGATCGAACCGCTGACCTCTTGAATGCCATTCAAGCGCTCTCCCAGCTGAGCTATACCCCCAGATGCCTTGGGGCCGGAGCCCCGCGAGCAAGGAGTATAATAGCAGAAGCGATATCAAATGTCAAGCATTATTTTGCCTTATTTCAAAAAAGATGATGCCTGCGATTTGGACCGACGGAACAGCGGAGCAAGCGGCCGGCAGCAGGCAGGAGAGAGACCGGCTCCGGCGCTTTAGTTCTCTTTGGCAGGCTGATCTTCGGCAGGACCGGCGTGCCGCCTGCGGTAGAGCGTGTAAAACAGCGTGGAGCCGCCGGCCACCAGGAGGTTGACGGCGATGGCGCCCCAGAACCAGGGCGAGCTGCGGTCGTCCGCCTTCATGCCCACCACTGTGGCGGTGAGGATATCCGGCAGAAAGCCCAGCACGCCGCCCAGCAGATACTTGGGGAAGGGCAGGCGGGTGTTGCCCAGGTAGAGGCTCACCACATCACAGGGCAGGATGCCCACGATGCGGATGAGAAAGGCGAGAAAGAGCTCGTTGCGGCTGCGCATCTCCCGCAGTTCCCGGAGACGGGGATGCTTTTGCTGCAGCTTCTCCGTCATATCGGGCCCTGCGCCGCGTCCGATGAAATAGGGGATGGTGAGGGTGATGGCGGTGCCCAGGGTCGCCACCAGGATGGCGACGGGCAGGGGAAAGAGAACGCCGCAGACCGAATCCAGCAGCAGGATCGGCAGCGTCAGCGAGAGGCTTTTGAGCCCGTAGAGCAGCAGCAGAAACAATGCCGCCAGCAGCGGGAGCTCCGGCGTATAGCTCAATACCGTGTCAACGGACAGCGTTTCTCCGCTGAGCCAGAGCCAGAGAAGAGCGCCGGCCATGCCCAGCAGGGGCAGACAGCGGAGAAACAGACGCCCGAAGCGTTTCAGAGGGCTTTCCTGTTCCGGCATGGGAACCTCCTTCGCGCAAAGCGCAGCAAAACAAGAGAAACGGGGCAGATCGGGCTTGAAACAGCGGCGAATGCCCCGGCGTCCTGTGCAGTATCGCACAAGAATTCAAAAATGTCCAGTCCTCCGCGTTGAAAAAGAGAACGGTTTATGCTATAATACTCCTGTTTTGAGAAGGAGAGAGACCATGCAGCTGGAAGAACTGAAGCTGGTGACAGCCGGCAATCTCATCAATCTGCGGACAGGCGCGGGCATGACCCAGGCAGAACTGGGCGCAAAGCTGAACTACTCCGACAAGAGCATCTCCAAGTGGGAGAGGGGAGAGGCCATCCCCGACGCCTTTGTGCTGACCCAGATGGCGGAGCTCTTCGGCGTGTCCGTGGACTATATCCTGTCCTCCCACGACGCCTGGGAGCCCACTGTGGCGCCGGAAGACCCCCGGCAGGACGTGGTGTACAGCACCAGCGTCATCACCGCCATTGCGGTGCTGGGCGTATGGACCCTGGCCCTCACGGCTTTTGTGACGCTGTGGCTGGCAGTGGATCAGCTCCGCTGGCAGATCTTTGTGGCGGCATTTCCCGTGTCGGTGCTGACCTGGATGGTGCTGATGTGCGTCTTTAAACGCACAAGGCACCTCAAATACATGGTGGCCCTCTTTGTGCTGAGTATCTTCGTGTGCGTTTACCTGCTGCTGCTGAACAGGAACCCTTGGCAGATCTTCATGATCGCGGTGCTGGCGGAAGTGATCGTGTTCCTCAGCTTCCATGTGCAGAAAAAGCCGAAAAAAGCGGCGGAGACGAAGTGAGTGGGACAGAAAAGAGCGGAATGATCCAAAACCGCAAAGCCTTGAAAACACTGGATTCTACGAATTGTAGAGAATCATGGGCGCCCCCGGTAGAGACGAGACCGGGGGCGCTCCCTATTGTAGAGGGGAAAAGGGAAAGAGTTTCTTGTAACTTGACCGGGAAGCGGGTATCCTATAAACTGGAAATGAAGGAAAGGAGCTTAAACCCATGAGCTACATTCTCAGCTGCTGCTCCACCGCCGACCTGAGCAAGGAGCACTTCGAATCCATCCATGTCAACTATGTCTGCTTCCACTATTCTCTGGACGGCGTGGAATACCCGGACGATCTGGGCCAGAGCATCCCCTTTGAGGAGTTTTATGCCCGGATGGCAAACGGGGCGGACACCAAGACCTCCCAGGTCAGCGTGGCAGAGTACGTGGACTCCTTCACGCCCTTCCTGGAGCAGGGACAGGACATCGTGCATGTGTGCCTCTCCT
Source organism: uncultured Eubacteriales bacterium (assembly GCA_900316255.1). Taxonomy (GTDB): domain Bacteria; phylum Bacillota; class Clostridia; order Oscillospirales; family Oscillospiraceae; genus Limivicinus. The sequence continues at coordinate 56,600 of ONCI01000005.1, read as the reverse complement.
CCGGCATCTCCGGCACCATCAACTCCGCCCGCAACGCCGCCCACATCCTGCAGGAGCGTTACCCGGAGCGGAAGATCTATATCATCGACTCCCTGGGCGCTTCCTCCGGCTACGGCCTGCTGATGGACACCGCAGCCGCCAAGCGGGACGAGGGCCTGAGCGTGGACGAGATGGCCGCCTGGATCGAGGAAAACCGGCTGAAGCTGCACCACTGGTTTTTTTCCACGGACCTGAGCTTTTATGTCAAGGGCGGACGCATCTCCAAAACCGCTGCCTTCTTCGGCAGTGTTCTGGAGATCTGCCCGCTGTTGAATATGGACAACCTGGGCCGCCTGATCCCCCGCTTCAAGATCCGGACCAAAAAGAAGGTCATCCGGGAGATCGTAAAGAAGATGGAGGAGTGCGCCAGAGACGGCCTCGATTACGACGGCAAGTGCTACATCTCCATGTCCGCCTGCCTGCCGGACGCCCAGGCCGTGGCCGCGCTGGTGGAGGAGCGCTTCCCCAAGCTCAACGGCAAGGTGCTGATCAATTACGTGGGCACCACCATCGGCGCCCACACCGGACCCGGCACGGTGGCCCTGTTCTTCTGGGGCAGCGAGCGGGTGGACTGAAAACGCGGAACTCCAGCAAAAGCATACAGAAAGAAAAATCCCCTTCCCGTCTGGGAAGGGGATTTGAACGTTGATGCGTGTCAGGGAACGATGATCACGGCGGTGGGCGCGGGCGTGGCGGTGGGCGCGGGCGTCTCGGTAACGATGACGGGGGTCATGGGATCGGTGTAGCTCAGGTAGCTGCCGTAGATGAAGCCCACGTTATCGTCGTAAACGACCTTGCACCAGCCGCTGGCCATCTCGTCCACGATCAGGACGGGGGTGCCGATCTTCAGACCGCAGATGATCTCATACTCCTTGCCGGGACCGACGCGGAAGAAGACGCCGTTTTCGGCTCTGACCACATAGCCGGTCTTGCCGTGATTGAGCTCAAACTGAGTCACGGTGGCGTTGTAGGGCAGGCCGGGATCTTCGGTGGGCTCCGGGGTGGCGCCGGTGCCGGTGCCGGTACCCTCGGTGCCGGTGCCGCTGCCGGTTCCCTCAGTGCCGGTGCCGGAACCCGTGCCGGTGCCGGTTTCGCCGGGAGCCGCGTTGGGAGCGGGCACGGAGGTGGCGGCGGGATTGGGCGCGGTGGTGGGCGCGGTGGTGGGCAGGGCGTTCACAGCGGGATAAGTCTCGGTCGGCGTATCGGGACCGCTGACGATGGCAGGGGGCGTTTCAATGACCACAGAGTTGTTCACCGGGTCCACGTTCTCTACCACGTCGGCCTGCTTGGTATCGCCGCAGGCGGCCAGGGCCAGGATCATGCCCAGGACCAAAATCAGAGTCAGAATCTTTTTCACAACATTGACCTCCTATTCAAAAATGCATAGTTTATCAGTCTGTTCCGAGATTGTAACGGTATTGTAACACACTTCTCTGAAAAAGCAAATATCTTTTTTCTTAATTTACATAAAATTCTCGGAAATTTGTGGAAAGTTCGGGGAACAGGAGAAATCAGCCGATGCTGAGGCTCTCACTCCAATAATGCTGCTGGTAAAGATCGGTAAAGCGGAAGTTGAAGACGACCCGCTCCGTGGCCAGGAAGGGAACGTTTGCCACGCGCACGCCGTCGCTGCCGATGACGAGCTGGGCGCCCAGCTTGTAGGTGTTCTCGTAGGTCCCGTCATAGTGGTAGCAATCGCAGAGGAAGTCCAGAACGTCGCCGGGCTGGAGGAGGCGGATGGTGGTTTCCGCGTCCGCGTCGGAGGGATTCTCCAGATCGGCCGCTTCACCCAGTTCGGTCTGGGTCTTGGGCAGCTCCAGAAGCTCGTCGTCCTCATACACGGTGCGGATGCCGGTGACAGTGCCGTTGCCGTCGGGATCGAAGCAGATCTGCAGCTCCACCCGCTCGCCGTTGAGAAGGGCGGGGGTATAGCCGTAGTAATAGCCGTCCACTGCGTACTCATGATAGTAGGCCACGGGGTGGTTGTTGATGGCGACCCAGTTGGGCTCGGCCGGGGCCAGGAGATCGCCGTTGTCGTCAAACTCGAAGACGGCGTCCAGACCCAGGTCCAGGAAGCCCTGGCCGTCATCCAGGAAGACGTTCAGCGCCAGGCCTTCCACCATGGACCACTGCTCGTCGCTCAGGTGGATGACGTAGCTGCCGTTGCTTTCCTGCCAGGTGAGGGCGGAGGGATCAAAGTGATTGGCGGCGATGTAAGCGCCGGTCTCCTCATTGCTCAGACTGCGGCCGAAGAGGAAGTTGCTGTTGGACCCGGAGAGCCCGGAGATGGAGCTGAAGTCCCCGCCGCCCAGGAAGGCACCCAGCAGATCGCTGATGTCATAGCCGCTGGAGGGAGCGGCGTCGTAGCCGCTGCCGAAGAGGCTGGCGTAGGGATTGTTGCTGCCGCCGGCTGCGACCTGGCCGCTGACTTCCATGCTGGCGAACTCGCGGATGCACTGGGAGTAGCTGCTGTCCATGCCGATGGCGTCATAGGTCTGGACGGCCTTGTCCACGCTGGAGGTCTTGCGGTAGGGGAAGTAGATGGACAGACCGTAGGCGTTGGACATGTTGGAGGAGGTGCGGTTGTACTTGATGGCCCCCTTCAGCGCGCTGACCAGGTCCTTGCCCTCCTGGTTGCCCAGGTTCAGAGCGAAGTGGCAGAGGTCGATCTGGTCGATGGCGGTGCTGCGGGCAAACTCACGGGCGCCGTTGCGGGCGTTGGAGACCTGCTGGAAGCCGTCGTTCTTGATGAGATCGGTCATGGAGAGGGAGAAATTGCGCATGGCCTCCGGCGCGTTGGCGGCCAGTTCCGCGATATCCACCACGGACAGGGTGGCGGACTGGCCGGCGCACTGGCTGGCGCAGGTGCCCACAAAATCGTCCACGATGTTCTTGCCGATCTCCACCGTGGGCATGGAGGTGTTGTTGGAGAGCTTGGTGAGCCAGTTGGTGTAGTACCAGCCGATGCCGGGCTCGGTCTCCTCGGAGGCGATCATATAGTCGGCATAGGGATCCAGCATCAGGCCGGTCTCCAGGGTGGCCATCAGGCAGGCGTCAAAGCCCACCGCGTCAAACTGCATCCGGCCGTTCTTCAGAGCCTGGTTGATGCCGGCCAGGGTCATGGAGCCGCTGCTGCGCTTGGTCTCGTCATAGCCGTAGCCGCTGACGGAGCCGCCGCCGTGATCCCACAGGATCAGCATGTTCCGGTTGGCGGGGTAGTTCTCGCCGCAGAAGCGGATGAAGCGGCTGAGCGTCTCGGGATCGGTCATGGCGCGGTTGCCGTCATCGTCCACCACGCGCTTGAGACCGCCGGACTGGACCTCATAGATCTGGTTCCTGCCGGTGCTGATGATGTTGTTGTTCCAGCGGCTGCAGCCGCCGGTGTAGACCACCACATGGACATTGGAGGCAATATTGGCCTTGGCCATCTCGGCCAGGTCTCTGGTGGCCATGCCGCTGCGGGACTCCAGGTCCGTGCCGCACATGTACACCATGATGGTGACCTCATCCTGGCCCTTGCCCCGGATGGCGGTGTACTTCTCCCGGGCTTCGGAGGCAACGGAAGTGTCCACCGCGGCGGTGTTCACCTCGGCTGCGGTGCCGGGGGAGCTCATGTTGCCCAGAAGGTTTGCATAGGGGCTGGCAGCCGCCGCGGTGGTGGTGCCGCCGCCCTGGAACAGACCTTCCAGCCCTCCCAGAGAGCCGCTGGAAGAAGAACCGCTGGAAGAAGAACTGCCGGAAGAAGCGGTGCCGGAGGAGGGGCTGCCGGAGTAGCTGCCGCTGTCCGTGTAAGCGCTGCTGCTTCCGCTGCCGCCGCCCGTAAGGTCGCTGCTGAGCATGCTCCCGCTGCCGCCGCAGCCGCGGAGAAGGAAGAACAGCAGAAGGAAGACCAGGATCAGGCCGCCACCGCCGCCGGCTTTGGCGGCACGGCTCATGCCGGGCCTGGAGCTGCTCTGGCTGGTGCTGAAGGGGTTGCTGCCGGTCTTGCCGACGGGGCCGGTGTTCAGTCCGTCTCCCCGGCGGTATGCGCCGGTGCTCTGCCCGGTCACATTGGTCTTGCGGCCTTGGGGTCTGTTTTCTGCCATGATGCATTCCTCGCTTTCTGAAGAAATACTTTCAAATCAGTATATCAGATTCTTTTCCGCCGCGCCAGTCCCCAGGAAGACTTTTTTTGCGGAAAAGAGTATACTTTCGGAAGAAAAAGGGGGGACGGGACTTGCAAGGGAGATAATCATGTGATAAAATAAACAAAGTGAAAGAGATGAGAAGGAGAGATCAGATTTGAAACGACTGAAAGTTTCCAACAACGTCATTCGCCGCCTGCCCCGCTATCTGCGGAAGCTGGACGAGCTGACTGCCCAGGGGATCACCCGGGTCTCCTCCTCGGAGCTGGGACAGCAGCTTGGGCTGACGCCTTCCCAGATCCGCCAGGATTTCAGCTGCTTCGGTGAATTCGGCCAGCAGGGCTATGGCTATCATGTGCCCGCGCTGAGGGAACAGGTCGCTTCCATCCTGGGCATGGACCGGCACTACTGCGCCATCCTCATCGGCGTGGGCAACATCGGTCACGCCCTGATCGACAACTTCTGCTTCAGCGACTGGGGCTTCCAGCTTTCCGCCGCCTTTGACGTGAAGCCGGAGATCATCGGCACCACCTTCAACAAGGTCCCCGTGATGTCCATGGAGGAGCTGCCCCGGTATCTGGACGAGCATCAAGTGGACATTGCGGTGCTCACCGTGCCGAAGGACGCCGCCGTGCCCGTGACCCAGATCCTGACCGACCATGGGGTGGAGGCGATCTGGAACTTCACCAATGTGGAGCTTACAGAGCCCAACAGCGGCACCATCGTGGAAAACGTGCATTTTTCCGACAGTCTGCTGTCTCTGAGCTACTACGTATCCGAGCGGATCGACGAGCGCAATGCCCGCGCCGCCCGGGAAGCCCGTAAGGGGTAAGTTAGAATACTCTGTAGGGGAGGGGCTTGCCCCTCCCGTTTCATTTTCGGAGGTTTTTTCATGTCAGACGCCATTGCTGCCATTGCGACCGGAAACCAGGTCTGCGCCATCGGCATCGTCCGCCTCTCGGGAGAGGGCGTGATCGAAATGGCCCAGCAGCTTTTCACCCCGGAGCGGGGACCCGGCCTTTCTCAGCAGCCGGACCGGAAGCTCTGCTACGGACGGCTCTGCCGGCGGGACGGGTCTTTGCTGGACCTGTGTCTTGCCACTGTGAGCCGGGCCCCCAACAGCTATACCGGGGAGGACACCGTGGAGTTTCAGTGCCACGGCTCGCCCCTGCTGCTGCGCACGCTGCTGGAGGAACTCTTTGCCCTGGGCGCCCGTCAGGCGGGGCCGGGGGAGTTTACCAAGCGGGCCTTCCTCAACGGAAGGCTGGGCCTTTCCGAGGCGGAGGCGGTGGCGGATCTCATCGACGCCGAAAGCGACGAGGCCCTGCGCAACGCCGCGGGGCAGCTTTCCGGCGCCATCCACCGGAAGGCGGAGGAGATCTATTCCGCCCTCTCCGACATCAGCGCCCACTACCACGCGGTGCTGGACTATCCGGATGAGGACATCGTGGACTTTCAGCTTCGCGCCTACGAGGAGGTGCTGCGAAAGTCTCTGGAGGAGCTGGAACGTTTGATGAAGAGCTTTCAGCGGGGAAAGCTCATGAACGCCGGTATTCCCACCGCGATCGTGGGACGGCCAAACGCGGGCAAAAGTTCCCTGCTGAACGCCCTGCTGGGCTATGAGCGGGCCATCGTCACCGCTGTGCCCGGCACCACCCGGGACACCATCGAGGAACGGCTGCATCTGGGCGGGCTTTGCCTGCGCCTTACGGACACCGCCGGCATCCGGGAGACGGAGGACGAGGTGGAGCGCCTGGGCGTCCAGCGGAGCCGCGCCGCCCTGGAGGGGGCGGAGCTGGTGATCGCGGTGGTGGACGGCAGCCGGGACTACACCGGGGAGGACCGGGAGATTCTCCGGGCGGCGGAGCGGGCCAGGCACGGCCTGGTGGTGCTGTCCAAGCAGGATCTGAGCGCAGCTGTGGAGCATGTGGAAACAAGCCTGCCGGTGATCCCCCTGAGCAGCGTCACCGGCGAGGGGCTGGATCGGCTGGAGGCGGCCATCGCTGCCCTCTTCCCCCTGCCCCAGACCCCGGCGGGGGAGATCCTGACCAACGCCCGGCAGGCGGAGGCCGTGGGGAGAGCCGCGGAGTCCCTCCGGGCGGCGCTGGAGGCCCTGGATCAGGGCCTGACTCCGGACCTGGTGCTCACCGAGTCCGAGACCGCCATGAGCGCGCTGGGCGAGCTTACCGGGCGCAGCGTCCGCCAGGACGTGACCGACCGGATCTTCCAGCGTTTTTGTGTGGGGAAATAAGCCATGGAATACGCAGTTGATCTGGTATTGCTGTTTTTTGCCTACTCCTTTCTGGGCTGGTGTATCGAGGTAACGCTGAAATACTTTCAGTTTCACCGTTTTATCAACCGGGGCTTTCTGACCGGCCCCTGGCTTCCCATCTACGGCAGCGGCGCGGTGCTCATCACCCTGGCGGTGAACGGTCTGGCGCCGCTGGAATCCTCCGTGGGCACTACCTTTGCCTTGTCCTTTGTGCTCTGCGGAACGGTGGAGTACGGGACCAGCTATGTGATGGAAAAGCGCTTTCACGCCCGCTGGTGGGATTACAGCCAAAAGCCCATGAACCTCCACGGCCGGGTCTGGATCGGCAATCTTATCCTCTTCGGCCTGGGCGGGGTGCTGATCATCGAGGTCCTGGACCCGCTGTTTCTGAGGCTTATCGGCTCCCTGTCCCTGCTGCGGCGGCAGATCCTGACCGGGGCGTTGGGAACCGTCTTCCTGGCGGACTACATCATGTCCCATTTCGTGTTGAAACTGGTGAAGACCGGGGTGGAGCGCAGCGAAGCGGATAATACCGAAGAGATCAGCCGGGAGATCCGGCTGCTGCTGCGGGACCGCTCCGTGTTCCATCGCCGCTTTGCCGAGGCCTATCCGGAGGTCATCTATAAGACGGAGCGCATCGCCGCCAGAATGGAAGCGGTACGGGCGGAGAGCGAGCGTCTGCGCAGGGAGGCCGAGGAGCGGGTGGGCGAAGTGAAGGAACAGCTTGCCTATGAGCTGGAGCCCATCGCCTCGGTGAAAAACGGCGTCATCCGGCGGCAGGAGGAACTGATCGACCGCCTCTATGACCCGAACCGCGCCGACGAGGAAACACGGGCCCTGAAGCAGGAGATCGACCGGGAGCTGGAGCGCCTGCAAAAGCGCAGGGACAGACTGCTGAAGCACTGAAAACGAATGCTGTCCCGTTCATGACCGAATAAAAAGAAGATCACCCGGAGGAAGGGGCTTCGTAAGGAAGCGCCTCCTTCCGCCTTTTTGAAAGAAATACAATGGTATCGGTTGTATAGTATGATATAATTTAACACGTCGTATATGGATGGCGTAATCATCACAACACTCGAAATTTGCGGAGGCGGGCATGAAATTAATCAAGGTATGTATGGAAGATGCAGACAGGATTGCTCCTTTGGTAGCCGCGTTCCGGATTCAGTTGAAGGCCTACAAAGGAATCAAGTCGCAGCTTAATACTGAATCCGGAAAAGAAGAAATCCTTGAATTTCTGAATTCTGATTTCCCTGTTTTTGCTGTTGAGGACAATGAAGCATTGGTGGGTTATATTGTATGCAGAATCGATGAGCCCTGCCTTTGGGTGGAACATATTTTTGTTCGGGAAGATCACCGAAGAAAAGGCATCGCTTCTATGCTTTTTAATAAAGCTGAAGAGATAGCAGCTTCAATGGGTGAAGATACAGTATACAACTTTGTTCATCCGAACAATGAAAAAATGATCCGATTTCTCCGCTCGAAGGGATACACTGTTCTGAATATGATCGAAATCAGAAAACCTTATGAAGGTGAAAAGCTTACCACAACCATTCATGTCGAAAAAGAAGCTTTTGACTATTAAATCCCCGCTTGCGGGTATACTGCAGGGCAGAAAAAGCCGTCCCCTTGAGTGGACGGCGGCGGAGCAAAGCAAGGTCGGACGAGGTGGAGATGCATCCTTGCCCATATGTAAAACGAGCATCGGATTTTGCCCCCAAAATCCGGAGCATGGCGACAAAACGGGCGTGACCATAGCGGTCACGCCCGTTTCATGTCCTTTTTAGCCGGTAATAGCTGCCTCAAAGCAACTTCCATACGAAGTGTGCCCCGATGGGTGATCTTCTTTTTTGGCGCAGTGCCCATCATATGACAGAAAAATGCACCCAAGGAAAAAACTTGGGTGCATTTTTCCGGGAACACGGTGCCTTTCGAGCGGCAGGCCGCGTTACTCGTCCCGGAGAAGCTTTTCAAATTCCCGGATAAGAGAGTCGTTTATCTTATCTCTGCTGACCAGAGAATAGATGCCGTATCTCGCATCAAGCTTCCTTGATGCGAGATTCCATCTTTCCGCAGCGTTCCTGTCCAGAATGCCGAGCATAAATCCGACGCCTTTTGACAACAGATCCAGCCGCGTTTCACGATCCGCAACAATGATCCTGCGGTAATCGTCTTTCAGCGGGAAACCGGCTTTTCGCTCCACCTCCTCAATAAACAGATGACTGGCATAATCAGGCGGGGCGATGCACGGATAGTTCGGCAGCGCACGGATCAGATCTTTCTCATGCATCAGCGGGTGGTCTGCAGCGCAAATCACTTCCAGCGTTATTTCCGTCAGCGGACTGAGGACCACGCCGCGGCTTTTGCAGAGATCCTCGATTTGCTTCAGCTTTGGCTTGTCGATGCAGATGATCCCGTAATCCGCCAGATCCCGGTAGATCATCTCAATGGTATGCTCGACGGAAGCGGAGGCGAAGGAGATATCGATACTCACATCGTCTTTGTGCGCAAAGCAGAAGGCCGCGAACACCTTGTTCAGATGCTCCTCCCGGTTGGAGACAAGGCGGAAACGGCACTTTTTCTTGCCGCTGTCGGAAATGGACAGGATGTCCTCCGAAAAATTTACGATGCTTCTGGCATAGGAGAGCAGTTCGCGTCCCTGAGGCGTGACCGCCATGCCGCGATTGTTCCGCTCAAAAACCAGGAAGCCCACCTCCCGCTCCAGGCTGGCCACAGCACTCGACAGCGTCGACTGTGAGATGAAAAGCCTTTTTGCCGCCCGGGAGACAGAGCCCTCCTCGTCGATCGCGACAACGCCCTTCAACTGATCAATGGTCATCTTTTTCCCTCCGTTTCCGTGTCCGGTGAACCGTACAGCATGATTATACACGATATCGTCTGCTATGGGAAATCTTTTTCACGAAATCTTTTGCCATCGCTTTTTTCGATACCGCCAACCATTATTCGTATATGCCTTGACGCAGCCTTTTCTTGCGTTCATTAAATCGAGAAAGTAAAATAATGGTGGATCATTTTACGCATGCTGCGCAGGAAAAACGGAGGTGGACGATGATTATTTCGGCAGAGAACGTCAGTCTCATCAAGGCCCTATCGGATGCGCCGGGGGCCTCCGGCTTTGAGGATGAGGTCCTGAAGATCGTCAGAAATGCCCTGGAAGGAATCTGCAGTTTTGAGGAGGACAAGCTCCGCAACCTTTATCTGTACAGGAGGAATCACAGCGGCGAGAAGCCTGTGCTGATGCTGGAGGCCCACGGGGACGAAGTCGGCTTTATGATCCACTCGATCAAACCCAACGGGACGCTGCGTTTTGTGGAGCTGGGCCGCATGGATCCCCGGGGACTGGCAGCCTCCGAGGTGCTGGTGCGGACGGTGGACGGCAGCTATATCCGCGGCATCGTCGGGCTCAGACCGCCTCACTTTTCGGGCGGGGATCCAAAGCTTTCGCTGGATCTCCATGATTTCTATATCGACGTCGGAGCGAGGAGCGCGGAAGAGGCGGTGGAAGATTTCCGGATCGGGATCGGCGAGCCGGTCGTTCCCGCGACTGCCTGTCACTTTGACGAGCGGCACGGGCTGTTCTTCGGCAAGGCCTTTGACTGCCGCATCGGCGTCGCCGCCCTGATCTCGACGCTGCGCAGGCTGGACGGGCTGGATCTTCCCTTCGACGTGGTCGGCCTGATCTCCTCCCAGGAGGAAATCGGCGACAGAGGCATCAGAGCCGCCGTCAGCAGGGTAAAGCCGGATATCGCGATCTGCTACGAGGGCTGTCCGGCAGATGACACCTTTACGGAAGCCTATGCCATCCAGACCGCGCTGAAACGGGGCCCCATGTTCCGATACATGGACGTTTCCGTTATCTGCTCTCCCCGATTCCAGCGCTGGGTGCTGGCGACCGCGGAAAAGCACGGCATCCCGGCCCAGGCCTCTGTGCGGGAGGGCGGCGGAAACGACGGCGCTGTCATCAATCTTTCCAACGGCGGCGTCCCGGTGGTGGTTGCCGGCGTACCCGTCCGCTACACCCATGCCATGTCGTGCATCACGTCCTATGAGGATTTCGATCATACAGCAGAACTGGTCTCGATCCTCGTAAGAGAACTCACCCCGGATATCCTTGCTGCATTCTAATAAAGAGGAGGAAAAACGTCATGAAAGAAAAAGCCAAAAGAACGACCCTTGGTCTGGCAGAACGGCTCGGCTTTGGTGCCATCAGCATAGCGGATAACCTCAGGTCGTATTACCAGAGTACGTTCATGCTGTTCTTCTTCACCAACGTCCTGGGCTGCCGGCCCGGCATCATCGCGACGCTCATGAGCATCTGCACCGTCTGGGACGCGATCAACGACCCGATGATCGCTTCCTACGCCGACAACCACCCGAACCGCAAAGGCGAGCGCACGCGGCAGTATCTGTTTGCGTCCATCCCGCTTGGCATCATTCTGATCCTGTTATTCTCGCACATCTTTCAGAGTCCCGCCGCAAGCACGGTCTTTGTTTTCGCGCTGTTTCTGATCTATTCTGTTTTTACCACGTTCCACCGGCTCCCGTTCTTTGCGATGATGATCCTGGTCTCCCCGGAGGAGGAAGACCGCCTCGCTGTCAGCAAACACCACTTCATCGGCACCGCCATCGGCGTTGCGATCGGATCGGTGGTCATGTGGCCGCTGGTGCGTCTTGTGGGCGGCGTGGACGCTGCCGGCAACGTCGCGGATCCCGACAAAGGTTTTTTCATCGGTGCGTTGATCGTTGCGCTGATGGTTATCGCCCTGTCGATGTTCCACTACTTCACCACCAGGGAAAGAGTGCGCCCGCAGAACGAGGAAAAGACCCCCATCCTCCAGGCGATCAGGATCCTGTTCAAAAAAGCCAGGTTCCGGCGCAACGTGATCCTGGACTTCCTGCGCAATGTCATGATCGCGGGCACCATGGGTTACGGCATGTATTATGTCACTTATGTCCTCGGAAAACCGGCTATGCTCACGCTGCTGAGTGCAGTATATCTGTTTTCCAGCCTGATCTTCCTGCCCTTTGTCAGCGGGATCATCCGCAGGCTCGGCATCCGGAAGTCACTGATCCTTTCCGCCATCATCCAGCTGGCTGCTCAAATCGTGTTCGTTATCATGCCGAAGACCCTGATCGGCGGTCTTACTGTGATGGTCGCCTGCGGCGTCTCTACCTCGCTCATCAACGTGGCCCTCTCGCTCAACCGCGCCCGCATCGCCGACGAGGTGGAAGAAGCGGAAGGCCGCCGGGTCGACAGCATGGTCAGCAACGTGAACGGTCTGGCCGTCAAGTGCGGCTCTTCCCTCGTCACGCTCCTGTTCGGCTGGATCCTTGAGTTTACGCACTACGACGGCTCTCTCGCTGTACAGCCCGATTCGGCCATCAAGGGCATCATCTTCATCATGGGCTGGATGGTCATCATCTGCTGCGTCGGTCTGATCCTGGCCGCGCCCAAGGAGGAACCCGCGAAGATCGCCGGGCCAGCTGCTGGAACGGAGGGTGAATGATATGGAGCAGAGCGTTACTGACGCCAGACTCCAGACCTATATCGAAAACTTTTCCCGGCTGCTCCGGGCGGATACGACCACCGTCCCACCGGATTCCCGGGAGCTGGAGCGCTTTTACCGCTTTCAGGCGCTGCTGGGCGAGGTCTTTCCCCACATCATCCCGCGCTGCGAACACGAGGACTTCGACGGCTCGATGCTGCTGAAGTGGAAGGGCCGTGAGTCCGGGAAAAAGCCCGCCCTGTTCATGTACCACCACGACGTTGTCCCCTCCGATCCGGCCCGGTGGTCCCACGCGCCTTTCGGCGCCGAGATCGCGGACGGGAAGCTCTGGGCGCGGGGCTCTCTTGACACAAAGTGCGGCCTCTGGGGCGTGCTCCAGGCCGCGGATGAGCTGGCCGCGGAGGGCTTTGTCCCCGACCGGGACCTGTATTTCGTTTCGACCCGGAACGAAGAGAGCTCCGGCCTCGGCGCGGACGCCATCTCCGCCGCCCTGCATGAGCGCGGAATCGAGCTCGACATGACCTTCGACGAGGGCGGCTTCATCCTCTATGATCCCATCGGCGTCGCGGACGGCACTTTCGCAGCGGTCGCGGTCGGTGAAAAGATCGGGCTCGGGGTCAAGTTCATCGCCCGGTCCGCCGGCGGGCACGCCGCCATGGCCGGCAGGAACACGCCTCTGGCCAGACTGGGCAAAATGATCGCCGACATCGAGGAGCACGATCCGTTTCCGCCCGTTATCTCCGACACCACCGCCCAGATGCTGCGCTGCTTCGGACCCTATATGCGCAAATTCGGCTTTGTGGCGAAGCACCCGAAGCTGTTCACGCCGCTGCTGAAAAAGGTCCTGCCGGCGGCTTCTCCCTCGGCGGGCGCGCTGATCAAGACCACCATCGTCTTCACCATGGCGAGCGGCTCTCCGGCAGGGAATGTGATCCCGACCGAGGCCTGGGTGGTCGGCAACATGCGTGTAGCCCCGCATCAGACGCCGCAGGAATGCCTGGATATCCTCCGCAAAATTGCCGCCAGGTATGACGTCGAAGTTGAATGCCGTCTCCGTGATCGCGGCGGCCATGTGGCGGACTATCGCGGCGAGGCGTTTCAGATCCTGAAAAAAGCCGTGATGCAGGCCTATCCGCAGGTTAATGATGTGGTACCATACATCTCCAACACCGCCTCGGATTCCAGCGCCTATTCGCGTTACTGCAAACAGTGCCTTGGTCTCAACCCCTTCCTGATCACGAAACAGCAGATGGGGACCATCCATGGCGTGGATGAAAACATAGACCTCAGCACCCTTGTTCCCGGCGTGGACGTGTTCCGCAACGTTCTGCAGGCACTCTGATCCTCAAAACGAAAACCGGAACGGCAGTGCAGAAATATCCTGTCTGTTTCGGAGATGGGAGGCACACGATGGAACGGAAACGCAAAACAGCAGGGAAGGCCGTGCTCGGGTTCCTGCTCGCTCCGGCGGCGGCCTTTGCCGCCTCTGCGGTAGGGAACACCTGCATCTGGATAAAAAACAGGCCCCTTCTCAAAAAGCCGATCGGCCGGTTCGTCCGCCTCGACGGGCATGAGATGAACGTGCTGGTCAAAGGCGGGGGAAAGCATACGCTGGTGTTCCTTTCGGGATGGGGAACGACTTCGCCCGTCCTGGATTTCAAAGCGCTGTACGCGCTGCTCGAGGATGAATTCCGGATCGTTGTTCCGGAGAAGTTCGGATACGGCTTCAGCGATATCGTCAGGACGGAACGCAGCTTCTCAGCGAACGTGGAACTGTACCGGCGGGCACTGGCATCGCTCGGGATCGAAGGGCCGTATATCCTCTGTCCGCACTCGCTCTCCGGACTGGAGGCCATGCTCTGGGCGCAGAAGTATCCGCACGAAGTGGAAGCGATCATGGGCCTGGACACGACCCCGGCCGAATTTGCGGATGAGCTCAGATCGGAAGAGCTGAACCTGCGGCGCGTTATCCGCGGCAGACTGCTGAATCTGACCGGACTCTCCCGTCTCGGCAAACCTGCATGCCTGCCGCACCTCACGGAGGAAGAAAAGCGCATTCTCCGGGAACTGTGCGTGCGGAACACCTGCAATTATGATGTCGTCAGCGAGATTCGGGATGTTCCGAAGGCCTGCGAAGAGATCAGCCGGTCTCCGCTGCCGGAGCAGCCCTGCGTCCATTTCATATCGCAAAGAGATCCCGGTGTCGCCTGGGCGGAAAAATGGCGGAAGGCGCATCAGGATTATGCGGAGGCTTCGGTGGACGGCAGGCTTGTTCAGCTGGACTGCGGCCACTACGTCCACGATTTTGAATTTGAGAAGATCGCCGGGGAGATCCGGGAACTTGCAAATCGGCTGTGAGGGAAAGAGCATTTGAAACACAGAAAGGAAGAATACCATGTCGGAAGAATATAATGCTACACAGAAACCTGTCATGAGGTCGGAAATCTCCAGATATGCATACGGCGGGTTCGGCGTCAATATTGTCAGCAGTTTATTCGCGAGCTTTGCTGTCTATTTTATGACGGATGTCGCAGGATTGAATGTGGCTGTAGCCGGCATCGTGTCCGGCGTGGCGCTCTTTTTTGATGCCGTCACGGATGTGCTTCTTGGCGCGATCTGTGATAAGACCGTGACAAAAATGGGTCGTTATCGTCCGTATATTCTTTGCGGATGCTTGATTCTGGCCCTTGGCGCGTTGATCTCTTTCACGACGGTACCGTTTGCCGGGGGTGCAAAAGTACTGTATTATATCTTCGCATTTTGCTTGTTTAAGCTCGGATCAACACTGGTTCTGGTCCCTTATAATGCATTGCCTGTCATCATGTCTTCAGACAGAGCCATGAGAAACCGCATTGTGCTGTGGGCCCACCTTGCCCAGATTCCCGCTGTCGTGATAGCTCTTTTCGCGCATAATATTGTGGCTGCGCTGGGAGGGGAGAATGAAGCAAAGGGCTGGTTTCTGCTTGTCCTGATTGCCAGTGCCAATATGGCCTTGGCGATGCTGTTGTGTTTTCTGGGCGTAAAACGCTTTGACACAAAAGAAGAAGCAGAAAAGGCGACCAAAGCAGAAAACGGAGAACGTATCAGCCTCGGAAAAGTCTTCAGAGCGCTCAAAGGAAACAAAGCGCTTTACTGTCTGATCCTTGCTTACGGCACGAATATCTGTGCCAACAGTTTTATGAGCGCCAATCAGTCTTTTTACTCCAAATATGTTCTTCAGGATCTTGGATTTGTTTCAAGGGCGGCTCTTGTGATCGGCGCCATTACGATTCCGACTTTCATTCTTTCCAATTTGCTCACCAAAAAAATATCGAAAAGAAATCTGTTTATCATTGCTACGATCATTGAGATGGCAGGAGCTGTTCTGCTGTTGATCGGCAACAACGCTTACAATGGTACAGTCGCCTTGATTGCCATTTCAATTGCGCGGACCGGCGGTCTGGCTTGCGCGATCCTGATGGCGATGATGCTTCCTGACTGCGTGGATTATGGTTATAAGCTGACCGGATTTGCCGCGGCCGGTCTGATCACAAGCTTTATGACATTTGCAGATAAAACAGGATCGACCTTGGGCAATATCGTATCAACGGCGATGCTGAACAGTGCCGGATATGTTGCGAATGCGGAGCAAAGCCCCAAGGCATTAAGCATGTTGATCCTCCTGATGTCTGTTCCATTCGTGATTTCAGATATCTGTTCCCTTGTAGGCATGTGGCTGTATCCCATTCGGGATGTGGATGGAAAAATCAAATCAAAAGTTTAAGGGTATGAGGTGCAGACGATGAAGATCCACACCTATGGCGATCCCAAAGATCCTGTTGTCTTGCTGATCCATCCCATGCTGCTCAACGGAGAGCAGATGGTGGAACACTTTGGGAAAAAGCTTCCGGGGAACTATTATTTCGTCGCTGCGGATCAGGCGGGACATGGTGAGGACGCGTCCGCTTTCACGCCCCGGCAGGATGCTCAGGAATTAAAGCGGTTTTTGCAGGACCGGGGGATCGGGGAAGTAGAGCTGCTGTATGCCGCGTCCATGGGCGGCACGACCGCGATGCCGCTTTTGAGCCTGGGAGAGCTGTATTATAAAACAGTTTACCTTGACGGGATCCCCCTGGGAAAAAGCAAGGGGATAAAGGGACTGCTCTCGAACTTCGGCTATCTTGCCGCGCGAAAAAAAGCCGCCAGGGACCCGGCGTTTCTTGCCAAGACCCTGTCACCCGTTTACGGAGAGGACTTGGGAATGAGCATGGCAAAACAACTGGGGCGCCTGCGTGCCGAGAATGTGGTGCGAATCCTGAAGATCTGCCAGGATGGCTGCGGGGTGCCCGTGGATTCGGCCGTGTGCGGCAGCCTGAGCTTTGAATGGGGGGAGAAGGAAGTAAACCGGATCGAAGGAGAGCCTCTCGCAAAGCGCCTGTATCCCTGGAGCAAGGTTTTGATCATTCCGGATTCCCGCCATTGTGAACGCTTGGGAAAAGAGCCGGAGATCCTGGCGCAAGAGATCCGCAAAGAAATGGACAGGTAGGATCCGTGCCGCGCAAGCGGAAGGGCCGCGCGTTCCGGGGCCTGCATAGGAACAGCACCGTAACGAAATCCGAATGTTTGATGGCGCGGAAGCTGAATTGCCGCAAAGCGGCAAGAGAGGCCGGCCTGGGCCGCCGTTTCATGCACAGTCCACCTTGCGGTGCCCGGAGAATGCTGCGGGCTTATGCTGATCCTTGCATTCTCCGACCGCTGCGGAAATTGCGAGCTTACTTTTTCTGCCACCGGCAGCGTAAGCTCGCAATTCCGCCGGCGTGTGCGGACATGATTCAAATCCCTCCTGCATGGCAAAAAAGAAGACCACCCGATGGGTGATCTTCTTTTTTGGCGCAGAAGGAGGGATTTGAACCCTCGCGCCGGGTCTAAACCGGCCTACTCCCTTAGCAGGGGAGCCCCTTCGGCCTCTTGGGTACTTCTGCATGCCGCTCGAACATAGTAGCACAGTGGAGGGGGCTTGTCAAGGAAAAACTGGATTCGCAAGAGAATTTCGGGAGATGAGGGAGTAGGCCTTGGGGGCGACACCTCATCCGTCACGGCGCTTGCGAAGGACGCGCCGCGCCACCTTCTCCTCAAGGAGAAGGCATGGGGGCGACACCGCATCCGTCACGCCGCATGGAGGCGGGGAGGGGAGAGCCCGCTCAGACCGCGGAGCGGGTCCGGTACTGCCGGCGGCGGATGAAGTAGTAACTCAGTTCCACGATGCAGCAGAGGGTCCAGCCCACGGGATAGCCCAGGCCCACCAGCCGCGGGGTGTTGGCCACCAGGTGAGTGATGAGATAGAGATAGATCTGCCGCACGCCCACGAAGCAGGAGAGCATGATGATCATGGGACCGGCGGAATCGCCCCGGCCCCGGAGGGCGCCGGCCAGCACGTGGTTGACGCAGTTGAAGAGCAGGAAGAAGACGTTGCTGCGGATGAAGAGCACGCCGTAGCGGATCACATCGCTGTCCGGCGAGAAGAGGCGGACGGCGGGGGACGCGAAGACGAAGAGGGCCACGGCGATGACCAGCGTGACCGAGGTGCTGAGCAGCAGCGCGACGCCGGTGCCCTGGTCCGCCCGGCGCTCCTTCCCGGCGCCGATGTTCTGGCTTACGAAGGTGGTGGAGGCCATGGCCATGCTCTGCATGGGCAACATGATGAACTGGTCCAGCTTGTTGTAGCTGCTCCAGCCGGCCATCACGTCCGAGCCGAAGACGTTGACATAGCCCTGGACGAAGATGTTGGAGAAGGCGGTGAGTACCTGCTGGATGGCCATGGGCAGGCCCACGGCAAAGATCTTTTTCAGCAGGAAGAGCTCGATCTTCAGCTCCCGCCAGACGAGGCGGTAGATGTCCTTTGTGCGGGTGAGCAGGAGCAGGATCAGCGCGCCGGAGACGAACTGGGACAGGATGGTGGCCACGGCGGCGCCGGCCACGCCCATCTTCAGCACCAGGACGAAGAACAGGTCCAGCGCGATGTTGAGAAGGCTGGTGAGGATGAGAAAATACAGCGGCCGGGTGGAGTCGCCCACGGCGCGGAGGATGCCGCTGCCCATATTGTAGATGAGAAGGCCTGAGATCCCGCCCAGGTAGATGCGCAGATAGACCGTGGCCTCCGGCATCACGTCCTCCGGCGTGCTCATGAAGTGCAGCAGGGGCCGCACCAGGGCTACGCCCAGCAGGGAGAAGAGCAGGCTCAGTACAAAAGTGGCGGCCATGGTGGTCTCGATGGCGCGGTGGAGCTTTTCCATGTCCCGGGCGCCGAAGTACTGGCCGATGACAACACCCGCACCGATGGAAAAGCCGTTGAAGAAAAAGACCATCATATTGACGATCACGGTGGTGGAGCCGATGGCCGCCAGGGCCTGCTTGCTGACGAAGTTGCCGACGATGACGGAGTCCACCGTGTTGTAGAGCATCTGGAACACATTGCCCAGCATCAGCGGCAGGGCGAAAAGAACCATCTGCCGCAGGATGGAGCCCTCGGTCATGTCTCGGGCGGTGCTGTGGGGGTGAAGTTTCATGAAAATGTCGGCTCCTTTCCTGCAGATTTCCATCAAAGCATAAATCAAAGAGAGCCCCCTGTCAAGAGCGCGCCGCGGGGGATTAACAGCCGTGGGATAATGATTTCGGACGGGAGGGGAGAAGATGGAACGCATGAGAAAGGGGACCGGACCCAAAACAGACTGGGAGCGGATCGAAGAGGATTTCCTGGCCACCGGCCTGAGCTACCGGGCCCTGGCGGAAAAACACGGCCTCAGCCTCAGCACGGTGAAAAAACGGGCGGCGGAGGGGCGCTGGCAGGAGCGGCTCCTCAGCCTGAGGCGGGAGGAGGAGCGGGCCGGGGCGTCCACGGGCGGGCAGCTCCTGGAGCTGCGGGAAAACCGGCGGGCGCTGCTGCTGAACACCGCGGACGACCTGCTGGAGAAGCTGCGGCTGGCCCTGGACCAGCTGGAGCCGGAAAACACCCCGGCCCTGGCAAGCCTGGCCAGGACCCTGAAGGACCTGCGGGAGCTGCTGGGCCTACGCAAGGACGCCCTGGACCTGGAGGAGCAGCAGGCGCGCATCGAAAAAATGCGCAGCGAGATCCGGAAAACGGAGGAGGAAGAGGCCCCTGCCGGGGTGCTGATCCTGCCGGAGATCCGGGACGTGGAGGATGGAGTGACCAGCTGAGCCGGCCGGGGAGGGCGCTTCTTTTTTTGCACATGGATTGTCTCAAAAAGACAGAATCGGAAGCGGGAAGGGAGGGAAGAGATGAGCGATGTGATCTGGCGGCCGCAGGAGAGACAGGCGGTCTTTATGCAGCGGGGCGAGGACGAGGTGCTCTATGGCGGTGCCGCCGGCGGCGGCAAGAGCGACGCTCTGGTCATCGAGGCCACGCGGCAGGTGGACATTCCCTATTACAAGGGGCTGATCCTGCGCAAGACCTATCCCCAGCTCACGGAGCTCATCGAAAAGAGCCGCCGCTATTACCCGGCGGCCTTCCCCGGCGCCCGGTACAACGAGCAGAGGCACACCTGGACCTTCCCCAGCGGCGCCAAGGTGGTCTTCGGTTCCCTGCAGCACGAGCGGGACAAGTTCAACTACCAGGGCAAGGCCTTCGACTTCATCGCCTTCGACGAGCTGACCCAGTTCAGCTTTGAGGAGTACATCTACCTGAAAAGCCGCAACCGTCCCAACGGGCCGGGCACCCGGGTCTACATGCGCAGCACCGCCAACCCCGGCGGCCTGGGCCACGCCTGGGTAAAGGAGCGCTTCATCACCGCGGGGGAGCCCCTGGAGACCCTTTGGGAGGAGGCGGTGGTGGTGTACCCGGACGGGCACAGCGAAAAGCAGCGGCTGAGCCGGGCCTTCGTTCCCAGCACCGTCTTCGACAACCGCATCCTGCTGCAAAACGATCCCCGCTATCTGGCAAGGCTTGCAAGCCTCCCCGAGCGGGAGCGCAAGGCCCTGCTCTACGGAGACTGGGACAGCTACGAGGGCCAGTTCTTTGAGGACTTCCGCATGGAGCCGGACATGCGCGCGGCCAACGCCGCCGGGGTGGACCTGCCCCGGGAGACCCTCCGGCAGCAGCGGCGCTGGTGCCATGTGATCGAGCCCTTTCCCATCCCGGAGGCCTGGAAGCTTTACCGCAGCTTCGACTGGGGCTACAACCGGCCCTTCTCCCTGGGCTGGTGGGCGGTGGACCCGGACGGAGTGGTCTACCGCATCCTGGAGATGTACGGCTGCACCGAGACCCCCAACCAGGGGGTCAAGTGGGTGCCGGAGAAGGTCTTCCGGGAGATCGCCCGGGCGGAGCGGGAGCACCCCTGGCTGAAGGGGCGGCGCATCGGCGGCGTGGCGGACCCGGCCATCTGGAACGCGGAGACCGGAGTCTCCATCGCGGAGACCGCGGGGCGCTGCGGCGTCTGGTTCGAGAAGGGGGACCACCAGCGCATCCCCGGCTGGATGCAGCTGCACTACCGGCTTTCCTTCGATGAAAACGGCTTTCCCGGCATGTATGTGTTCAACACCTGCAAGGCCTTCCTCCGCACCGTTCCCGCCCTGCGCACCGATCCCAACCGTCCGGAGGATCTGGACACCGCGGGGGAGGATCATGTGGCCGACGAGACCCGCTACTTCCTCATGTCCCGGCCCATCCAGCCCAGAAGCACGGTCCGGCCCGACAAATCCAACCCGGGGCCGCTTCACCTGTTTCTGGACATCGAGGAGGCGAAGCTCCCGCCTCCCGTCTCCCGGCCCAGGCTGGAGCGGGTGACGGACGAGGAGAAGGAAGGAGAAAACAATGGAAAAGGATAAGGAAAAGCTTCCCGAAGCCGCCGGGAAGGAGGACTCCCCGCCCATCGGGGAAAAGCAGGTGGAGGAGGCCTACCAGACCCTGCTGCGCTACCGGGCGGGCAAGGCCAACCTGGAAAAGCGCCTGGTGGAAAACCAGCAGTGGTACCGGCTGCGCCAGTGGGAGTGCATGCGCCGGGGACAGAGCGAGGTGGAGCCCGCCTCGGCCTGGCTCTTAAACGCCATCGCCAACAAGCACGCCGACGCCATGGACAGTTACCCCCACGCCAGCATCCTGCCCCGGGAGGAGGGGGACCGGGAGGAGGCCCGGATCCTCTCGGGCATCCTGCCGGTGGTGCTGGACGCCTGCGACTTTGAGGAGGTCTACTCCCGGGCCATGGACGACAAGCTGGAGAGCGGCACCGGGGTCTTCGGCGTGTTCTGGGACCCGGCGCGCCTGGGAGGACTGGGCGACATCCGCATCTGCGCGGCGGATCTCATCGACCTCTTTTGGGAAAGCGGCGTCACCGACATTCAGGACAGCCGGAACCTCTTCTATGTGACGCTGCGGGATAACGATCTGCTGGAGGAGGAATATCCCCGGCTGAAGGAGCGGCTGCAGGCCCCGGGCCTGGATATGAACCGCTATCTCTATGACGACGCGGTGGACACCTCCGGCAAGAGCGCCGTGGTGGACTGGTACTACAAAAAGCGTGTGGGCGGGCGGAGCGTGCTGCACCTGTGCAAGTTCGTGGCGGGGATCCACGAGCCCCTCTTTGCCAGCGAGAATGAGCCCGCCTATGCCGAGAGGGGCTGGTACGACCACGGCCTCTACCCCTTTGTGCTGGACCCGCTGCTGCGCTGCAAGGGCTCGCCCGCGGGCTTCGGTTTCCTGGATATCGGCAAAAAGGCCCAGGAATACATCGACCGGGGCGACCAGGCCATTTTGCAGAACATGCTCTTCAACGCCCGGCCCCGCCACTTCATCCGCGCCGACGGGGCGGTGAACGAGGAGGAGTTTGCCGACGCCGCCCGGGACTTTGTCCATGTGGACGGAAACCTGGGCACGGACAGCATCCTGCCCATCCAGCCCAATCCCCTGAAGGACATCTATGTCACCATCCTCCGGGACAAGATCCAGGAGCTGAAGGAGACCACCGGCAACCGGGACGTGTCCACCGGCGGCACCACCGGCGGCGCTACCGCGGCCAGCGCCATCGCCGCCATGCAGGAAGCGGGCTCCAAGCTCACCCGGGACTGCAACATGGGCTCCTACCGGGCCTTCCGGAAGCTGATCCTGCTCTGCATCGAGCTGATCCGCCAGTTTTACGACGTGCCCCGCTGCTTTCGCATCCTGGGCAACCAGGGCAGGGAGGATTTCATCCGCTACTCCAACCGCTCGCTGCGTCTGCAGAGCGGAGAGGAGCCGGACGCCTACCGGCTGCCCCTCTTCGATATCCGGGTGGAGGCGGAGAAGCAGAGCCCCTACAGCCGCATGGCCCAGAACGAGCTGGCCCTGCAGCTCTACGGCGCGGGCTTCTTCGCGCCCCAGAACGCCCGGGCTGCCCTGACCTGCCTGGACATGATGGACTTTGAGGGCAAGGACTTTGTGCTCAAGGCCATTCAGGCCAACGCCCGGGAACTGGCGGAGGCGGCACCGGTTCAAACGCAGGACCCGGCGGGAAGTCTCCGGGGCGGAGAAGCGCCGGGGGTGCTGCAGGCGCGGCTTCGGACGGCGGAGGCAGGAAAACCCAGATGATGCGAAATGGGGGATCGACAGCATGATCCAGGTCCGTTTTGAACAGAACCGGGAGCGGGGCGTTCTCAGCATGGAGCTCCGGGGACACGCGGGCTTTGCGGCGCTGGGGAAGGACCCGGTCTGCGCCGGGGCCAGCGTCCTGGCCATGACGGCGGCCCAGTGCGTGAAGAGCATGGAGGAGGCCGGGCGCCTGCAAAAGAAGGCCCACATCCTGATCCGAGGCGGAAGGGTGCTGGTGACGGCAAAGCCCCGAAAGGAGGCCTTTGATGAGGCACGGCTTCTCTTCTGGGCGGCCGAGACGGGGCTCAGGCTCCTGAGCGAAGCCTATCCCGGATATATAAAAGTGAAGAGGGAAGAGTGAAAAGTGAAGAATTACGGTATCACACCTGCGGTGTGATGGATTCCAATTTGTCCGCGAAGCGGACACCATAACGATTCACGATTCTTCCTTCCTTCATTCAGTGTCGCCTACTTACAGGCAGAAAGGACGATCGCATGAGCAGATTTTCTCTGAGCCCGCTGTTTGATCTTCAGCTTTTTGCGGAGGACGGGGCAGCGGGGACAGGCGGGCAGGAAACGGCGGCTCTCGCCCGGCCGCAGACGGGCGCAGAGCGCTCTTCTTCCCCAGCGGGGCAGGAGGGCGGCACTCCCGACGCCGGGGAGCACAGAGACGCGGCAGCCGACCGGGCAGCCCGATTCGAGTCCCTGATCAAAGGCGAATACAAGGATCTCTATGATAAACGGGTACAGGACACCATCCAGAAGCGGCTGAAGGGCAGCGCCGGCATCGTGCAGAAATACAGGGAACTGGGCCCTGCCCTGGAGCTGCTGGGCCGGCGCTACGGCGTGGACGCCGCTGACCCCGAGGCGCTGCGCCGGGCCATTCAGGAGGATGCTCCGGCTTCCGGCGACGAGGAGGAGAGCAAAGCCCCGGAGCAGACCGAGGCCCTGCGGCAGGAGCGGGCCAGACGCCAGCTTTCCGACTGGCTGCGCCAGGCGGAAGTGACGAAGTCCCGCTACCCCAGCTTCGACCTGCAGCAGGAGGCCAGAGACCCCCGCTTCCGCAGCCTTCTGCGCAGCGGCGTGCCCCTGCAGACCGCCTTTGAGGTGCTGCACCAGCAGGAGATCCTGCCCGCGGCTATGGCCTATTCCGCGAGACGTGCGGAGGAGCGCATGGCGGACAGCGTCATCGCCGGGCAGCTCCGCCCCGCCGAGGGGGCCATGGGCGGCCAGAGCCCGGTGCTGAGCAAGCGGGACGTGAAGTGCCTGACCAGGGCCGAGCGGGACGAGATCGACCGCCGCGTGGCAAGGGGAGAGAAGATCCGGTTTTAAGAAACCCCTATCGGCCTTCGGCCACTTCCCCCGGAGGGGGAAGCAAGAGAACCCCTATCGGCCTTCGGCCACTTCCCCCGGAGGGGGAAGCAAGAGAACCCCTATCGGCCTTCGGCCACTTCCCGCCTTGCGGTGCCCGGAAACTGCTGCGGGCTTACGCTGATCCTTGCAGTTTCCGACCGCTGCGGAAATTCCGGCTTCGCTTGATCTGCCACCGGCAGCGCGAAGCCGAAATTCCTCCAGAAAAATGCGGGTGACCGCGAGGCTCGCCCGACAAAAGCGTATGGAGAGGAGATAAGCACATGAACAAGACCCCTGATTTCATCCAGCTGTTTGCCACCCAGACCACGCTGCTGAACAGCACCGGGAACGACCTGTCCCCGGAGATGAAAACCTATTACGACCTGCGCCTGCTGGACTATGCCCAGGCAAACCTGGTGCACGACCAGTTCGGCCAGAAGCGCCCCATCCCCAAAAACGGCGGCAAGACCATCGAGTTCCGCTCCTTCAGCCCGCTGGCCAAGGCCACCACGCCCCTCACCGAGGGCGTGACCCCCAGCGGCAACCAGCTGGACGTGAAGACCATCACCGCCACCGTCAGCCAGTACGGCGACTTCATCGTCCAGTCCGACGTGCTGGAGCTCACCGCCGTGGACAACACGATCCTGGAGGCCACCAAGCTGCTGGGCCGTCAGGCCGGCGTCACCCTGGACACCGTCACCCGCAATGTGATGGTGGGCGGGACCAACGTGATGTACGCCCCCAAGATCAACGCCTCCACCGGGGCGGAGACCCCGGTGACCTCCCGGGCAGGCCTGGACAATACCTGCGTGCTCACCGTGAACCTGGTGGAGCAGGTGGTGGCCGAGCTCCGTGCCCAGAACGCCCCCACCATCGACGGCGACTACATCGGCATCATCCACCCCTACACCGCCTATGATCTGATGCGGGATCCCGACTGGCGTGATCCCCACAAGTACGCCGACACCACCAACCTCTATGAGGGGGAGATCGGCAAGATCGGCGGCGTGCGCTTCGTGCAGAGCACCGAGGCCAAGATCTGGCGCGACAGCACCTGCCCCGCCCAGAGCGGCGCAAACCCCGCCTATTATGCGGTGTTCGCCTCTCTCTTCTTCGGCGACGGCGCCTACGGCACCACCGAGGTGGAGGGCGGCGGTCTGCAGACCATCGTGAAGCAGAAGGGCTCCGCCGGCACCGCCGATCCCCTGGACCAGCGCTCCAGCGTGGGCTGGAAGGCCCTGAAGACCGCGGAGATCCTGCTGCCCAGCTACCTGATCCGCGTGGAGCACATGTGCCGCCGGTACAGCGCAAACGCCACCGCCAACTAAGCATAAAACAAAGGACTGCAGCGGGCCGCCGAGGGCGGCGGCCCCTACAGTCTGAAACGAAAGGAGAAATACCATGGCAGAGAGCAAGAATCAAGAGCAGGCTCCCGATCGGGAGAAGCTGATCAGCATCCGCCTGCCGCTGACCAAGGAACTGCAGAACGACGTGTTCGTGCGGGTGAACCACCGCACCTGGCTCATCAAGCGGGGCGAGACCGTGAAGGTGCCCGCCTGTGTGGTGGAGGTGCTGGAGCACGCGGATCAGGCCACCGCCGAGAGCCTGCAGTACCAGGCGGCCCACGAGAGCAGAAGCTGAGAACGGGGAGGACGGGGAGCGCGGAAGCGCTCCCCGGTGTGAGAGAGTGAAATGTGATCCGCTTCGCGGGGACCTCATCCACCGCAAGCGGTCCCCCTTCCCCCTGAGGGGGAAGGCTTGATAGAGGAACCTGTATGGGAGGAGAATCAAAAATGACCGCAATGGACGCGATCCGGGAGGCGGACCGGCTGAGGCCCAACAGCTACCCCACGGAGGAGAAGCTCCGCTGGCTTGCGCGCCTGGAAGCGCGCATCCGGGAGGAGATCCTCTTTCATTATGAGCCGGAGACCGCCGCGGCGCAGGAGGCCGACCCGGAGGAGCCGGACCGCAGGCTCTTTGTGGAGGCGCCCTATGACGAGATGTACGTCCACTGGCTCTGCGCCCAGATGGCGCTTTTTGAACAGGAGCTGGAGAGCTTCAACGCGGCGAACGCCCTGTTCGAGGCGGTGTTTGCCCGCTTCCGGAACGCCTACAACCGGGAGCACCGGCCCAAAACGAGAGAAAAGCGCTATTGCTGAGGAGGCGGCGCCATGTATTATCCGAAACTGAAGCCCCTGAGAAGCCGACGCGTCACCACGGACCGCTTTCGCGGCTATGAACACCGTCTGCGCATTCCCGACGGGGCTTTTTTCAACACCGAAAACCTGTGCGGGGATCAGTACCCCCTGCTCTCCAGCAGGAGGCCCAGGGGCCTTGTGGCAAATCTGGAGGATCCGGGCGGCCTGCTGGAAAAAGACGCGCCCTGCTGGGTGGCCGACGGGACGCTCTATGTAAACGGGTATGCCACCGCCCTGACGGGACTATCCCCCGGAGAAAAGCAGCTGGTCAGCATGGGGGCCAATGTGCTCGTTTTCCCGGACAAGGTCTATTACAACACCGCGGACCCCACGGACTTCGGCAGCATGGAGGCGAGCTACACGACGCTTGGCACGGTGACCTATACCCCCTGCGACGTGGACGGGAAGCCCTACACCATCACCAGCACCGGGGCACGGGAGCCCACCGCCCCGGAAAACGGGGAGATCTGGATCGACACCGCTGACGGCGGCACGGTCTACCGCCAGTGGAGCCAGGTGAGCCTCCTCTGGGTGGAGATCGAGACCGTGTACACGCGGATCGGCTTTACCAGCCGGGGCGAGATCCCGCGGCTGTTCCGGCAGTACGACGGGGTCAGCGTCTCCGGCAGCCAGAAGGAAGAACTCAACGGGGAGAAGATCCTTTACGCGCTTGGCGGGGACGAGAATACCGACGACTATGTAGTGGTCACGGGGCTGCTGCGGGAGGCTAATACCGACGAGGAAAGGCAGCTGAAGCTGGAGCGAAGACTTCCTCCCATGGACTATGTCTGTGAGTGTCAGAACCGGCTTTGGGGCTGCTTTTACGGCAGTGACGGGGAGAAAAACCTGAACGAGATCTACTGCAGCGCCCTGGGAGACTTCAAAAACTTCCGGCAGTACCTGGGCCTGAGCACGGATTCCTGGACGGCCAGCGTGGGCTCCGACGGTCCCTGGACCGGGGCGGTGAACTATCTGGGCACACCCTGCCTTTTCAAAGAGAGCCGGATCCACCGGGTCTCCGTCAGCGCAGCCGGCGCCCACCGGCTGGAGGAGACCGTGTGCCGGGGCGTGCAGCGGGGCAGTCACAAGAGCCTCTGCGTGGTGGGGGAGACTCTGCTGTACAAGAGCCGGACAGACGTCTGCGCCTGGCAGGGAGGCTTTCCCCAGAGCGTGAGCGGTGCGCTGGGAGAGGAGAGCTGTTACGAGGCCGCCGCCGGCAGCATCGGGGAGAAATACTACATCTCCATGCGCAATGCCGCGGGGGCCTGGAGCCTGTACGTCTATGACCTGGGAAAGGGGCTCTGGTATCGGGAGGACGGACTCCACGCGCTCTGCTTTGCCCGCTGCGGCGACAGCCTGTACTGCATCGACGCGGAGACGGGAGCACTCTGGGATCTGCAGGGAGCGGCAGGGGAGCGAGAAGCGCGCTTCTCCTGGCTGGCCGAGACCGGGGTGCAGAGTTATGAGACGGCGGATCGAAAATACCTCTCCCGCTTTGACGTCAAGCTGCAGCTGGCCCGGGGCGGAAGCATGCGGGTCTGGCTGAATTACGACAGCGGCGAGGACTGGCTCCCCGCCGGGGAGATCGAGGGACGGGGACTGGAGACGGTACTGCTGCCGGTGCGGCCCCGCCGCTGCGACCATCTGCGCCTGCGCCTGGAGGGCGAAGGGGAGCTGCGCCTCTTCTCGATCACCAGGACCCTGCGGAAAGGGAGTGATCTGCCGTGAGAGAACTGCCGCCGGTCCTGTCCGGGGATGCGCTGCAGCAGATCGCTTCTCTGCGGGACTATCTGGTACGCGCGGCCCGGGGAAGCGAGAGCGAGACCCTGGAGACGGTCACGGCCCATGCTTCCGGCATTTTGAAACAGGCGGGGAGAACGGGCGGACCCGCGGCTCTCCCCGCGGGGGAAAACCAGTCCTCCGATGTGCTGCAGCGGGAGGCAAGGCTCCGCGCCCTGATCGTGAAAAGCGCGGAGGAGAGCCGTGAGCGGGACAGCGTGCTTTTGAGCAGCATCGGGGATCTGGGCTATGAGATGCGCCAGCAGTATCTGGCCAGAAGCGAGTTCGGGGAATACCAGCAGGAGATCCTGCTGCTCATCGACGCCACCGCCCGGCAGATCGTGGAGAGCTACGGCCTTCTGGAGCAGATCCGGGCTGCCCGGGCGGAGCTTGGGGAGATGGGCGAAGCCCTCGCCGCCTATGAGCTGGAGATCAGCGGGCAGATCCGCCGGGGCTTTCTGGAAGACCCGGATACCCACCAGACGGTGCTGGGCATCGCCATCAGCCAGCAGCTGCAATTCACGGGGCAGGAGCTGACGGACGGAGGCTGGGTCTACTACGAGCTGAGCCCGGGCCAGACCCTGGGCCTCTACACCTCCACCGGCTGGCAGTTCTGGGTCAACGGCCGGAAGGTGGGCTGGTTCGACTCCGCCGACGGCATGCTGCACACCGTGAGTCAGGTGGTGGAGCAGGAGATCCGCATGGGCGACTGGCGGATGAGCGCAGTGGGAGGCTTTGGACTGAAGTACATGGGAGGCGGTTGAGATGAGCACGGCTTTGACAACGGAGGACCGGTGGTACCGCGTCGGCGCAAAATATCCCATGCCGGGGAGCCTGGGCTTCGACTACGCGCCGCTGGTGGGGCGCTTCAAGTTCCACACACCGTCCACCGGAGCGACCAGCGTGAGCTTTGCCTCCACACAATATAACATCTACGAAGGGGAGTATACCCCTTACGACTTCGGCTACCGCTTCCTGGTGACGTCGGAATCCACCGGGTACGAAAGCGAGTGGGGAGACGATAAAGGCATCCTGACGGCGCATGTGGGGGATTCCCTGACCGGCAGCGTCAGCATCGAGCTGATGCCGGACCGGGACTATTATCTCTGGATCTGGCCCAGGGTGGACGCCTACCACCGCATGGCACCGGGGACCATCACCGTGACGGTGGACGGCGTCTACGGTACGGCCAGCACCATTACGGCCAGCGACGGAACCTTCGGGAGCCAGATCCCGGTGAGCCTTTCCGTTTCCACGGAAGGCGCGGTCCACGACCTGCGGGTGAGCTGCGCGGGGCGGACGGAGACGCTGCTGAGCCGCAGCACGGCCACCAGCTGCGTCTGGACGCCGGATCTCACGACCTACGCGGCGCTGCTGCCAAACGCCGGCAGCGCCCAGGCGGTCTTCACCTGCGAGACCTTCTTCAACGGCAACAGCGTGGGGAGCACCACGGCGACGATCACCGTCCGCTTTGCCCAGGGGAGCCTGCCGCCGACGCTTGCGGCGGGCTGGGCGGCAGCGGCGGTATACAACACCGGGACCCCTGCGGCCGGGATCACCGTATACGTCCAGGGCATCAGCAAGGCGGAGGTGAGCTTTGACAGCTCGAAGATCAGCTGCAGGAACGGCGCCAGCGTGGCAGGCTTCCGGATCCGCTGCAACGGCGTGACCGTGAACGCAGCGCCCTACCGGACCGGGGTGCTGACGGGCAATGCCGAGATCCTGTGCACGGTGACGGACAGCCGGGGACAGGAGGCCAGCGAGAGCCTGCAGATCACGGTGCAGCCCTACGCGGAGCCGCGCCTCACGGAGGTGACGGTGTTCCGCTGCGACAGCATGGGAGACCCGGCGGACGACGGCCAATACTACAGCGCCAAAGGGAAGGGGCTTTACTCCTCCCTCAGCGGACAGAACAGTATGACGCTGACCGTGGCCCACAAGAGGACGGAGGACGCGGCCTTCGGGACGGAGGTCACGCTGCAGAACGATACCGCCATGGTGATCGGCACCATCTCCGCGGACAGCAGCTATCAGGTGCGGCTGACCGTGACGGACGCGCTGGGGAAGACAGCCAGCGTGACGGTGGCCCTGGCGACCCAGCACTGGGCCATGAAGTTCCGGCCCGGCGGGATGGGCGTAGGCTTCGGGAAGGCGCCGGAGCATGACAACTGCATCGAGCTGCCGTCGGGCTGGGTGATCCGCATCGGCAGCACGATCGTGGTGAGCGAATAAAAGGGAGATCCCTCCGCCATCCGCCTCGCGGGGGATCGGCGGATGCCACCTCCCCTTATTCAGGGGAGGCAAAGAGGAAGGAGGATTGAAATGATCCATGTAATCGTGCGGGAGAGGGACGCGACAGCCCAGGCCACGGAGCCGATCACCAACGGCAGCGTGGGCCTGGAGTGCAGCTTCCGCTTTTCCGAGGACTGGGACGGCCTGGGAAAAGTGGCGATCTTCCAGGGGAGTATGCAGATCATCGACGTGGCGCTGGTGGGGCAGGAGAGCTGTGTGGTTCCGCACGAGGTGCTGCAGCGGGCACTGGGCCACCTGAAGATCGGCGTATACGGCACCGGGGAGCAGGGGCAGCGGGTGACGCCCACCATCTGGGCGGACGCCGGGCGGATCCTGCCGGGCGTGGAGCCGTCCGAGATCGAGCCGACACCGGCCACCCAGAGCCTGGTGCAGCAGATCCTGGAGGCGGCGGAGAACGCGGAAGAGCTCGCGCAGAGCGTCCGGAACGACGCGGACGCCGGCGAGTTCGACGGGGCGGACGGCGTTTCTCCGAGCATCAGCGTGACGGACATCACAAACGGGCACCGGGTGACGATCACCGACGCGGACGGCACCCACGTGTTTGACGTCATGGACGGAGAGAAGGGCGATCCCGGTGAGAGCATTGCCTACTACCATGCAACCGTCTTCTCCGATGGGACAACGAGCCTGCCGCAAGACATGCCAACGCCGCTCGAACTCGCGGAGACCTACAGCGACGGCGCCGGTCTGCTCCCGGTTCTCATCTTGCATGATAGAGGATGGCTCTATCGCGATACGGTGAGTTTCACCACCACGCATCTGGACCTGATGTATTCACAGTATAATACCAGCGGTGCAAAGCTTGCATTATTCGAGGGGACCTTTGAGAACCGAGACGGAAGTGGGCCCTGGCACGTATGGGTCAAAGGCATCCAGAACAACGGCAGAACCACCTGGACCATCGGCAAGGAAGCGCTGGGGGGCGGCGGATCGGAAGAGATTCTCTGGGCCACTTACAACACGACCACGGAAGCGGAGATCACAGCTGCTGTCACGGCGGGGAAGACCGTCCTGTGCAAGATCAGCGACGAGATTTTCTACCTTGTCAACAAAGCTGCCATCGGGCCGTCCGGTTCCGCTTGGCTGTTCGCCAGCGCGAACCAGACCAGCATGCGGGTGACCTGGGTTTCCGGCAGCTACTGGAACAGTATCGGCACACGGACGATCCCGGCCGCAGCCTCTGACATCGGCGCGATCGCGGCGCCGTCTTCCCCAGCGACCGGCGCGTTCCTGGTGTGGAACGGCACGGCATGGGTGGCGCAGACGCTTGCCACATGGCAGGGAGGTAACTACTGATGGCTCTTGACAAACTTGTGGACAGCAGCCAGCTCGACACCGACCTGACTTCCGTCGCCAACGCCATCCGCACGAAGGGCGGCACCAGCGCACAGCTTGCTTTCCCGGCGGGATTCGTCAGCGCGATTGAAAACATCCCCAGCGGCGGTGCGAGTGGCCTGACACTTCTTGGCAGCGGCACTTACACCAAGACCAGCGACACGGCAAGCATTTCGATTCCGGTGACATACACGGGGACGCCTAAACTGTTTTATGCAGTAAATACAACACCGAAGGCAGCCACCGAACAGTCGGTTTTGTTCGGGCGATGGATAAGCTTCGAAGAGTCTGACGCGGAAAGTGTTATCCCTGTTGGTGGTTTGTGGATGGCGAAGGGCTTGACCGCCAGCGGAGCACTTAAGACAACCGTGGTGTCTACTATTATTCCGAAATTAACAGCCACAACAATGTCAAGCAGCAGACCAGGAGGAGGATGGACTCACTGCGCTGGAACTTGGCACTGGTATATCTATGGGGAGGCGGCAACATGACAGCATTCTACAAAATAGTTGAGGATGGATTTGTAACGGGTTTCGGAACCAACGGCAGCGATGAAGTGACCGGGATCACGGAAACCGAGTACAACGCGCTGGCAGATATGATTGCCGACCGCCCGACCGCCCCGGAGGGCTATGCCTACATGATTCAGGACGATCCCCGCGAGTGGGTGCTGGTGGAGCTGCCGCCCGAAGACCCGGATCTGACAGCCGACGAGGCGATGGAAATCCTGCTGGGAGGTGCGGAATGAAACGGTCCAAACTGCTGGCGCTCCGTGCGCTGATCGAGAAAGCTGCCGCGAGTCTACCGGACGAGGACGCGCTGGACGGCGTGGAGCTGTTCCCGGCGTGGGAAATTGAAAGGCTTTGCAAGGTTGATGAAAGGCTCCGCTACGGCGGCAAGCTCTATCGTTGCGTCCAGGCCCACACCAGCCAGGAGGGCTGGGAGCCGGGCAAGACTCCGGCCCTGTGGACGGAAGTGGCAAAGCCCGGTGAGATCCCCGTGTGGAGACAGCCGACGGGAGCGCAGGACGCCTATAACAAGGGCGACAAAGTGCACTACCCCGACGCAGACGGGCCTGTGTACGTCAGCATCGTGGACGCGAACACCTGGGCTCCTGACGTATATGGCTGGGAGCTGGCGTAATGCCCTACCGGAAAGTGACGTACATGGAGCAGATCCTGTATTTGCTCCTGTACGGGATCAAACATGGATTTGGAGGTGAGGAGCGTGACAGAAAAACAGCTCCGCGCAGAGATCGTAAACCAGGCAAAAAGCTGGGTAGGCCGGAAGGAAAGTGACGGCACCCACCGGGTGATCATCGACGTCTACAACAGCATTTCCCCGCTGCCTCGCGGGTATCGGATGACCTATTCCGATCCGTGGTGTGCCACATTCGTTTCCGCTTGCGCCCAGGTCTGGGGCCTGACGAAGATCGTCTTCCCCGAATGCGGCTGTGCGCCGATGATCGACCTTTACAAAAATGCTGGGCGCTGGATGGAAGATGATGCCTACGTTCCCAAACCCGGCGACGTGATCTTCTACGACTGGCAGGACTCCGGATATGGGGACAATACCGGCGCCAGCGACCACGTGGGCCTGGTGGCCAGCGTGGACGGGAATGTGATCAACATCATCGAGGGCAACTGCGGGAACATGGTGCAGTACACGGCCCGCAAAATCAACAGCCGTTACATCCGCGGCTACGGGCTGCCGGACTACGCCAGCCTTGCCGACGGCATCGAAGAGCCTCCCGGCGTGGTGATCATTCCGGACGAAGACACCTCATCCGACGCTGACGCGTCACCTTCCCCTCCAGGGGAAGGCTGCTGCATGGTGGGGCTGCCGGAGCTGATGGTGGGAGACGAGGGCGAGGCCGTGCGGGCCGCCCAGTCCCTGCTGGAGCTGCGGGGCTTCCGCTGCGGCTGGATGGGCTGCGACGGGGAATTCGGCGACAAGACGCAGAGCGCCGTGGGCAAGTTCCAACGTGCCCGGGGACTGACGCAGGACGGCATCATCGGGCGCGAGACCTGGGCTGCGCTGATCAAGTTAACATAACATAGGAGGAACGAGCATGACTTCCGAAGAAAAAGCGAGAGAGATCAAGGCCCTTCTCACCGCTGTGCTGGCCTTTTTCACCGCCCTCTGGGGCTGGCTGGGCTGGGCGGTGATCGTCCTGATCGCCTCCATGGCTCTGGACTGGATCACCGGCTCCTGGGCGGCCAGCGCAAAGGGCGAGTGGTCCAGCGCAGCGGCGCGGGAGGGCCTGCGGCACAAGCTGGGGGAGATCGCGGCCCTGCTGGTGGCAGCCCTCTGTGACATCGCGGTGCGGGTGATCTTGAACAGCGCCGCGGCCGATTTGCTCCTGGGCTGGGAATACGGCAATTACATGACGCTGCTGGTCTGCGTGTGGTACATTTTCACGGAGCTGGGCAGCATCGTGGAAAACGCCGGGGAATTGGGGGCGCCCATACCCCAGTGGCTCAGAAAGGGGATCGCCCTGCTGCAGAAAAAGACCGATGGCGGAAAGGAAGATAAGTTTTGAGGAGAGAATCAGAAGAAGACTCAAAACTCAAAACTCAAAACAGAACGGGGATGTGAATATCACATCCCCGTTTCAAGGTGTAGACAAAGTCAAGAAAAGAAAAGGTCTCACCGAGTTTTTCGCCTCGGAAGGCGAAAAATAAAGTTCAATCCGTGTTTTCCGGGGGTGCAGCCTGCAAGTGTGCGAGCGTCTCCCGCAAGCGAGTGCGCGCAGCAGGCTGAAGCCTCTCCTGTCGGCAAAGCCCTTAGGCTTTGTCGACAGTCTGGAACGGGGATGTGAGCATCACATCCCCGTTTTTCTGATTCAGCTGTGCCAGTGGTGATCCCGGAAGAGCTGGTTGAGCTCCTGGAGCGTGAAGCCCGCCTTGCCGTTTTCGATGGCGTCCCGGTAGCTTTCAAAGAGCTCCTTTTGCCGGTTGGAATGCTTGACGCCGTCCATGGCCTTCTCCACGTCGCTGAGCTTGAGCTTTTTGGCGCTGCTGTGAGGATAGTAGCCTCCGCTGTCTCCGCCGGAGGTCGGGGGAAGCTGGCCGGTCTGGCGGAGGTATTCATAGCGCAGGGCCTCCGCCGCCTCCTGGCTCATGCCCGCACCGCTGAGCTCCTCCTCCGTGGGCACATAGCCGGTGGCGGCGATGAGGGCGTAGAGCCGGGAATAGGCGTCGGCTGCCCGGTCATAGGCCGTGTCCTCCCGGTCTTGCTGCCAGGCGCGCTCCTGCTGCCAATCGTCCAGTTCGTCCCGGTAGCGGTCATACTCCCGGTCTGCCTGCCGGCCCAGCAGCTCATACTGCCTCTGCAGAGCGTCCCCTTGGTCCTGATAGCGCTCGTAGGCGGTCTGATACAGCTCCGGGACCAACTCGGCCAGGCCCTGGAGGGCGGCGTCATACTGCTGCTGGCCCACCGCCTGACCGTAGCTGGAGCCGTAGCCGCCGGTGAGGGCGGCGGCCTGGCCCATGCTGTCCTTCATGGCCATGCGGCCCTGCTGGACATAGCGGTCCCGTGTGATACCGTAGAGCGGGTCGGCGCCCGGATCGTATTGGAAGGGGCCGTGGGCGGCGATCTGCTCATAGAGGGCGCTCTGCTTATGCCGCGCCTCGTCCCGGTAGACCGGGGCGGAGTCGGGAAAGCCCGCCTCCTCTTTGCGCTTCTTTTCCTCCTCCTGGGGATCGTTTCGTACGGATTCTGCCATTGTGTTCTCCTTTCAAAATCGTTTGCTTATCTCAGATCATGGGACCGGCGTCCGCCTGGTCCCAGAGCATGCGGGCGATGGGGCAGCTCTGCCATTTGCCGCGGCAATAGGCCTCCTTGTGGGGACCGGCGCTGCCCCGAAAGGCCAGGCGCAGGCTGCTGCGGGGGAGGGGACCCTCGCAGAAGATGACCCGGGGTTGCTCCTCGCAGTAAAAGGGACAGAGCGCGTGGGGACTCACATAGTTGTGGGGCATGCCGCGCCTCCTTTCCGGGGAGAAGGCGGCAGCGGCATCCAATGGGTGGCCCGCTTGACAGCGCTGAAGTCTGCCAGATCCCCGTAGAGAAAGGGGTCCTCGTCCCGGGAGAGGGACCAGTCCTGCCAGAGGGAGCAGACCTCTCCGCTGTCAAAGGCGCAGAGGACTTCC
Source organism: uncultured Eubacteriales bacterium (assembly GCA_900316255.1). Lineage (GTDB taxonomy): Bacteria > Bacillota > Clostridia > Oscillospirales > Oscillospiraceae > Limivicinus. The sequence continues at coordinate 20,953 of ONCI01000005.1, read as the reverse complement.
GTCTCCGGCTGGGGCAGGCGCTCCTCCACCGGGATCCACACCGGCACCGCCGGGAACTGGCGGACGATGTGCAGGCAGTCCTCCACCGTGAAGGGGCGGGCGGGGCTGCTGTGCTTGCGGTAAAAACGGATGACGGCCAGCTTGTTGAGAAGCTGGCAGCGGTCGATGTATTGCGGCATGATGCTCTCCTTTCCGCAGCGCTCAGGATCTCCAGCCAAGATCCTTTCGCAGATAATAGATGTTCAGCAGGTTTTCAAAGAGCCGGAACCAGCCTTCCTGTTCGGTGACGCCGCGCTCTTCGCAGTCCTCCTCCGCCCTTCCCAGGCGCAGCACCCGCAGCTCCCGCACCGGGTAGCCCTGCTCCCGGAGAAGCCTGGCATAGGCCGCCAGCTGGACGAAGTACTCGTCATAGATGCGCTTGCCGGTTTTGAAGTCCAGCAGCACCGGCTCCCCGTCCAGGATACAGTAGCAGTCCGGCGTGCCGCCGTAGCGCAGGACCTCGGACACAGAGGATCGCTCGCAGTGCACCGGGCGCAGACTGTGCCTCTCCCGCCAGCGGAGAAAGCAGCGGAAGGCCTCCTCCGCCTGGCTGAGCTCCGCAGGGTCGGCGTTTTCCATGTCAAAGGGCTCCCCCAGCAGGGAGGCGCGGATCATGGCGTGGGCCAGGGTGCCGATGCGGGCGCTCTGCTCTGTGACGCAGGAAGCGTCGATCCCCTCCAGGCCGAGCTTGTTGGCCCAGCGCACCAGGGAGGGCTTGGAAAGCAGCCCCGTCACGGTGGTGACGCCGGGCACCACGGTCCCGTCCTCCAGGCGGTAGCGGCGGCGAACCTTGACAGGGACGGCCGCCTGTTTCTTCGTCATATGCTCTCCTCCTTGCTCTCGACATCCCTCCGCAAGGGCTTGAAATGCAGGCGAAGCAGGCCGTCCTTTCCCCGAAGCCACCGGCCTTCCTGCCTGCGGCGCGCCTTTTCTTCCTTGCTCCAGGGGCAGCCGTCGCAAACGCCGTCGCAGTCCACCGCGGGACGCAGGGGAATCGCCCGGCCCAGCCGGCGGCTGAAGCGGGAGAAGACGCAGGGGAGGGCTGCGCTTGCCTGAATGCTCATAGGCATGGCGCCGCCTCCCGACGCAGATGCTGTATTCTTTGACGCATGATCCTTCCTTTCCGGTCCGCCCGGGACCTTATCTCTGAATTGTCTTAAAAAGATAATGTTGGAGCGAAGAAAAGAGGGGCGGACCCCTTTTCAACAATTTGTCTTTTAAAGACAAACAGAATATAGCACAAAAGATTTGTCTTGTCAAGAAAATTCTTCTTGCCTTTTGGAAATGCTGTGGTATGATAAAGACAAGAAAGATGGAAGCGATCGGACCGTCGCATCCACGGAAGGACAAGGGGAGATGAACATGAATACCGGTGAAAGGATCAAGCAGGCAAGACTGGCCGCGGGTCTGACCCAGACAGAGCTGGCCGAGAAGATCGGCGTGAAATTCTCCGCCGTGCACAAGTACGAGAGCGGACGGGTGGTCAACCTGAAACGGGAGACGCTCACAGCCATTGCCAAGGCCCTCAACGTCACGGAAAGCTGGCTTTTGTGCCTGGATGAGGAAGAGCTGCGGCTTCCGCCCGCGCCTCTGCCCCGGGACATCGACCTCATCTATGACGCGCTGAACGACTCAGGGCAAAAGGAACTCTGCCGCTATGGCCGCTACCTCACCGGCCTTGCGGACTATCAGGCGGAGGACGCCCAGCCCCGGATCACCTATATCCGCCATTATCTGGTTCCCGCCGCGGCGGGTTACGCTTCCCCCATCGAGGGGGAGGAGTACGAGGAGATCCCCCTGCCTCCCGACGCGCCGGCGGACGCGGATTTCTGCATCGAGATCCAGGGCGACAGCATGGAGCCCTATATCCAAAACGGCCAGCGGGTCTACGTGAAGCGGGGCGCTCCGCTGAAGGAGTTTGAGCCGGGCATCTTCTTCGTGGACGGTGATGTGTTCTGCAAGCAGTTCTGCCCCGGTTACGGCGGCGCCATCTACCTGCTCTCCGCAAACCCCAGGCGGGAAGACGCCAACATCACCATTTCCCGGGAGAGCGGGCGCAACTGCGTCTACTTCGGCAAGGTGCTGCTGGGGCAGAAGCTTCCCAAGCCGCAATATCAGTGATGCGTGAACAGGGTTCTCAACCGATTCACTGGATAAGAGGACAGAGAGATGGATAAATCATCGATCTATGACCAGCACCTGCTGCTGGATTGTATGCTGGAGATGGGCGAGCTGCTGCTGGACTGCGGCGCCGAGATCAGCCGGGTGGAGGACACCCTGGAGCGGATGGGCAAGGCTTACGGCGCAAATCGGGTGGACGTCTTCGTAATCCCCTCCCTCATCTCCATCACCCTGAATTTCCCGGTGACCATCCCCGTCACCGAGACCCGGCGCATCAGCTCCACCGGCGGCACGGACTTTTACCGCCTGGAAAAGCTCAACTCCCTGAGCCGGGAGTGCTGCCGGGAGCCTCTGGAGCTGGAGGAGCTGCGGGGGAGGCTGGACCGCGTGGCGGCGGGCCACAAGCCCTTTTTGACGGTGCTCCTGGGCAGCATCCTGGGCGGCGGCGGCTTTGCCGTGTTTTTCGGCGGTAGCCTTTGGGACGGGCTGGCGGCGGCTGTCTTCGGCGCGGGCATCTGCCTGCTGCAGTATGAGCTGGGCAGGACCAAGCTCGCTGCATATGGACAAGATCATGATCGGCGATATCATGCTGATGATCCCGGGCCTTGCCATGACCAACGCCCTGCGCAACATGCTGGTGGGCAACACCATCTCCGGCACCATGCGCCTTGCGGAAAGCCTCATCTGGGCGGCTTCCCTGGCCGGGGGCTTCATGGTGGCGCTGGCCGTCGTGGAAAAAATCTTTTAAGGGGGCGGCGATATGATCGAAATTGTTTCCCAGCTGCTCAGCGCATTCGTGGGCGCCCTGGGCTTTGCCCTGATTTTCGGCATGCGCAAGCGCTATCTCTTCGCCGCCTCCCTGGGCGCCCTGCTGGGCTGGGGCGTTTACATGCTGGTGGATGTGCTGGTCGGAGACGTGTTCCTGCCCTCTCTGGCGGCGGCGGCATTCGCCCTGACCTACAGCGAAATGATGGCCAAGGCCCTGAAGACCCCGGCCACCCTCTTCGTGATCCCGGCCATCATCCCCCTGGTTCCCGGCGGCAGCCTCTTCTACACCATGAGCTACGCCGTCCATCGGGACATCGAAAACGCCCGGCTCTTCGGTGTGCGTACTGCGGAGAGCGCCCTGGCCATCGCCGCCGGCATCAGCATCGTGCTTGCGATACGTGAACTCAGAACAAAAAGGCAGTGAGAAAGCTCACTGCCTGGGATATTTATCGATCGCATGAAAACGGATCCAGGAATAAATGAGAGCAGTATATTCATGTTCTTCTTTGGGGATAGGAATTTTGCTATCCTATACTGATACAGCATGGTTTCTGGTTGTGTTTTTTTGAAATGATCTTTATTCTTCTTTTCACGGTATTTCGTATAAAACGGAGAAGCTGACAGTGAATCAGGAGGGCGAGATCCATGCGCAGATTATCTACCTGCAACACCTACATTCAAATCGAAGAAGCACCGCGCCTGGTGAAGGCCTTTTACAGCTATGGCATCCATAAGTCCGTGGAGATCACCTTGACGGAAGATGAAATATGCCATGTTGAGGTCCTGGAGCAAAACGGAGAGAGGTTTCGCTGGTCTGCCAAAAGGATGTATTTTGTCGGACACCAGATGTACGGGATCTCCCTCACTCCCATGGGCTATCGGCTCTTTGCCCAACAGGATAACCGGTCCGGCGGCATGATCTGCTATGACCTGAGGACCGGGGAGGAACTCTGGCGTTTGCCCACCCGGGCGGAGATCTCCTGCCTGTTTGTGGGGGAGGAGACTCTCTGCTGCGCCAAATCCAGAACGTCTATTGTACTCTATGAGGTGGACACCGGGAAGCAGCTTGAAGAGCGAAAAACGCCCTTTGACAACCGATTTACCGTGCTGACGGAGGGTGCAATCTTCAACCACACCAGCGCCAGGACTTGGGAGGTCCTGAATCCCCGGACGCTGGCGGTGCTGGAGGAGGTCAGAGACGCGGATCTGATGAAGGACACTGGAACCATCTACCGCCGCCTGTTTGCCCAGTATGCAAGGGATCTGCCTTGACGGAGGGCAGACCCCTTCGGCTTCGCCGCAGGCGGCTCAGCCACCTCCCCTTGCAGGGGAGGCAAAGCCTTCCGGCGCCGCCGCAAATTGTTTTCTGCTGTGAAAAAACACTTGACAGCAAACAGGGGAGGGGCTACACTAAGTACACAAAAAGCGGTCGGCTTGCCCGGCGGTTTCTTGTGCCGCCTGTACAAAAACGGGCGAAAAAAGTGAATATGGCCCGGATGAATGACCCGAGAGAGGCCGCGCCTTGCGGAGCCGAAGGGGAAGGCAAAAACTCTCAGGCAAAAGGATCGGATCAGGACGGGACTTCGGAAAGTGCACGCCAAAGAAGATGCACACCAAAGGGGCAACCGGTGCAAGACCGGGAATCTCTCAGGTTCGGGCGCTTCTTCCATAAGGCGCTTCCATTTTTTTTCGAGGAAGAATTGTGTCAGGCAAGGCAGCGCCCGCAGGGAATACTTTGTGTATTTCCAAGGGCGATAACGCAGCATGGCGCAATTGTTCCCGGCAAAGAAGGAATGGTTTTATGGAAGAAACGCCTAAGACGGAGGCAGAAAGACCAAAGGGGTCTTTCTGCCTCTCTTTTTGCGCAAAAACAGCGCGTTGTGCTTCCCCCAGCGGGGGAAGCTCCCGCGAAGCGGGTGATGAGGGAGAAACTTAGTCCCAGGCTGGCGATCGTCCGAGCCTCTCCCTCATCAGTCACGGCGCTCGCGGGGGATCGCGCCGCGCCAGCTTCCCCCGCTGGGGGAAGCACAGAAACGTTGCCTCGCCACTCCTCAAAACTCAAATCTCAAAACTCAAAACGCTAACCAACGGAGGAAGAACATGAGCGAACTGAAACGCACCCAACTCTATGAGACCCACCTGGCGGCAGGGGCCACCATGGTGGACTTCGGCGGCTGGGACATGCCTGTGCAGTATCCCGGCGGCATCGTGGCCGAGCATCTCTATACCCGGCATTTCTGCTCCCTCTTCGACGTTTCCCATATGGGCCGCCTCCTGGTGGAGGGACCGGAGCGGGTCCGATTCCTGCAGCACGTCCTCTCCAGCAACGTGGAGGGCCTGGACCTGTACAAGGCCCAGTACTGCATCCTCCCGGACGAGGACGGCTCCGCCATCGACGACGCCTACCTCTACCGCTTTGAGGAAGGCCGGCTCCTTCTGGTGGTAAACGCCGCCAACACGGAAAAGGACCTCCAACACCTGCTGCCCATCGCAGAGAACTACGACGTCACCGTGACTGACATCACCGCCGACTGGGCCTCCATCGCGGTCCAGGGCCCCAAAAGCAAGGAGCTCATGACCATCCTCTCCGGCGGCGAGGCGGTCACCGAGCCCATGAAGAACGCCCTGAACAGCCTGATGCTGGAGGGCCATTTCGCCCGCGTCGCCAAGACCGGCTACACCGGCGAGCCCCTGGGCTACGAGGTCTATGTGAAAAGCGAGGACGCGGCCTGGCTCTGGAACCGGCTCTGCGAGCTGGGAGCCCGTCCCGCGGGCCTGGGCGCCCGGGACACCCTGCGCCTGGAGGCGGGCATGCCCCTCTACGGCCATGAGATGGGGCTGGACCCGGAGGGTAAGCCCATGCCCATCTACGCGGTGCCTCTCGCCAAGTTCGCCGTGAGCTTCTCCGAGCGCAAGGGCGACTACATCGGCCGCAAGGCCCTGGAAAAGCAGTATGAGGCCTTCAAGCGCATCCAGAACCGGGACTTCTCGGACTGCGCCGCGCTGCCGAAGACCATCCGGCCCATCACCCTGCTGGAACGGGGCGTCATGCGCGCCGGCATGCCCGTCTACCGGGGGGACACCCAGATCGGCTGGGTCACCAGCGGCACCATGGTGCCCTATTACAAGGCCGAGGGCGAGGGGCTGGAGACCGTGATCACCGACACGGTGGAAAAGCGGGCCATCGGCACCTGCTATATCGAGAGCTCGGTGCTGGAGGACGATATCGTCACCGTGGACATCCGCGGCAAGCGGGTGAAGGCCGTGATCCCGGAGAAGCACCTGGACAACATGGCGCCCCCCTTTGCCCGCCCCATCCTCTACGGCAAGGAGCTCTCCCAGCTCCCCGAGAGCGGCGAGACTCCGGAGCTGAAGGCCCTGAACCTGCTGCGGCGTGCGGAGGAAAACCACCTCTGGCGGCAGAAGCGCTGCGTGAACCTGATCCCCTCGGAGAATACCCCCAGCCGCGCCGTGCAGATGCTTTCCGCCTCCGACCCAAGCTGCCGCTACGCCGAGCACAAGAAGATCAAATCCTTCTACGACAAGGACATTTTTTACTACCAGGGCACCGGCTTCATCGACGAGGTGGAGCAGCTGGCGGTGCGGGAGCTGCGCAAATACTTCGGCTGCACCGAGGTGGAGACCCGCGTCACCAGCGGCCAGATGGCCAATACCTGCACCTTCTCCGCCCTGATGGACTGGAAGAACCGGCTGGACCGCAAGCACACCCCCCAGCGCCTGGGCTATGTGCTCAATAACCACATCATCAAGGGCGGCCACCTCTCTGCCCAGCCCATGGGCGCTCTGCATGACTATATCGCCATCGATCCGGTCACCGAGCGCAGCGCCGTGGTGAATTTCCCCGTCTGCAAAGACAACATCTTCAAGATCGACGTGGAGGAGACCAAGAAGGTCATCGACCAGTACCGGCCAGAGCTCATCATCTTCGGCAAGAGCATGGTGATCCACAAGGAGCCTGTGGCCGAGATCCGCAAATACGTGGACGAGCAGAAGCTCCCCACCACCATCATGTACGACATGGCCCACGTCCTGGGCATCGCGGGGGATTACTTCCAGAATCCCTTCCGGGAGGGCGCCGAGATCGTCACCGGCTCCACCCACAAGACCTTCTTCGGTCCCCAGCGGGGCGTCATCGCCGTGAATTACAGGGAGGACGAACTGAAATACGGCCTCTGGGAGAGCATCGAGAACCGGGCCTTCCCCGGCAGCGTCTCCAACCATCACCTGGGCACCCAGCTGGGCCTTCTCATGGCGGCCTACGAGATGAACGCCTTCAAGGACGCCTACCAGTCCGCCGTCATCCGCAACGCCAAGAGCTTTGCCCGCTCCCTGAAGGCCGCGGGGCTGCGGGTCTGCGGCGATCCCGCCATCGGCTATACCGAGACCCACCAGGTCCTGGTCTCCGTGGGCTACGGCGAGGGCGCCGAGATCGCAAAGCGTCTGGAGCGGAACAACATCATCGTGAACTACCAGGCCACCCCGGACGAGGAGGGCTTCACCGCCTCCGGCGCATTGCGCATGGGCGTCAGCGAAATGACCCGCTTCGGCTTCGGAGAAAAGGAATTCGACCAGCTTGCCCAGCTCATGGCTGCCTGCATCCTCCGCGGCGAGGACGTGTCCGAGGATGTGAGCCGCCTCCGCGCCGATTACACCGCCATGCGCTATTGCTTTGACGACAAGGACTTCGAGGACGCCCTGGAGGCCTTCGCAGGAAAGATCGGATTCTGATTCCCAACATCTGTCATTGCGAGCCAGTGCGCACACTGGCGTGGCAATCCGTTTCCCCGACCTGTACAATCGGGAGGGGCAAGCCCCTCCCCTACGAATCATAAAATGGAGGTTATCATCATGAATTATCCCGCAGAACTGCAGTACTCCCGCGATCACGAATGGCTCCGCATGGATGACGGCATCGCCGTCATCGGTATTTCCGACTTTGCCCAGAGCGAGCTGGGCGACGTGGTGTTCGTGAACCTGCCCGAGGTGGGGGACGAGGCCACCGCCGGCGAGCCCTTCGGCGATGTGGAATCCGTCAAGGCCGTCAGCGACCTGGTCAGCCCCGTCACCGGCACCGTCTGCGCCGTGAACGAGGAGCTGCTGGACGCTCCCGAGAAGCTGAACGAGGACCCCTACGGCACCTGGATCATCAAGGTGGAGAACGTCACCGATACCGAGGACCTGCTCAGCGCCGAGCAGTACGAGGCCGAGTGCACCCACTGAGAAGCCTGCACAGGGAGGAAACAACATGAGCTATGTGCCTTCCACCCCGGCCCAGCGGCAGGAGATGCTGCGGGCCGTGGGGCTGAGCTCCTGGCGGGAGCTCTACCGGGACGTGCCTGCGGACATGCTCCTGGAGGGAGAGCTGGACCTGCCCGACCGCATGAGCGAGCTGGAGGTGGGCCGGACCCTCACCGAGATGGCGGAGAAGAACACCCGCTTCTCCACCATCCTCCGGGGCGCCGGGGCCTATGACCACTATATCCCGGCTCTGGTGAAGTCCATCCCCGCCAAGGAGGAGTTCCTTACCGCATACACGCCCTATCAGGCCGAAATGAGCCAGGGCGTGCTCCAGTCCATCTTTGAGTATCAGACCATGATCTGCGAGCTCACCGGCATGGACGTGTCCAACGCTTCCGTCTATGACGGCGCCACCGCCGCCGCCGAGGCCGCCGCCATGTGCCGGGACCGGAAGCGCCGCGTCACCCTCATTTCCGGCGCGGCCCACCCGGACGTGATCAACACCGTGCGGACCTACTGCTACGGCACCGGGGACGAGCTGCGCGTGGTCCCCGTGAAGGACGGCAAGACGGATATGGACGCCCTAAAGGAGATGCTCACCCCGGAGATCGCATCCTTCTATGTCCAGCAGCCCAACTTCTTCGGCCAGCTGGAGGACGCGGATGCCCTGGGGCAGATGACCCACGCCGCCGGCGCCCTCTTCGTCATGGGCTGCAACCCCATTTCCCTGGGCCTGCTGAAAACGCCCCGGGACTGCGGCGCTGACGTGGCCGTGGGCGAGGGCCAGCCTCTGGGCCTGCCCCTGGGCTACGGCGGGCCCTATCTGGGCTTCATGGCCACAACCCAGAAGCACATGCGAAAGCTTCCCGGCCGCATCGTGGGCGAGACCGTGGACGCAAAAGGGGAGCGCTGCTATGTCCTGAGCCTTCAGGCCCGGGAGCAGCACATCCGCCGGGAGAAGGCCAGCAGCAACATCTGCTCCAACGAGGCCCTCTGCGCCCTCACCGCCTCGGTGTATCTGGCCGTCATGGGTCCGGAGGGGCTCCGGGAGGCCGCCGAGCAGTGCATGGCCAAGGCCCATTACCTGATGCGGGGCCTCACCGCCCTTCCGGGGGTGGAGCTGCGTTACCCCGGCCCCTTCTTCCATGAGTTCGTCACCAGCCTGCCCCGGCAGGTGGAGGTACTGGCTGCCCTGGAGCAGAACGGCATCCTGGGCGGCCTGCCCGTGGAGGGCGGCGTCCTCTGGTGCGCCACCGAGAAGCAGAGCAAAGCGGAACTGGACAAGGCCATCGCCCTGGTAAAGGAGGTGCTGGCAAAATGAAGCTGATTTTTGAAAAGAGCGTTCCCGGCCGGCACTGCGACCTGCTGCCGAACTGCGACGTGGAAAAGACGGAGCTTCCCGAGGCCTTCCGCCGGGAGACCGCGCCGGCCCTTCCGGAGCTCAGCGAGGTGGACCTGGCCCGGCACTATACCGAGCTCAACCACCGGGTTCACGGCGTGAACTGCGGCTTCTACCCCCTGGGCTCCTGCACCATGAAGTACAATCCCCGCATCGACGAGGATATGGCTGCCCTGCCGGGCTTCACCGGCGTCCATCCCCTGGCCGGGGAGAAGCACACCCGGGGCTGTCGTGAGGTGCTGGACACCGCGGCGAAATATCTCTGCGAGATCACCGGCATGGAGGGCATGACCTTCCAGCCCGCCGCCGGCGCCCACGGGGAGTTTACCGGCGTGCTGCTCATCAAGCAGTATCACGCCAGCCGGGGCGATACGAAGCGCCGCAAGATCATCGTGCCCGATTCCGCCCATGGCACCAACCCCGCCACCGCCGCCATGTGCGGCTACGAGGTGGTGAACATCCCCTCCGCCCCGGACGGCTGCGTGGACCTGGAGGCCCTGAAGGCGGTCCTGGGGGAGGACACCGCGGGCCTCATGCTCACAAACCCCAACACCGTGGGCCTCTTCGACGAGAACATCCTGGAGATCACCCGCCTGGTCCACGAGGCCGGCGGCCTGTGCTACTATGACGGGGCCAATCTCAACGCCGTCATGGGCGTGGTGCGCCCCGGCGACATGGGCTTTGACTGCATCCACATGAACCTGCACAAGACCTTTGCCACGCCTCACGGCGGCGGCGGTCCCGGCGCCTGCGCCGTGGGCTGCAAGGCCTTTTTGAAGGAGTTCCTGCCCCATTCCGCCCTGATGGACGAGCCGGGCCATCTCCAGGTCCGCGCCTTCGCGGGGAACTTCCTTGTGGTGGTCCGCGCCCTGGCCTACCTGCTTACCCTGGGCAGGGAGGGCATCCCCGAGGCGGCAAAGAACGCCGTCTTGAACGCAAACTACCTCATGCGGCAGATCCAGGGCAGCTTTGAGCCCGCCTTTGACCGGATCTGCATGCATGAATTCGTGCTGGACCTCTCGGAATACAAGAAGGAGACCGGCGTCAGCGCCCTGGACGTGGCGAAGAGCCTCATCGACTACGGCATGCACCCGCCCACGATGTACTTCCCCATGATCGTCCACGAGGCCCTGATGCTGGAGCCCACCGAGACCGAGAGCAAGGAGACCCTGGACTGGGCTGCCCAGATCTTCCGGGAACTCTATGAGCTGGGCAAAAAAGACCCGGACTTCATGCACAACGCGCCCCACCAGGCCCAGATCGCCCGGCCCGACGAGGTCCGGGCCGCCCGCCAGCCGGTGCTCCGCAGGCAGAAGGGCTGAAAGCTGATTCGTATCGACAGAAAGGGAGAAGCAGATGTTCCGAAAAAAGGATCTGATTATCAGTCTTGCCGTTATCGCTTTGATGATCTGGGCGGAAATCGATGCCGGAGAGGATTTGTTCCCCTATGTGATGGGCACCTGCTTCTTCTTTGCCATCATCTGCACAATTGTTTGGTCTGTTCAGTACGACCGTTTTGACAAGGAAGCGGACATTTTCGGCGTCGGGTTGAGAAACCGATTCCCAAGATTCGTAAAAGGGCAGGAAAAGATGAATATCTTTGCCCTGAACTCGTATCTTTGGCTCGCGTTCCCCATTCTCTCCATCCTCATTCTTGAACTATCCGGGAAGCGATAGATCCAAAGCGGTATTTGGGAGGAAATCAGCCATGTTCGACTATGATCTTCTTGTGATCGGCGCCGGGCCGGGGGGCCAGACCGCGGCCCTGCGGGCGGCGAAGTTGGGCAAAAGAGTCGCCGTTGTGGAGGCCCGGGAGCCCGGCGGCACCTGCGTGAACCGGGGCTGCGTCTCCACCAAGACCCTGCTGCACAGCTCCGAGCTCTACCGCTCCGCCCGGGAGGGGGTCGCCGTGGGCGTTCACGCCGAGGGCCTGCGGGCGGACCTGGGCGAGATCTTCCAGAATAAGCTCCGGGTGGCCCAGACTCTCAGTGCCGGCGTGGAGACCATGTTCAAGAGCGCGAAGATCCCCCTGCTGCGCGGCCGGGCTAAGATCCTGGAGCCTCACCGGGTGCGCGTCACCGGCCCGGAAGGGGAGATAGAAGTCACGGCGGAGGCCATCCTCATCGCCACCGGGGCCGAGCCCATCCGCCTGCCTCTGCCCGGCATGGACCTGCCCAATGTCCTCACCAGCGAGGAGCTGCTCCAGGGCCCGGACCATCTCTACCGGTCCCTGGTCATCATCGGCGGCGGGGTCATCGGCATCGAATTCGCCTGCTTCTTCTCTGACCTGGGGGTCGATGTCACCGTGCTGGAGGGTCTGGACCGGCTCCTTCCCATGCTGGACCGGGAGCTGGGCCAGAACCTGGCCCTGATCCTCAAAAAGAAAAATGTCCGGGTCTGCACCGGCGCTCTGGTGGAGCGGGCGGAGCAGACCGAGACTGGTATCCGGGTGCACTTCACCATGAAGGGCAAGCCGGACTTTGCTGAGGGCGAAGCGGTGCTCTGCGCCGTAGGCCGCCGGGCCGCCTGGGAGGGCCTCTTTGCCGAGGGGCTCACCCCGGAGCTGGAGGGCCGCATCCTCAAGGTAAACGAACGCTATGAGACCAGCATCCCCGGCGTCTACGCCATCGGGGACGTGGCTTCCAACACCCAGCTGGCCCATGTGGCCTCCGCCCAGGGCCAGGCCTTTGCCGAGCTTTTCTGCGGCCAGGAAAGCCGGGTGGACATGCGGGTGGTCCCCAGCTGCGTCTACTGCCGGCCGGAGATCGCCGTGGTGGGCCTCACCGACGCCGAGGCCAAGGCCCGGAGCATCCCGGTGAAGACCGGCAAGTGCGTCCTGGGCGGCAACGCCCGCACCCTGATCGAGGACCCGGGCCGCAGCTTCATGAAGGTCCTGGCCCACGCCGAGACAGGTAAAATCCTGGGCGCCCAGCTCATGTGCCTCAACGCGCCGGACATGATCTCCCAGATCAGCCAGGCCATCGCCAACGGCATGACGCCCCGGCAGCTCCTTCTCGCCATGCGCCCCCATCCCTCCTTCGAGGAAGCTCTCACCGAAGCCCTGGAGGACCTGGCCGCGAAGCTGGAAAAGCAGTAAGCGGAGGGCCTGGCAAATCAGCTGCCGAATAGGAAAAAGATCCACGGAATCACTTCCGCGGATCTTTTTATGTGTTTTCTCTGTCCCCTCGTAGGGGAGGGCTTGCCCAGTTGTCCTTCCCCCAGCGGGGGAAGGTGGCATCCGCCGATCTCCCGCGAGGCGGATGTCGGATGAGGGAGAAGGCAGGATCAAAACCGGCGGATGGAAATCGTAGAGGCTTCTCCCTCATCACCCTCCAGTGTGCGCACTGGAGGGAGCTTCCCCCGCTGGGGGAAGCACTGCCCTCCCGCCGCAGGGACGACCATCGCTCGTCCGCCTCAACCTTCCCCGCGCAGCGGGCGGCTTACGTGCGGTTTTCGTTCTTCGCTTCCCAATCCTCCCGGAAGAGCACCCGCTCCTCCGTGGGGATCCGCTTGCCGTCCCGCTCAAAGACAAAGCTGCCGAAGGGGGGCATCCCCGCCTTGTCCTGGACCCGGCGGGAGCCCTCGTTGAAGACGAAGTACCCGGTGTTCACAAAGTCCAGGTCCGTCTCCCGGAAGACCCAGTCCAGCGCGGCGCGGAGCAGCTCGGTCATGAGCCCGCGTCGCCAGTAGTCCTCATTCAGCACAAAGGACAGCGCGAGCCCTCTCCGCGCGGCAAGCCTGGGATCGGCGTCCAGAAAAGGGGAGTAGCCCAGGGAGAAGTTGCCCACCACCCGGTTCTCCTCCTTCAGCACGATGGCAAAGTGGAGGGGCGGATGCTGCGGGTGCAGCAGCCAGTCGAAGAGCTCCCGGGCCTCCTCCGCGGTGTCGATCTCCTCGTTCCCGCTGAGGCGCTGCTGCTCCTTCTGCAGGATGTAGGCGCAAAAATCGGGAAAGTCCTCCTCCCGGAACAGGCGCAGCCGCAGCCGCTCCGTCTCCAGCCCGCTGTGCTGCAGCGCCTGGGACGCGGCGGCCAGGATGGCCTTGGCTTTCTCCTGTGACATGGTGCGGCACCCCCTTTCTTCGCCCGTATTGTAGCATATTTCCCCCTTCCCGGCAAGATTCCCGCCCCGGGGCTGGCAATTTCCCGCCTCCTGTCGTATAATGAAAAAAACGACGAAGCAGGGGAGAGTCAGCCCATGAGCGAGCAGATCCGCAATCCGGACAGCGCCAAGGAAGAAAAATATCTCCGCATGACCACCCAGCCGGTGGAGAAGCTGATCAACCGCCTGGCAGTCCCCACCATCATCAGCATGCTGGTGACCTCCTTCTATAACCTGGCGGACACATTCTTCGTCCGCCACCTGGAGCAGGACAGCATGGTGGCGGCGGTGGGCGTGGTGCTGCCGCTGATGAACATCATCCAGGCCATCGGCTTTTACCACGGCCACGGCTCCGGCAACTTCATCTCCCGGGCCTTCGGCCGCAAGGAGTTTGGGGAGGCGGAGAAGATGGCCGCCACCGGCTTCTTCTCGGCGGTGCTGCTGGGCCTTGTGCTCTCGGTGCTGGGCCTCCTGTTCCGGGTGCCCTTCGCCCGCGCCCTGGGCGCCAAGACCCCGGCCACCCTGGGCCATACCGTGGCCTATATGCGCTTTATCCTCCTGGCCACGCCCTTCATGATGGGCAGCATCGTCATGAACAATCAGCTGCGCATGCAGGGCAACGCCTTCTTCTCCATGCTGGGCCTGGCCAGCGGCGCGGTGCTGAACCTCTTCCTGGACCCGGTGCTGATCTTCAAGGCCGGGGACGCCATCGGCGTCGGCAATGTGCGCATGGGCTTCGGCGCGGGCATGGGCGTGGCCGGCGCTGCCCTGGCCACCGGGATCAGCCAGGTCTTCAGCTTCTGCATCCTGGCCGTGGGCATGGGCCGCAGCGACAATGTGAAGATCCGCCTGCGCAATTTCACCCCCACGATGTACTATTTCAAGGGCATCTTCAAGGGCGGCCTGCCCTCCCTGGCCCGCCAGGGCATGGCCAGCATCGCCACCGCCAGCCTGAACCACGCCATCGGCCTCTATCTCGTGGACCCGCTGCTCATCGACGCGGCCCAGGCGGCCATGACCGGCGTCAACCGCATCATGATGTTCCTCTCTTCGGCCCTCATCGGCTTCGGCCAGGGCTTCCAGCCGGTCTGCGGCTTCAACTACGGCGCCCGGCGCTATGACCGGGTGCTCCGCTCCTTCCGGTACTGCGTTCGGGTGGCTTCGGTGGTGCTGGTGGGCATCGCAGCGCTGTTCTTCGTCTTCGCCCGGCCCATCACCAACCTGGTGGCCGGCGCCAGCCCGGAGGCCCTGGACATCGCGGCCTTCACCTTCCGGGCCCAGCTTGTGGTCTTTCCCCTCACCGCCTGGGTGGTGATGCTGAATATGATGCTGCAGAACATCGGCGTCACCGGCAAGGCGACCCTGCTGGCCCTGGCCCGTCAGGGCCTGGCCTTCATACCCCTGGTGCTGCTGCTCCCGGGCCTCATGCGGCTGCTGGGCTTGGCGCCGCTGCTTGGCATCGAACTGGTCCAGGCCGCCTCCGACCTTGCCGCCTTTCTCATCGCCCTCCTCGTCGGCCGCGGCGAGCTCCGCAAGCTGGACCATCTCCGCCGGACGGACAACGCGGGTGTGTAAAAAAACAGAAATTATGTAAACTGAAATAGATGAATGTCTTTGTATTATGTAAACTAATAACGAAATGCATAAACGAAAAGCCCGTCGATATTCAACGCGATATCGACGAGCTTCGCATATATATTATGTAAACAAATTATATAATTACGTAAACCAGAATATGTAAACCGAAATAGAAATTATGTAAACCAAAAGGACCGCCCGTCCCCCGCAATGGCCCCCTTGCCAAAATGGAGCGCACGCCACTTGGCTCCCCCCTCGGGGGGAGCTGTCAACCGGCGTGTCCGCCCGCCGGTTGACTGAGAGGGGAAATGAGCCCCGCTGCTCGCCTAACTCTGTAGGGGACGGCGCCCTCGACGTCCCGCAACGCCTTCCCCTGGAGGGGAAGGTGCCCCAGTGCGCACACTGGGGCGGATGAGGTGTCCTCTCCCGCTGCCTGTCTTGTTGTAGGGGCCGAGCAGAGCGTGGAACGTCGCGCGTTTCTCGCGCGTCGAGATGCCCTCGGCGGCCCTAAGCCTTCCCCGCGCACGGGGAAGGGGGACCGCTTGCGGTGGATGAGGTCCCCGTCTCCCCGTAGGGGAGGGGCTTGCCCCTCCCGTTCCTGTCATGGCTTCGCGCCAGCGAAGGATCTCGCCCCCGGCGCAAGACAGATGATTGATGAACTCTCCCCATAAAAAACCAGGAGATCGCCGTTTGGCTTTCTCCTGGTTTTCTTGTCACTTGAAATTACACTACTCTCAAACCGAGTCTATCATTATCACACCTTGGGCGCAGTTTTACTACCACTTGAAATTACACTACTCTCAAACAAATTGCGGAGCAGGATGCCAGCGTCAAGCGTTTTACTACCACTTGAAATTACACTACTCTCAAACCTACTTCCACCCGCCCACGGATGAGGCCAGGTTTTACTACCACTTGAAATTACACTACTCTCAAACAAGGACGACACCCAGGACGCGCTGATCCAGGTTTTACTACCACTTGAAATTACACTACTCTCAAACAAAACCGCCGCCTGAAAGAGCGAAACGAGTGTTTTACTACCACTTGAAACTACACTACTCTCAAACTCTGCGGCTGAACAGTTGCGCGTGGTTTGAGTTTTACTACCACTTGAAATTACACTACTCTCAAACTACGTGTTGGGGCTGGACGGCCATGTGGTCGTTTTACTACCACTTGAAATAACACTACTCTCAAACGAGGTTTGGCTGATGGGCTACACAGCACAATGTTTTACTACCACTTGAAATTACACTACTCTCAAACTCGCCGTTGATGATCGCCTGGGCGATCTCGGTTTTACTACCACTTGAAATTACACTACTTTCAAACTTGTTCATGGTCCGCAGCGGCGGCAACCCGGTTTTACTACCACCTGAAATAACACTACTCTCAAACCGGACGCGAACCGCGGACAGGAGGTGCGGAGTTTTACTACCACTTGAAATTACACTACTCTCAAACGCGGGATCGCGGACCCGGCCATCTGGAACGGTTTTACTACCACTTGAAATTACACTAATCCATTTTGTAATCCAGCTTGCACATGCTGGAGATAGAGACGATGCGCCAGCTCATTTCAGAAGAGCTTCCCGGCGCTCATAGAGGCCGGTCACGGATTGATGGATGAGATAGGCTGATGACAGCCCTGACAGTTTGCAATTCTTCCTAATGCGTTTGCCAACTTTTTTCCCACACAGCTCTGTGAAATTCGGAATAACGGCATTGCACTGCAGCATCAAGACAATCTGCTTAACGATACGACATTTCGCAGCAGGAGAGAGAGCTTCGAATTTTTCGCGGTTTTGCTCAAGCATTTCCCTCTCTTGAACGAAGAGTTCACGATATATCGGAGCATCTAGTTTAAGTGTGAACCAATCGTAGAGCTCTATCAGGTCTTCTTCATCGATCCCATCCCAGGCAGTAGGAGTCATCTCTTCTTTCCTTCCCTCGGCGCGATCTATGAACTTGAAGATGGCCCTAATCAGTTTCTGCCTGTCATAATCGATAATCAGCTGCGACGACAAGTCATAGACATCTCGCCCATCTCCTTGGCTATCACTCCCTCCTGTAATGAAAAGCCTCGTTCCGTCAAGCTCAAGCAACGAGTCGACTCGGATCATAGGGACAATAATGTCAGGATTAAGTAAGGATAATTCTTTTCTGCAGTACTCTCGAGGATCGCATTCAAATAGCCTCTTTGCATAAAGATATACGGGTTCAATAGTACGAATACGTTTTTTCCCTTTTTGATGTTCCACAAGTATAAAGAAAGATGCGTAACGGCCTGTATACCCTCCATATTTCTCAGCAGGAAGGCTTTGCTTTCTGGGGATTTTAGCTTCCACTTTTGAAACTGGCTGCAGATCGAAGAGCTGTCCCTTCACTTCCCGCGGCATGCGCGTCACGATGGGATTGTTCTTCGCCATGAAATGCTTCACGGTCTTGATGGTTTCTTTTCGGTCCCAGGCTCCGGGCACGTCGTATTCAAACACCCGGTTCAGGCTGTAATTCTCGTTCCCGATGTTGGCAAAGAAGCGGTCTGTAAAACGGGTGCAGTACACATTTCCCACCACGATGTTGAGGTAAGCGTCCTTGGCGTGGTGCAGGTCGTTGACCTCCCTGCACTTGAGCAGATCAAAATCGTGCCGGAAATCGCTGACATTCCCCGCCTTGGAGAAGACGATGCGGGTGGCGTCCCCATAGCGCTCCTGCAGCAGCAGCGTCAGGGCCTTGGTGGATTGCTGGGTCTCCACAAGCTGCCGGGCCACAAAGGAGGACAGTTCCTGTTCTGTGAGCGGCGTCTGCCGGATCAGCCGGTCATACTTTTTCTGGCTGATCATGCCGTTCTGGCGCAGCATCTCCCAGAACGGGCGCATCTGTGTGCGGATCTCCGCCTTGATGGGATAGACGTTCGTTTTCTCCCGGTTCAGCGTGTTCTTCACGACCACCCGGTTGTCAAGGCTGTTGTCCTTGATGCGCGATTGCGGGAAAATATGGTCGATGTCGAAGAGCCTGCCGTCCATCAACGCGTCAAGATCGATGGGCTCTCCGGAATACATGCATTTGCCGAACTGAGAATAATAGAGATATAACTTGTCGCTGCGCAGCCGTCCTTCGTCCTCCTCCTGGAGCCGGGGGAGCAGGGCCGCGCTCTCCTCCCGACAGGAAGCGTAAAGGGCAAGCAGCTTGGCCTTCCGGGATTCGGTGCGTTTCCCCTTCATGTCCTTGGCGCTGTCCCGCGCCATCTCCACGAAGATCTTCCTGGGCACGCTTTTACGAATATCCACGATCTCGTCAACGATGCGAAGTGTCTGGCGCACGCTGCGGCGTACCGCAGGCGCAAGATACAGGCTCTCCATCCGTGCGTCCAGGCTCTCTCCGCATCCGAAAAGCTCTTTCCGGTGCTCTTCCGCCTGATCCGCAAAGCTATAACGGGTGGAGAGAAGCTGCATCAGGTTCTCGTTTGTGCTGCGCAGCAGGTCCATGATGCTGCGGGCTTCCCCGGTCTCCGGGGCCGCGTCATACAGACCGGTCAGGAACACCTTGGACAGCCGCCCCCATTCCCGGTATTTCAGGCGGCAGATCCGGGAAAGCTCCTCGTCCTCCAGCATGGGCGCGATCTTTTTCAGCCAGCTTCTGAGCATCCGCCGGTCTTCTCCGAAGATCAGCACATGCTCAATGATCTGCTCCACAAGCTCGGCGTCTCCTGTCTTTTCCAGGATCGGGCGGAAATCATGATAGGATCTCAGCGTGGATTTGATCCGATCGTCTATACCGCTGATCTCGTCCTCGGGACCGATCAGACCCTCGCTCAGCAGATAGTTCCGGATCTGCTTTTTGGTCACCGGCTTGCGGGAAGCCATGAACAGGTCCCGGACCAGACGCTGCTTGACCTCCGGCGGGATGGGATTCCCGTTGACGCGCAGCGGATTCAGCTCGTTCAGCAGCATGAACTCGGAATAAAGCAGGGAGTCTCGGGGAAGCACCCGCTCACCGGTATAGCTGCAGCGTCCGACAAGGTTGAACATAAACGCCCGTGCGGACGCTTCCGTGTCGATCACACTCCGGAAGTTCCAGGGGGTGATCGCCGCATGCTCCTTGCCGGGAAAACGAACGGCCCAATAGGCCCCGGCTTTGCTGTTGAGCGGGCCGACGTAGTAGGGGATTCGGAACGCAAAGGTCATCCGGATCTTGTCGGAAACGGTAAAGCCGTCCTCATCCTTCGTGTTCAGGAAGGGCAGATAGCGTCCGCACCGGTCCAGGATCCCGTTCAGTTCCTGTCGTTGAAGCTGGAAGGGGATCACGCCGTTTTCCGATCCCTTCAGCTTCTGGAGAAAGCTGCCCTCCCGAATCTCCCGGAAGATACGCGCCATTTCTCCCTTGCCCTGCTCCTGTGAGGGGATCAGGGAGTTCAGATACTTGCAGAAAGCCTCCTGGGTGCAGGAATAGCTGCCGCTTTTGCTCTGATATCCGCTGTAGGCGGCGTAGTTGTTGAGCCTCTCCTTTTTCAGGGAAAAGATCTCTTTGTATCGTTTCGGGATCGTTCTGCGTACCCAGGCTTTGAAGAGACGCAGATCCTTCCGATTCTTTTCGTAAAGGGCAATCTTTGCCTCGCTCAGCGTGGCGTGGCCTCTCAGCATCTGGGTGAGTCTGGCCGCGTCAAAGACGTCCTTCATCTGCAGGATCAGATCCACCCGGTCACCCAGCGCCGCACTCAAAAGGTCGAACTGCTCCTCAAGATCGGCTTTCAGGGAAATCTTGCTGATTTCCGCGTGATCAAGGCTCTCATCGGCAAACAGAGACGATAGCTTCACGCCGCTCTTTCCCGCCAACAGGTCGATCATGGAAGACAAGCTGACCGGCGCGTCCTCCGCGTCCTTCCCGTTCCAGGCGGCTTTCAGAAGCTTTTGCTTCTCCCCGATCCCCACGTCGTTTCTCGCCAGCGCGGACACGAAGCCTTCTTCGTCCTCCAGAGTGAAGGAAACGGCATATGCTTCCTCCAGGATCCGGCGCAGCTCCTCCAGCTCCTTTTCAACAGGCACGATCTCACCATCGTCGCCTGCATTGGCGTAAAGAAAGTGTCCCCGACTCTTCAGAATGTGGTGCAGCGCAAGATAGACCAGCCGGATATCGTGCGGCTCATCAGACTGCATCAGCTCCTGCCGGAGATGATAGATCGTGGGGTATCTGCGATGGTAGTCCTTGTCTGTAAAGGCGGGATCGTTAAACAGGGAAAACCTGCAGCTGCGGTCCGTCTTGTCGTCCAGCCACAGGGCGCTCTCTTCCATGCGGCGCAGGAACAGGGGGTCGACCTTGGCGATCTCTTCCGCGAAGAGCAGTTCAAGGATCCGAAGCCGCTGGTTCCTTCTGGCCAGGCGGCGCCGCGCCACGCGGCTGCTCCGTCTGCCGGAGGCATCCTGCGCTTCATCAAACAGCCGGGCGCCCCACATGGCATTCCCGTGGAACTTCAATACCCGATACTCCGGGTCTGTAACGGCCCAGCCTACCGAGTTGGTGCCAACGTCCAAACCGAGATAGTATTCGCCTGTCTTCTTGTCGTTTCCGTTTTGCTTCATGAGAAAACCTGTAGGGTTTACAATGATGTGTGACAGTTAAGTGAAAAAAAGGATAGCGAATAGGAGTGGCCTGTATTAAGGTTGAGTTGCTCAGACAAAACCGAAAG